>JAPOVI010000314.1 GCA_026708265.1 Acidobacteriota bacterium
GCTCCTGGGACGGTGGGGCTGGGGCCGACCCGGAGCCTGCGACGGGTTGGCGGCGGTAACGGAACGTACGGTGCCGCGCCACGGAGCCGGGAGGGTGGCCGGGCGCGCCGGGGCGCGGGGCCGGCGGGAAATGGGCTACGCTAGTGCAGCAGGGCGGCCGGCGGCATCGCGGGCCGCTCGGGAGGCGAGCACGATCATGAGCTTCTGCGAGCATTGCGCCGGGCAGCGCTTCGATCGGGCCCAGGTGCTGCGCGTTCTGCGCGCCACGCTGCGCGAGTTGCGGGCGAAGGGCGGCTCGTGCGCCGGCGCCGAGGCGCTCGTGCTCGCCATCAACCGCGTCCGCTCCCTCGAGATCCCCCACCTGGAGATGCTCGACGACTCCGTCGAAGGCGAAGTGATCCACTGACGCGCCCTCCCGCCGAGCCCGCGCTTCGCGCAGCGTCACGTGTCCAGCGACCGGGTGACGTCCACGTATCGGAGCGAGCCGGCCGGGTGGAGCAACCTTGGCGGAAGATTCGCACGGTCGTGGCTGTTGTGCGCTGCCAACATGCGGTATGTGGCATGATACGGGTATGAGACCCATACAGGTCACGTTCGACGAGGCGCTTCTTGCGCGGCTCGATCGACATCCGAGGGTTCGCGAACGAGGGCGCTCGGCCGTGCTGCGGGAAGCGGCAGCCGACTTCCTGGCACGCAAGGACGCCGAGGAGGTCGATCGCCGATACGAGGCAGGTTACGGCGGGACCCCCTCCATCGACGACGAGCTCGAAGGCTGGTCCGCCGAGGGCGTATGGCCGGATCCCTGAGCGGGCGGCCTCGCCGAGGGGAAATCTGGCACTATCGGTTCGGCGCTCCCGACAAGCGGCGGCCGGTGGTCGTCCTGACCCGCCAGCGGGCGCTGCCGCTTCTGCGCACGGCGATGGTGGCGCCGGTAACGTCGACGATTCGGGGACTGCCGAGCGAGGTGGTGGTCGGGGTGGATGAAGGGCTCAAGCACGACTCCGCCATCAACCTCGACCACGTCCAGACCGTCGAGCAGCGCCTGCTGCACCGCTACGTGGGTTCCTTGAGCGAGGCCAAGATGCGCCGCGTGTGCCGTGCGCTCGCCCTCGCCGCCGGTTGCGCCTGACGAACGGCGCTTGCTGCGCGGACCGAGGCCTTGCCCTTGAGCACCGGACACCGCGTTCCCCCGCCGGCCGGGGACGGAATCCGGACGCTGGTTGCGCTGCTCGAGACGCGGGCCCGCGAGATCCCCGCGGCGCCGTTCGTCGTCTTCGACGCCCTTGACGGAGGCGTCACCGCGCGCACGTACGGCGAGTTCGACCGCGATGCGAACCGCGCCGCCCACTTGCTCCGTCGACTCGGCGTCGGCCGGGGCGACACCATCGCGCTGCTCCTCGCCAACTGCCCGGAGTTTCTCGCCCTCTGGTTCGGCGCCGCGAAGCTCGGCGCCGTCATCGTTCCCGTCAACACGGCGTCGTCGGCGTCCGAGCTGGAGTACCTGGCCGGTCACTCCGAGAGCCGCCTCATCTTCGCGGACGCCGCCCGGTTCGACCTAGCGCGCGAAGTGCGCGCCCGTTGCGCGGGGGTCGGCGAAGTGCTGGTGTGCGGCGCCGGGGCCCCGTCGGCGGAGGTCGACTTCGGCCGGCGGATGGCGGAGTGCCCCGACACGCCGCCCGGGGGAGAGGCGCCGTCGCCCACGGACGAGGCCGCCATCCTCTACACCTCCGGCACGACGGCGCGCCCGAAGGGCGTGCTCGTGACCCATGCCAACTACGTCTGCGCCGGCGAGACGGTGGCCCGGGCGGTGCAGCTGACACCGGAGGACAGGCACCTCGTCGTGCTGCCGCTGTTCCACGGCAACGCGCAGTACTACTCGACGATGAGCGCCCTCGTGGCCGGGGCGAGCGTCGCGCTGATGGCGCGCTTCAGCGCCAGCCGGTTCTTCGATCAGGCGATCGCCCACGGCTGCACGGTCTCCAGCCTGTTCGCGGCGCCGATCCGGATGCTGCTCGCCCAGCCGCGGCGCCCGGAGCTCGCGGAGAACCGGCTCCGCGCCGTCCTCTTCGCGCAGAGCGTGACGCCGGCCCAGCTCGCGGAGTGGGAGGAGCGGTTCGGCGCCCCGCTCCTGCAGCTCTGGGGCATGACCGAGACGATGGGTCCGCCGATCATCAATCCTCTCGACAGCGAGCGCCGCAACATGTCGATGGGGCTGCCGGCCGCCGGCTACACGTCACGCCTCGTCGACGAGAACGGCGAGTCGGTCGCGAGGGGTGCGGTCGGGCAGATCGTCGTGCGCGGCGAGCCGGGACTCTCGCTGATGAAGGGCTACTACAAGAACCCGGAGGCCACCGCCGAGACCCTTCGCGACGGCTGGCTCTGGAGCGGCGACAACGCTCGCCAGGACGAGGACGGGTACTTCCACTTCGTCGACCGCGCGAAGGACATGATCAAGCGCTCGGGCGAGAACGTCGCGGCCAGCGAGGTGGAGGCCGTGATCCGCGAGCATCCCGCCGTGTTCGACTGCGCCGTGATCGGCGTGCCCGACGCGATGCGCGACGAAGCCATCGTGGCGGTCGTCGTGCCGCGGCCGGCGGAGGGCGGCGAATCCCCGGCGGCCCTGACCGAGGACGGCGTGGTTGCCTGGTGTCGGGAGCGGCTCGCCGGCTTCCGCGTGCCGCAGTTCGTCCGCTTCCGCACCGAGTTGCCGCGGACTGCCGTCGGCAAGATTCGCAAGCACGTGTTGCGGGGGGAGTTCCGCTCGACGGCGGGCAGCGGCGGTTCAGGAAGTGGAAGCGGTACGAGTGCTGCTTGATGCGGGGCTGCCCGGGACCGGACCCATGCGGTCTCGTTCGAGCCAACCTTCGAGTCGGGCCACCCGGCGATCGACGCTCTTCACGTCGCTGGCCAGCGCTTCGAGGCGCCGGCCGACATCATCGATACGGGTTCCAAGCGCTCGCCACAGCAGGCCGCCGACGGCTACGACCGCTCCGAGAGTCAGCCAGTCCGGATCCATCCTCGACATCGTACCACGCGCGGTCATCCGAGGCCGGACGAGCCGCCCGCGGCATCGCTCGCCGGGCTCAGGCTCGTGCGGAGGGCCGGGCGGTCCCGCCTGCCCTCCCGCCGCGTCGCTGCCCAAGCCGGGGAGCGGCCCCGGCTTGGCAGCGACGGGCCGATCACTCCACGGTCCAGAGCGTCAGCGTGTCGACGTCCTTGACGTACAGCCGGTTGCCCGCCAGGGTCGGCTGGGTCCAGGTGGGGCTGTCGGCCACGTCGTAGCGGGCGACCGGATCGAACGTCGTGCGTCCGTTGCCCAGCACGAGGAGCTGGGCGTCGTCCTGCAGCGAGACGATGGTCTCCCCGGAGCGCAGGATCGCCGCGTTCTCCGCCTGCCTCGGGGGGCTCGTCCAGAGCACCTCGCCCGTGTCGAGGTCGAGGCCGAAGTACTGGCCGCTGTTCCGCTGGGAGAGGCCCACCAGCACGCCGTCGGCGATGACCCCGTTGGTCATGTGCAGCGTCACCTCGTCGGTGTGCCAGACATCCTCCGTCGTCCAGCCGCCGCCCGACGCCGGCACCACCCGGAACCCGGTGATTCCCATCTCCATGCCGGTCTCGATCACGATGTCGCCGTGGCGGAGCGGGGTCTGGGAGGTGGTGTCGTAGGGCGTCACGAAGGGGCGCTCCCAGAGCAGGGCGCCGGTCTCGACGGAGACGCCGACGTGGCGGGTCTGCGTCAACGTGACTACCTGCCGCGCGCCGTCGAACTCGTAGAGCTGCGGAGAGCCGTAGGCCGGGCCGTCGCCCTCGAGCGCCCAGCGCACGGCGCCGGTGGCGGCGTCGAAGGCGGTCAGGGCGCCGGCGTCGTGACCGCCGACGTGGAAGATGACGAGGTCGCCCACCACGAGGGGCGACATCGCCGTGTGGTAGAGCGGCTCGACGGGGCCGGCGGGCTTGTGCCACAGGCGCTCGCCGGTCTCCGCGTCGAAGGCGGAGACGATGCCGCTGATCCCGAGCGTGAAGAGCCGGCCGTCGGCATACGCCGGGGTCGACTTCGGCCCCTCGCCGTGCGGGTTCGTGGCCGGGCTCATCGCGAACGCCGCGGAGTAGGCGGTGCGCCAGAGGGTCTCGCCGGTGGCGGCGTCGAGAGCCTGCATCACTTCGTCGTCCCCCTCGCGGGTGAACAGGTACAGGCGATCGCCGAGCAGCAGGGGCGTCGCGTAGCCGAGCCCGATCTCCCGGGACCACTGTCGGGTGAGTCCCTCGGGCCAGGTCGCCGGTGCGTTGAAGCCGGTCACCGTGCCGTCGCGCATCGGTCCGCGCCACTGTGTCCAGTCCTGCGCCGCGGCGTCGCCGGCCACGCCGCCGGTCAGGGCCACAATCGCCGCCGCGGCGAGCAGGCCTCGCAGCCGGGCTGTCCGTACGTGAGTTCGCTCTGCCATGTCTTGCGTCACGCTCCTTCCGCTACGTCTTCGACCCGCGGACGACCACGCCCGCCGCGCGGTCCAACATCGTGAAGCTTACCAATCCGCCCCGCCCGGGTGCCATCGCCGGGTCCCCGCGCGTCCCCCGCGCCGTCCGCCGCCGCCGTCGTCCGCGACCCATCGCGTAGAATCGACCACAGCGCTTCCGCATCCGCGGCCCGGCCCTCGATGCCGTCCCGAACGTCTCCGGCCCCAACCGAGCACGGGCGGCGGCGCTCCCGTTCCCGGGGATCGACGTGGACCTCCAGCCGAGCGCGCTGACGCTCGCCATCGCCCTCGCGGCCGGCGCCGTGGCCCAGTCCCTGGCGAGCCAGGTGCGCCTCCCGGGCATCGTCCTGCTGCTCGCGGCGGGCGCGGCCCTCGGTCCGGAGGTGGCCGGCTGGGTCGACCCGTCGGCGCTGGGCGGCGGGCTCGTCCATCTCGTGGAGTTCGGCGTGGCGGTGGTCCTCTTCCAGGGCGGGTTGAACCTCGACCTCGAGCACCTGCGGCGCCAGGAGAGCGCCATCTGGCGACTCGTGTCCGCCGGCGCCCTGGGCACCCTCGCCGGCGCGGCCATCCTCGCGCGGTTCGTGCTCGAATGGGAATGGCGCACGGCGGTCCTCTTCGGGAGCGTGGTGGTCGTCACCGGGCAGACGGTGGTCGGCCCGCTGCTCCACGGAATCGGACTCCGCAGGCGTCCCCGGACGCTGCTCGAGGCGGAGGCCGTGCTCCTCGACCCGATTGGCGCGCTGCTGGCCACGCTCGTGCTGCAGGCGGTCACCGTCCCCGCCGTCGGCGCGCTCGCCTCGGAGGCGGTGGCGGTCGCCGGCAGCATCGCCTTCGGCCTGCTGGCGGGCATCGTGGTCGGGCTGGTGCTGGCCGGAGCGGTCCGCGCCCGCATCGCCGTCGCCGCCGGCTACGAGAGCGTCGTGGTGCTGACGGCCGTCGTCCTCGCCTACGAGCTGTGCGACCTCCTGGTGCCGCAGAGCGGCCTCACCGCGGTCGTCGTGGCCGGCGTCGTCTTCGCCAACACCTGCCCCCTCGCCGATTCCGGGCTGCGCACGTTCACCAATCCGCTGACGGTCGTCCTCGTGGGGCCCCTCGTCCTGCTGCTGGCCGCGGACGTGTCGCTGAGCGACGTCCGGGCGCTGGGCACCGAAGGTCTCGCCGTCGTCGCCGGGCTCGTCCTGATCGTGCGGCCGCTCGGGGTGCTGGCCGCAACCGCGGGTCTCGGGCTCGACGGCCGGGAGCGCGCGTTTCTGGCCTGGCTGGCCCCGCGGGGGCTGGTCGCCGCGGTCGTCGTGTCCATGGTCGCCTCCACGCTCGACGCCGGGGGAGGAGGGGAGGGCGGGCCGCTGCGGGCGCTCGTCTTCCTGACGATCGCCGGCACCGTGGTGCTGGCCGGGCTTACCGCGCGTCCGGCGGCCTGGGCGCTCGGGCTGCTGGGAGCGGAGCGCGACCACGCTGCGCCGCCGCGCGACGAGGCACCTGCGCCGCGCGATGAAGGGCCTGCGTCGCGCCATGAGGCGGCTCCGCGGCGCGATGAGGAGCCTGCGTGGCGCGATGAATCAGGTCCGCCGCCGCCGATCACCCCGGGCCGTGCGGGCCCCACGGAGCTGGGTCCGCCCGACCTGCTTCCGGACGAGGCCGCGGCACGGTGGCGGGACGTCGGCGAACCCGAGGTCCCGCCGCCCGAGTCCGAACTGCGCCCCGGTCAAGATGAGCCGGTCGACGGCCCGCCGGCGGGCGAGGCCCGGCCGTCCGGGTCGGAACCGCGCCTCGTTCACGAAGAGCCCGCAGATCCAGGGCGTCGTCGAGCGAGCGCGACGGTCGATGACCGCCCGGCGGGTGAAGCTCCGCCGCCCGAGTCCGAACCGCGCCCCCGTCACGATGAGCCGGTCGACGGCCCTCCGGGGGGTGAGGCCCGGTCGTCCGAGCCCGAACCGCGCCCCGGTCAAGATGAGCCGGTCGACGGCCCTCCGGAGGGTGGCGCTTCGGACGGCTTGCGGCAGAGGAACAGCTCGTAGGTTCCCGGCTCGAGCTCGGAGTGGTCGAAGGGGACGACCGTGGGCTCGAAGCCGGCCTCCGCCGCGAGGCGCAGCCAGTCGTCGCGGGCGAACACGGCCTCCACGTGCCGTTCCCATTCCACCCGGGTGGAGCCGTCGCGATCCCGCAACAGGTACACGTAGTCGACGGTGTAGGTGTTGTCCGCCGGATCGGGATCCCAGGTCCATTCCAGGTAGCGCAGGCCGCGTCCGCCGCCGTCGTGGCCGCCGCAGTCGGTCACGGGCGGACGGAAGTTCTCCCGCACGTGATCGGGCGCGAAGAGCGCGGCCCCGCCCGGCCGGCAGTGCACGTAGGCCGTCTCGATGGCCCGCCGGAGGTCGTCCTCCGTCGTCATGTAGACGACGGCGTCGTGCACGAAGACGCAGTCGAACTGCCGCCCGAGGCGGACGCTGCGCATGTCGCCCTCGACGTGCTCGCACTCCGGGTTGAGCGCCCGGCTCACCCGGAGCATGTCGGGCGAGCGGTCGACGAGCGTCAGGTCGAAGCGCGCCTTGAGGTGCGAGGCGTTGTTCCCGCCGCCGCTGCCGAGCTCGAGCAGCGTCTCCGCCGGCCGCTGGCAGTGCTCCAGCAGGGCCTGCTGGTAGAAGGCCGCCTCCTCGACGTACTCGGCCGGCGCCGACAGCAGCGGCCACCAGTCCGCCAGCTCACGGTAGAGCCTCGAAGGCGGCTTCCCGCCCCCGTCGCCCGGCGCGTCGCTCATCGCAGCGCGGTTGCCGGTGTGTCGCACATGGGTTCGGGGCGCCTCAGTCGCGGCGCCGGTCCTCCCGCGCCTCCCAGAGCGCGGCGCCGGCCACGTCGACGCCCGAGCCCGGCGCCACGACGCTGCTCAGCTCCAGGTGCTCGTCGTTCTCCGGCGTGAACATCGGCCATGCCGGCAGGTCCGCACGGTTCGGGTCGCCGGTGGCGGCGAACTGCACCCAGTAGCCGCGCATGGTCTCCGACAGCCGCATGTCGGTGTCGGTGTAGGCGCCGAGCGTCGTGAGGCCGGCCGGGGCCTCGCTTCCGCGCTCCGGCCGCGTGAGGCTGCCGAAGACGTAGACCAGCTCCGCCGCGTGGTGGGAGCCGAGCGACTCGCCCCAGGGCGTCGGCGGCACGTGCGTGAAGTGGTAGAGCCACGCCGACGACGAGACCCCCGCGTGCGCCTCGGCGTGAGCGCGCACCGGCCCGGCGAAGTAGAGGTCGTGGATCAGCTTGTCGATGGCCGCCTTCGCCGCCTCGGGCGACGACGTGTCGTAGTGCGCCAGCAGCTCGGGGGCGAGGTCCGGATAGACGTCGCGCACGTGCGCGGCGAACGCTTCCGCGTCGGCGATGTCCATGCCCAGCGTCATCAGCGACCCCTCGTTCCCGTTGAGGCCGGTGATGAGCGGCACGTCGTGCTGCCGCCCGGTGCGGTACATGGCGAGCGGATCGTCCGGAATGATCCAGCCGTCGACGTTGGGGGCCCAGACGTTCCCGCGGCCGGTGAACGGGCTTCCCGTGTCGGCGTTCGAGGCTTCCAGAACCTCGGCCGCACTCGCGGCCCGCATCGCGGCGAGCGCGTCGCCGCCGGTCGCACCGAGCGCCTCGGCCACGCGAAGGCCCTGTGTCTCGGCCGCCTCCCACCCGCGGGCCGGCTCGTCGAGCGGCCGGTCCCATCCGTTGATCCAGTTGCTCTGGGCGATGGCCCCGTGGAACAGGCCAGCCGCCTGGGGCACCACCATCACCGACATCACGGCGCCGCCCCCGGCCGATTCGCCGAAGATGGTGACGCGGTCGGGGTCGCCCCCGAAGGTTGCGATGTTGTCGCGCACCCACTCGAGCCCCGCCACCATGTCCATCACGCCGTAGTTGCCGGACGCCCCATGCGGCGACTCGGCCGACAGCGCCGGGTGCGCGAGGAAGCCGAACACGTTGAGGCGGTAGTTGATCGTGACGACCACCGCGCCGTCCACGGCGAGGGCGGTGCCGTCGTAGATGTCGGTCGAGCCGGAGCCGCCGGTGTAGCCGCCGCCGTGGATCCAGTAGAGCACCGGACGCGGCTCGGTCGTCTCCCGCGGCGCCCATACGTTCAGGAACAGGCAGTCCTCGCTCTGAGCCTCGTCCCCGAGCATCCCGGCGTTCTGCACGCAGGTGGCGCCGGGTCGGGATGCGTCGCGCACGCCGTTCCAGGGGACGACCGGGGCCGGCGGTGCCCAGCGCAGGTCGCCGACCGGCGGGGCTGCGAACGGAATGCCCTGGAAGGCGACGATGTCCGCATTGCGCTCCGACGCGGCGCCCCGGACCTCGCCGCCGGTGACCGCCACCGCCGTGTCGGGCGAGAGGACGACCTGAGCGCGGGCTGCCCCGACCGCGGCGAGTACGCCGAGCGCGCCAGCGCAAATCAGCAGACCGGTTCGAGTTGTGGACATCACCTTCGTGCCTCCCGTTCCCGAGATGCGAGTTCGCGCGCCAGCGCCGATCCCTCGAGCGGGGACTGGATCCGTCGCCGGACCCGTCCGCCCGCGACGTGCCGGAACTCTACCAGCTTGAGCCCGTGACGCGCCATGCGACGCGCTTGCCAGCGATCGATTCGTGCAACAGGATCGTGCGAGCGCCGGCCGGCTCAACCGGGCCAGGAGTCCGCGGCGACGAACGGCGGGCGAGGAGGAGCACGATGACGCGGATGATGAGGACGGAGAGACGTCTGGCGCCGGCTGGGGCGATAGTGGGTGTCGCCGCCGCCCTGTGGCTGGCTCCGTTTCCCGCGGCGGCCCAGCCCGAGAACGCGGGCTCGCTGCCGGCGCCGCGGACGCCGTGGGGGGCACCGGACCTGCAGGGCGTGTGGGATTTCCGAACCATCACGCCGCTGGAGCGCCCCGCCGCGCTCGCCGGCAAGGCGCGCCTGACGGACGAGGAGGCCGCAAGCTACGAGGCGGCCGAGAACCGGCGGCAGAACCGGGACCTGGTCGACCCCGAGACGGGCGGCGCCATCTACCCGCCGGAGTCGCAGGGCGGCGTGGTGCCGTACAACGAGTTCTGGTACGACCGGGGAGACCGCGTCGTCGCGGACCGGCGCACGGCGCTCATCGTCGATCCGCCGGACGGCCGGTTGCCGGCGCTCCGTCCCGGGGCGCGAGAGCAGATCGGGGCCGCGGGCGAGGACCTGCCGGGCGAGCGGCCCGTGCTCTACCGCGCCGGCGGCATCGGGGCCGACGGACCGGAGGACCGCGGCCTCGGGGAGCGCTGCATCCTGGGGTTCAACAGTGGCCCGCCGCTGATCCCTGCCGCCTACAACAACAACGTCCAGGTATTCCAGACGCGCGACCTGGTCGTCATCCTCAACGAGATGGTCCACGACGCACGCGTCGTGCCGCTCGACGGCCGTCCGCACCTTCCTCCGGCCGTCCGGTTGTGGATGGGCGACGGTCGCGGGCGCTGGGAGGGCGACACGCTGGTCGTCGAGACGCGCAACTTCAGCCGCCGGACGCCGAGCTTCAACCCCACGATCACGAGCGCGGTGGGGAGCGGCGAGACGCTGCGACTCACGGAGCGCTTCACGCGGGTCGACGGCGACACGCTGCGCTACGAGTACACGGTCGACGACCCCGATACCTTCACGCGCCCCTTCTCGGCGGTCATCCCGATGCGCCGCTCCGACCTGCCGCTCTACGAGTACGCCTGTCACGAAGGAAACCGCGGCCTCCACAACATCCTCGCCGGGGCGCGCAACGCCGAACGGCGGACGCAGCCTTGACAAAGCCCGCGGCGTCAGCCACGCTGCCTACGAGCAGGCATTGGCAGTTCCGTAGCGTCTCCTGTCATGGCTCGCCGGCAACTCCGGGCGGCCGGCCGGGGGCCGGATTCGGGAAGGAGATGGTGAGATGACGACGCAGCGATTGATGGTCGCGGCCCTGGCGGCCGTTCTCGTCCTGCCCGCAGCCGCGGCGGCGCAGGATCAGGGGATGACGCCGGCCCGGGAGGCGCTTCGGCAGGCGGGCCACGACCTCCCGACGGCGGCGGAGCGCGAGGAACAGAGGCGCCGCGACGCCAGCAACCAGCGGCTCTGGAGCGTCGCCCTCATCGCGGCGGGCGGTGCGGCCGGCTGGGCGGTCGGGACCAGCCACAACAAGTGGGCGATCGACGAGGGCTGGTGGGGGGTCGGCATCGCCGGCACCGCGCTCGGATTCGGGATCTTCGGACTCCTCGACCCGATGGAGTGGGGCGAGGTGGAGGTCCAGCCGCAGGGGCTGGCGTCGCGGCGGCCGTACGGCGCCGGCTCGAGTCCTGCTCGCGGCGCCGCGCTATCGCTCGCCTGGTAGCCTGACCACCTCCGGACACCTCCCCGGGGCGGCCCGCTCGCGGACCCGCCCGGGGAGGCGTCTCTCGCCGCCCGCCCGCGCCCGGGCCGCGGTCCGCCCCCATGCGGGGCCCCGGACTGATATCTTCCCCGGAGCGCGTCATGGTTTCGACCCGGGCCTCCGGCCCCCATCCGTCCGCATCGGCTCCGTCCGCCGGGCCCTGGTACCGCGGCGTCAGCCGGGAGCAGTGGAAGGCGTTCTTCGCCACCTTCCTGGGATGGCTGCTCGACGCGTTCGACTTCACGATCCTGACCTTCATCCTCCTCGACATCCAGCAGAGCTTCACCGTCGACCGGGCGCTCGCCGGCGCGCTGGGCACGGTGACGCTGATGTTCCGCCTCGTCGGCGGGCTCGGCGCAGGCATGATGGCGGACCGCCGCGGGCGGAAGCTGCCGCTGATGCTCTCGATCCTCTGGTTCTCGCTGTTCGCGTTCCTGAGCGGGTTCTCGATCTCCTACGCGATGCTCTTCGCCTCGCGCGCGCTGTTCGGCATCGGGATGGGGGGAGTGTGGGCTGCCGGCATGCCGCTCGCGCTCGAGCACTGGCCGACCCGCCTGCGCGGGCTGGCCTCGGGACTGCTCCAGGGCGGCTGGTTCTGGGGCTACCTGCTCGCGGCTCTCACGTTCCACTACGTCTATCCGCTGTTCGGTGGCTTCCGGGACCCGCTCAGCGACGCGCCCGGCGCCACGCTGGGTTGGCGCGTGATGTTCTGGGTCGGCGTGCTCCCGGCGCTCCTCGTGCCCTGGATTCGATCCGCGGTCAGCGAGAGCCCGGTCTGGCTGGAGCGCCGGCGCCGCCTGGCCGCGGCCGGAGCCCCGGAGGCCGCCGACCGCGTGTCGATCGTCCTGCTGCTGCGGCGCGACCTGCTCTGGGCGACGGTGCAGTCGTCGATCCTGATGGGCGCGTTCATGTTCTCGTACTACTCGCTCAGCTTCTGGTACCCGACGTTTCTGCGGGAGTCGGGACGCGAGCCCATCGGCTACCTCGTGGCGTTCAATCTCGCCGCCGTGGTCGGCATGGCGCTCTGGGGACGGGCGTCCGAGACCCGGCTCGGTCGCCGGGGCGCGGTGGCGGCCGCCGCGCTGTTCGGCGTGCTGGCGATTCCGGCCTACCTCGGCGGGTCGGGGACGGCGGCGCTGGTGTTCGGGGCGATGATCATGGGTGCTTCGGGCGGCGGCATCTGGGGCATGGCGCCGTCCTACCTGACGGAGCGCTTCCCGACCGCGGCGCGCGGCGTCGGTCCGGGGCTCTCCTATCACGTCGGGGCGGCACTCGGCTCGATGACGCCGCTGGTCCTCGGTCAGCTCCAGGACGGCGGCATGACCACGGCGGCAGCGATGTCGGCCTGCATCGCGGTGTCGGGCCTGCTCGTGGCGGCCGTGGTCTGGATGGGGCCGGAAACGCGCGGGCGCCACTTCACGGCATCCGACGCGTGAGAGAAGGGAGACCGACAGATGGCGCAGCAGGGCGGGCGAACGTACGAAGGCCTCGGAATGGTCGCGGCGATGCTCGGGGCCTCCTTTCTCGGCGGCGCTGTAGCGGCCAGCCTGATCGTCGGGGGCGTGGTCGATGCCCAGGAGCCCCAGGAAGCGGCGGAGGCGCAGGAGACGACGCCGGCACCGAGCCAGCCGCAGGTCCTGAACGTCTCCCAGATCAATCTGCTCGACGGCTCCGGCCGACTGCGCGGCGTGCTGGCCGCGGGCGACGAGCGAGGTTTCGCGTCGCTCGCCTGGTACGACCCGGCCGGACAGGTGCGGAGCCTGTCCGGGGTCGGACGGGACGGGACGCCGGTCGTGCAGCTCTACGATTCATCCGGGCAGCCGCGCCTGCAGGCCTCGGTGGACGGCGAGACGGCGATGATCGTCGCCGGCGCAGGCAACGCGGGCCAGGGCTACTTCGGCGCCATCGGCGGCTCGCCGCTGGTCACGCTGACGGACGGCACGCGAAATCGGCTGCAGCTTCTCCTGAGTGCCAGCGGGCGGCCGCGAGCGCTCTTGTCGGACGATGCCGGAAGGCCGGGCCTGGACCTCTCGGTAGGCGGTGACGACATGCCGCGGCTGGCGCTCGCCGCGGGCGGGCGGCTGCGGGGACTCCTCACGGTGGCGCAGAACGCGGCGGTGATCAACCTGCGCGACGGCGAGCGGCCGCGCCTGATCCTCGGGGTGGCGGAGAACGGCCGGCCGAGCGTCAACTTCTTCGACGAGAACGGCGAGATCGCGGTCGAGATCCCCAGCCGGCAGTGACGCTCGCCGCCCGGCGGGCGGGCGAGCAGGATCGAGGTCGCGGGGGCCGCAAGGAGTGCGAGACGATGGGTGCGATGGTCGAGTTCGCGGCGAACGGCAGGACGACGGGCGGTTACCTGGCGACACCGGCGTCGGGGGCGGGGCCCGGCGTCGTCGTGATCCAGGAATGGTGGGGTCTCGTCCCGCACGTCAAGGACGTCGCCGATCGCTTCGCGGGGGAAGGCTTCGTCGCCCTGGCGCCGGACCTCTACCACGGCCGGAGCACGACCAGCCCGGACGAGGCGGGCAAGCTGATGATGGCCCTGGAGATCGACCGTGCCGAGCGCGACCTGCGCGGGGCCATCGATTTCCTGCTCGCTCGAGATGACGTCGCCGGGACGCGCGTCGGGACCGTCGGCTTCTGCATGGGCGGTCAGCTCTCGCTCTTCGCAGCGTGCGCCAACGCCGCCGTGGGTGCGTGCGTCGACTTCTACGGCATCCACCCGAACGTGGCGCCGGATCTCGCCGGCCTCGAGGCGCCGGTGCTCGGGTTCTTCGCGGAGCGGGACGGGTTCGTCACGCCGGAGGCGGCGCGGAAGCTGGAGGCCGACCTCCGGGCCGCGGGCAAGGAGGTCGACATCACGATCTTCGACGGCGCCGACCACGCCTTCTTCAACGACTCCCGCCCCGACGTGTATCACGCGGGCTACGCGGCCGAGTGCTGGACGCGGATGGTGGCCTTCTACCGGCGGCACCTGGCCTGAGGTCCGCCAGGAATCCGCGGCGTGCCGGGCAACAGCTTCGGACAGGCGTTCCGGGTGACGACCGCCGGGGAGTCGCACGGCCCGGGCAACGTGGTCATCGTCGACGGCTGCCCGCCCGGCCTGCCCCTGAGCGAGGACGATCTGCGGGCCGACCTCGCGCGCCGCCGGCCGGGCCAGAGCGCCATCGTCACGCAGCGGGACGAGCCCGATGAGCCGGAGATCCTCTCCGGCGTCTTCGAGGGCCGGACCACCGGCACGAGCATCGCCGTCCTCATCCGCAACCGGGACCAGCGGAGCCGCGACTACAGCGCCATTCGCGACGTCTACCGCCCCGGGCACGCCGACTACAGCTACGACGCCCGCTACGGCTTCCGCGATTACCGGGGCGGGGGGCGCTCGAGCGCGCGGGAGACGACGGTCCGAGTCGCCGCCGCGGCCATCGCCAAGAAGCTGATCGCCGAGGCGTTCGGGGGGCGCGTCGTGGGCTACGTCCGGCAGGTGGGCGACATCGTGGCGGCGATTGACGATCCGGCCGCGGTGACGGCCGGGCAGGTGGAGAAGCTCCCGTCCGGCGAGGCGAACGTGGTCCGGTGCCCGGATCCGGTCCAGGCGGTGCGGATGGTCGAGCTGATCGAACGCATGCGCGCGGAGCGGAACTCGATCGGCGGGGTGGCCGAGATCGTCGCCGCCGGCGTTCCGGCGGGGCTCGGCGAGCCGGTGTTCGACAAGCTGAAGGCGGACCTCGCGAAGGCGCTGTTCAGCCTGCCCGCGGTGCTCGGCGTGGAGTACGGCATCGGGTTCGGCTGCGCCACGCTCACCGGGTTGGCCAACAACGACCCCTTCTGCCGGGTCGAGGACGCGGCCGGCCCCCGCATCGCGACCCGCGCGAACCGCCACGGCGGGATGCTGGGCGGCATCTCGACCGGCATGCCGATCGTGCTGCGGGCAGCCGTCAAGCCGACGAGCAGCCTGCCCCAGCCCCAGGAGACGGTCACCTCCGGCGGCGAGCCGACGACGGTCAGCACGACGGGACGTCACGACCCGTGCCTGCTCCCGCGATTCGTCCCCATGGCGGAGGCGATGGTCGCGCTGGTCCTGGCGGATCACTGGCTCCGCTGGCGGGCGCTCGGTCGGGGGCCGGAGTCCCCGCCGCCCGGCGGGCAGCGGGACGCCAAGCTATAATCGCGGCGCGGCAAGGAGGCTGGAGTTTTCATGAAGGCATCGCTGATGGTGGTGGGGGCGGTACTCCTGCTGGTCGTGGGGTACGCGATCGGCACTGTGGCCGGCGGGTTGGGCGTCGGCCGAGCGGAGGCCGACCCGGCCTCGCTGACCGATCTGGAACGGGAGTTCACGGAGCGGATGCAGAACGTCGCCCTCGAGGGCTTCTTCACCATCGAGGGCCGGGAGCGCCGGGACGGCAACCCGGAGCTCTACGAGATCGAGAGCGTCGCCAAGCTCGAAGGGGACGAGGGCCTCTGGCGCTTCGACGCGCGCATCGCATACGGCAGCGTCGACGCCACGTTGCCGGTGGTCGTGCCCATCGTGTGGGCCGGCGACACGCCGATGGTCTCCATCACCGACTTCGAGATCCCGGGCTTGGGGGACGAGTTCGGGGCCCGCGTCGTCTTCTACGACGAGCGCTACGCGGGCACGTGGGACCACGGCCAATACGGCGGGCTGATGTACGGCACCATCCGCTCGATGGACTGACGCGGTCGCCGGCAACCCTCCCCGTCCCGTCGCCGGGGCGCCCGACCCGCCGGCTGGAGCACGGTGACCGCGCGCCTGCGGGTCCTAGCTCACACGCGCTTGCGGTCGAGGAACTGCCGCATACGCTGGTGGGGCTCGTCCGTGGCGAAGGCCATGGTGAACGAGCGCATCCCGGCCTGGATCCCGTGATCCAGCGGGATGTCGTCCCAGCGGCGCACGAGTGCCTTCTGGAGCCGGATCGCGCGCGGTCCGGCGCTGGCGATGGAGCGCGCCCAATCGTCGACGGTCTCGTCGAGGGTCTCCGGCGGCACGACCTTGTCGACGAGGCCGCAGTCCGCCGCCTCGTCGGCCGGGATCGACTCGCCCGTATAGACGAGCTGACGGGTCTTGCCGGGCCCGATCAGCCGGGTCATCAGCGCCGCCTCGATGACCGAGGGGATGCCGAGCCGCACCTCCGGCATCCCGAACGTCGAGGCCGTGCTGGCCACGCGCAGGTCGCACGACACCGCGACCTCGATCCCTCCGCCGAGGCAGTAGCCGTCGATGCGGGCGATGACCGGCACCGGCATCTTCCGAATCGCCGCGCACGCGAGGTGCAGGCGCGTGATGTAGGGGTAGGCGGACGTCGTGTCCAGCTCGGCCAGCTCGCGGACGTCGGCTCCGCCCACGAACGCCCGGTCGCCGGCTCCCGTCAGGATGACCGCACGCAGATCCTCGTCGCCGTACAACTCCCGCATCGCGTCCGTCAACTGGCGGATGAGCGGCGTCGAAAGGACGTTCAGGCGCGCCCGGTTGTCGATGGTGACACGGGCGATGCGGCCCACTCCGTCCATCTCCACCATCTCGCTGTCGACGCGCGGCTCGATGCCGCTGGCCGCATCCCCATTCGTCATCGCGCAGCCTCCCGGGTTGACGCTGTTGCCCTCAGTGTAGACCCGCCGTCCTCCGGCTGTCAGAACGCGCGCTCGTAGCGCCAGCCGGACCGGACCATCCAGAGACGGTGCCGCGGCCCGTCCCGATCCAGGCGACCGTCGGGGTAGGCCGCGTCCTGGTGATAGACGGCGACCTCACCGTCGTCGACCTCGAGGAGTTGACCGAGCAGACGCTCCTCGGGCCAGCCGGCGACCGCGGCCATCGCGCCGTCCACGTCGGCGAAGCCGGCGAGGCGGCTGGTAAGGGCGAACGTCGGCGCCGCGAGCTTGATCTCTCGTGCCTGCTGGCGCTCCAGGGCGTCGGCGGGACGCAGCCAGCGGTGATCGAGGATCTCCGTGCCGTCCGTCTCCACCGTCCCCGCCGTGGCCGGGGCGACGAAGAACCAGGTGGCGAAGCGGATGGGGCTCGTCTCCGGCGTCGTCCAGTGGACGGCGAAGGCAAGGCTCGCGGCGGGCACCCGGAGCCCTGCCTCCTCGTGCGCCTCCCGCACCGCGGCGCGCCGGGCGGCAGCCGCCTCGTCGCCGCCGTCGGCCGCACGGTCCGCCGCGTCGATGCGCCCGCCCGGGAACACCCAGTAGTCGCCGTGGAACGCGAGCGAAGGGTTGCGGCGCAGGTAGAGGATCTCCGGTCCGTCGGGGCCGGGGCGGAGGAGGACGACCGACGCCGCCGGGCGGGGGGTCACGATGTCGGTTTGCGCACTCACCGGTTCAGTGTAGCCCGTGCCCCGGCCGCAACCGGCGGAGTCCCGAGCATCTGCCGTAGAATCCTCCGACCGCCGACCCCGCGAGCCGATGCGACGCGAGAGCTGAGGCGGCGGCGCCCGCTGACAATGCTCCTGCTCGACATCTCCTGGCTCGAGGTCGCGCTGATCGGCCTCATCGTGCTGATCGGGTCGACGCTGCAGGGATCGGTCGGGTTCGGGATGGGGTTGCTCGCCTCGCCGCTGCTGATCCTGATCGATCCGCGCTTCGTGCCGGCCCCGATCCTCCTGTCGACGCTGGTGCTGGTGTCGCTGCTCACGTACCGGGAGCGCCACGCGATCGACCTTCACGGCGTCGGCTGGGCGATGGTCGGCCGCGTGGGAGGCACGGCGGCGGCCGGACTGGTCCTCGTGGCGTTGCCCGGCGACCGGCTCGTGCTGCTCTTCGGCATCCTGATCCTCGTCGCGGTCGGCATGAGCCTCTCGCGCTGGCGTCCGGCGCCGGTCCGGCCGGTGCTGGTCGCCGCGGGCCTCTTCTCGGGGGTCCTGGGCACCATCGCGTCCATCGGGGGGCCGCCGATGGCGCTCCTCTACCAGGACGCGCCGGGGGCACGGATTCGCAGCACGATGTCCGGCTTCTTCGTCGCGGGGACGATTCTCTCGCTCGCCGCGCTGCGGGGGGTGGGGCGCTTCGGGCTGTACGAGGTGCGCCTGGCGCTGCTGATGCTGCCGGCGCTCCTGGCGGGCTACGTGCTGTCGGGCTGGACGGCGGGCTTCGTCGACCGGGGGTGGACGCGGCGGGCCGTGCTGGCGGTCGCGGGAGCCAGCGGGGCGGCCATTGTGATCCGCCAGCTCCTCTGAGTGAGCCGCGCGCCCGTCACGCGCGACGGCGCCGACTCCCTACGGCAGCTCGTCCGCCGCCCAGGGCTGCACGGCCGGCTCCCCGCGCTCGTAGCGCCGCAGGTTGTCGGCCAGCCGCCGCACGACGGCTTCGGCGCTCCCGGCCTGCACGGCGGTGCTGCGCACGTCCTGCTGCACGGCGGCGGCGGCAGCGTACTGTCCGGCCGCGGCCAGGGCCATGGCGTACGTCTCGCCGACGGCGAGGGTCTCGTCCCGGCTGTCCTGCCGCTGCTCGAGGAGCGACTCGGCCAGGGCGAGGGCCTGCCGTGCGTCGCGGATTCCGCCATCGGGCGCAGCCGCGCGCAGGCGGGCGAGGGCGCGCGTGAAGCGGCGGTCGTCCGGGAACGCCCGCTGGCCTTCCTGGAGGCGGGCCTCGGCGTCGGCGTAGCGCTCCAGGAGCCCCAGCGTCATCGCGGCGCCGAGCGTCGCGACGGCATCGAGAGGCGCCAGGGCCAGCGCCGCCGCGTACTCGGCTTGCGCCTCCTCGGGGCGTCCGTCCACCGCGAGCAGGCGCGCCAGCGCCACCCGGGCCCCGAGGTACCCCGGCTTGCGCGCCAGCACCGTCCGCAGCCGCTCGATGGCGGCGCCCAGGCGGTCGGTCTGGGCGAGGATCATGGCGAGGTTGAAGTGCGCCTCCGAGTACTCGGGCGTGACCTCGATGATCCGCTCGAACGCCGCCTCCGCCCCGCGGGCGTCGCCCATGCGCCAGAGGGCCGTGCCGAGGCGGTGGCGCAGGTTGGCGCGATCGGGGTCGAGGGCCAGCGCCCGGTCGAAGAAGTCGGCCGCGGCGGCCCAGTTGCCCGCGGCCAGGGCCTCGCCGCCCCGGAAGTCGAGGAGCAGGGCGCTCTCGAAGCGCTGCTCGATCTCCCGCAGCACCGGGTCGTCGGGTCGGGGCTCGATCTCGCCCTGCTGGGCCAGGTGAGCGCGAGCCCGCTCCGTGTCGCCCAGGCGGCGGTAGGCCATCGCGAGCGGGTAGTGGATGCCGCTCGCCTCCGGGGCGAGCGCGAGGGCCTCCTCGAGCGCGTTCACGGCGGCTTCGTCGTCCCTGCGGGCCAGCGCGGCACGGCCGGCGCCATACCAGGCAGCGGCCGAGCCGCGATCGACGGCCAGGGCCTGCTCGAAGCGCGGCGCGGCGGTCTCGGGACGGCCGAGCGCGAGGTAGACCTCGCCCAGCCGGACCAGCGTGGCGACGGCCCGGGGCGCAATCCCGGCCGCGTGCTCCAGGAAGGTCACAGCGTCGTCGAGCGGGCCCTGATTGCGGTACAGGTGGCCGAGCAGGTGCGCCCAGCGCCATTCGCCCGGGGCGAGGGCCTGCGCGTTCCGGTAGTAGGCCTCGGCCGTCTCGAGCTCGCGGGCCGCCAGCAGCAGGTCGCCCATCCCGCCGTAGGCGGCGGCGAGCTCGGCGGCGGTCGCGCTTCCATCGCCCGCGGTGCGGGCGAGCGCTTCGTAGCGCTCGCGCATCTGTCGCGCCGCCGACTCTCCCATGGCCGAGAAGTCGGGTCGGATGACCTGCTCGAGACCCAGCCGCTCGGGTGGAGGGAGCATCGCCGGGCCGTCCCCGCCGGTGGGACCCGCGGATCCCGCACAACCCGCCGAGAGGAGCGCGGCCAGCGCGGCGGCGGCGGGGCGGGGGCCGGTCACCGCGCTCGTCCCTCGCCCTGGACCAGCGTGGCCCAACGGTCGATCGGCACGTCGGCCCACTCCTCCGTGCGGCCGTCCGGCCAGTGGACGCGCACCGTCGGCGCGGCGGTCGAATCGCCGAGCCCCACGAGAACGCGCGGGTCGCTGGCCGAGGCGTAGCTGCCGTCGGCGCGCACCCGGCGCCGCAGGGTGGTCTCGCCGTCCCGGAGGACCTCGACGCGGGCGCCGAGCATGTCGCGGCCGGTTTCCGCGGCAGCTCCGCCTGCGACCGCGGCCGGCGCCGCCCCGACGAGCCGCAGGCCGAGCCAGTGGGCGCGGTTGCCGACGGTGTTGACGAGGAGGCGCACGCGCCCGTTGAGATTGCCGAGCAGGGCGTCGGGATCGCCGTCGTTGTCGATGTCGCCGAACGCGGCGCCCCGGCTCACCTCCACCAGCGCAAGCGCCGCGCCGGCCGCATCGGTGGCGTCCTCGAAGCGCCCGTCCCCGGTGTTGCGCAGGAGCAGGTTGCGCTCCTCGAACGGCATCGGGTGGTCGGCCCGGCCCGGCTTGGCGTCGAGCGCGCCGTGCGCCAGCAGCAGGTCGAGCCAGCCGTCGTTGTCGACATCGATCCAGGCCGTGCCCCACCCGGTGTAGCCGAGACTCAGCCCGTGCACCCGCGAGGCGGCGCTCCCGTCCTCGAAGGTCGCGGACCCGTCGTTGACGTACAGGTTGTGCCCCTCGGTGGGCAGGTGGGTCATGAACAGGTCCTCGTCGCCGTCGTTGTCGAAGTCGCCCGCGTCCACGCCCATGCTCGCTTCCGGCTTGCCGTCCTCGCTGAGCGCGGCCCCGCTCATCAGTCCCAGGTTGCCGAACGTCCCGTCGCCCCGGTTCATCCAGAGCAGGTTGTCGCGGCCGTCGTTGGCGACGTAGATGTCCATCCAGCCGTCGCTGTCGAAGTCCGCCGTCGACACGCCGAGGGCCGGCCCGAACGGCTCGGTCACCACGAAGGCGGCGGCCGTGACGTCCTCGAAGGTGCCGTCGCCGCGGTTGCGGAACAGGCGATCGGTCTCCGGCTCGAAGTGCTCGGGGCCGCAGTGGCTGCGGCGGTCGGACAGGACGGTGCAGACCCGCTCGCCGCTGAAGTCGTAGTGCACGTAGTTGCCGACGTAGAGGTCGAGCCAGCCGTCGCGGTCGACGTCGACGAAGGAGGCCGAGACGCCCCAACCCGCGTCGTCCGCGCCGCTCGCCGCCGAGACGTCGCTGAACGTTCCGTCGCCGTTGTTGCGGTAGAGGCGGTTGGGGCCCAGGAACGTGAGGTAGAGGTCCACCCAGCCGTCGTTGTCGACGTCGCCGGTCGCGATCCCCATGCCGTGGCCGCGGGCGTCGATCCCGCTCGCTTCGGTGACGTCCGTGAAGCGCAGCGTCCGCGTGCCATCCGCCCCGACCTCCAGGTCGTTGCGGTACAGCCGGCCGCGGAGCGGCAGCGGGCCGACCGGCTCGAACAGGGCGTCGGCGAACGTCTTGCCCTCGCCCATCATCTGGCCCTGGACGAAGTAGGCGTCGAGGTCGCCGTCGTTGTCGTAGTCGACGAGGCCCACGCCGGCCGGCATGATCTCGGGGAAGTAGTACTCCCCGGACATGCCGTTGAAGTGCACGAAGTCGATCCCGGCCGCGGCCGCCCGGTCGACGAACCAGTCGTTCGGGCTCTCGGCCGGGACGGGCGCCAGGATGTCGGCGGCCTCGGCCGACGGCGGAGGGGCCTGGGAACCGCATCCCGCCAGCCCTGCCGCGAGGCAGACCGTCGCGATGGCGGTCGCGCGCGGAAGCGTCGCGCGGTGAAGATCGGTCGTGCCCATGGTGCGGTGCCGCAACTCCGGCGCCAACGACGTCGCCGGTGGGCGACAACGACATCGCCGGCGGGGCGACCCTCGATTATAGGTTGGAACCGGCACGGCTACGGCCGCGTGCTATGCTCGCGCGACGATGTCGCAGCGCCTCGCGCCGGCAGCCTGCGCACTGACCCTGGCCCTGTCGGCCGCCGCCTGCGGCTCCGCCGGGGACACGGCCGACCCCGGATCCGCCGCGCCGGCCGCCTCCGAGCCGACCGCCTGGGAGGTCCGGCCGGTGGATATGCCGGACCTGTCGCTCCTGCCGGAGTCCGTCCAGGCGCAGGTGCGCACCCGCTTCGCCACGCTCGCCGCGGTTTCCGGACGCCCGAACGCCTCCGCGCGGGAGCTGGCGCAGGCCCATGGCGACATCGGGCTCATCCTGATGGCGACCCGTTTCCACACCGGCGCCGAGGCGAGCCTGCGGAACGCCGAGGCGCTGCTGCCGCGCGACCCGCGGTGGCCGTACTACCTCGGGCAGCTCTTCCTGCTGACCGGCGACCCGGCGCGCGCCGTGGAGCCGTTCGAGCGCGCGCTCGATCTGCGCCCCGCGGACCTGCCGACCATCGTGCGGCTCGGCGAGGCCTACCTCGATCGCGACCGGGCCGCGGACGCGGAGCGCCTCTTCACGCACGGGCAGGAGATTGCACCCGAATCGGCCGCAGTCCTCGAGGGCCTGGGCCGCGCCCGACTGGCCCTCGACGATCCGGCGGGCGCCGTCGAGCTTCTCGAGCGGGTGCTGGCCCTCGACCCGCAGGCGACGCGCGTCCACTACCGTCTGGCCCTGGCCTACCGCGGCCTCGGCGACCAGGAGCGGGCGGAGCGGCACCTGGGGCAGCGGGGCGACGGACGTCCGCGCCTCCGCGACCCGCTGATGCAGGACTATTTCTGGCTGCTCGAGAGCGCCGACGCCTACAACAACCGCGGCCGGCTCGCCATGGAGGCGGAGGACTACCAGGGGGCGGTGGAGATGTACCGCCGCGGGCTCGAGCTCGACCCGGACAGCGCCGAGCTCCGACACGGCCTCGGCCTTGCTCTCTACTGGATTGGGGACGGCAGCGCGGCGGTGGCCGAGTTCCAGGAGGCCCTGCGCCGGACTCCCGACCACGCCCCGACCCACCTCAGCCTCGCCATCTTCCTCGCGCAGCAGCGGCGCTTCCGCGACGCCCTCACGCACTTCGCGGCCGCCGCCGAGCACGACCCGGCGCAGGTCGACGCCCACGTCGGACAGGCCGAGATGCTCCGCAACCTGGGCGACCTCGCCGCGTCGGTCGTTCACTGGCGTCAGGTCGTGACCCTCGACCCGACCGACGCCGCGTCCTGGACAGAGGGCGCCATGGCCCTCGTCCGCCTGGAGCGCTACGAAGACGCCCGCGCGTGGCTGGCGGAAGCGCGCGAGCGACACCCGGAGCACCCGGGGCTCGGGGAGCTCGCCGGCACCGTCGCAGCCTCCCTCGCGGCCCGGTGAGGCCGGCGCATGCTCGCTCGGCGGCGCCGACCCACCGCATGACGCTGGCCCGGTCGCGCCTGCCCACGTCATGAAGGGATGCCGTCCGGAGGCAGGCGGACGAGGCGTCCTGGCGTCGGCGTCGTGGAGCGGAGCACGAAGAGCGAGACGGAGGGAAGAAGCATGACCAAGCGACAGAGTCGGTGGGGGGTGGCGGTAGCGGCCGCTGGAGCCGTTGCGATCGCTCTGGGCAGTCTCGCCGCGGCGCAGGACGGGCCCGGGCCGCACGACGCGGCGGAGTTCGACGCCCTGTTCGACGAGGTCAAGAACTGGGGTCGGTGGGGCGCGGACGACGAGTTGGGGACGGCGAACCTGGTGACGGAGGAGAAGCGGCGGCAGGCGCTGGCGCTCGCGACGCGAGGCCGGACGGTGTCGCTCTCGCACAACCCGATGCCGGACGAGGCACCGGACAACCCCGACTCCGCGTTCAACCACACGATGGCCGAGTCGCTGCGCTCGGACACGATCGAGTTCTCCTACCACGGCTACGGCGTGAGCCACATCGACGCGCTGTGCCACTTCCTCCACAACGGCGCGATGTACAACGGTGTGCCACCCGAGGCGAGCTCCGTCGAGGACGGCTGCGGCAAGCTCGGCATCCAGAACCTGAAGCAGGGCATCGTGACGCGCGGTGTGTTGCTCGACATCCCGCGGCTGAAGGGCGTCGACTACCTGGAGCCCGGGACGGCCATCTACACCGACGACGTCGAGGCGTGGTTGGAGCGGTCGGGGGTCACGATGCAGCCGGGCGACGCGGTCTTCCTGCGCACCGGTCGCTGGGCGCGCCGGGCGGCCGAAGGGCCGTGGCAGCTCTCCGGCAACTCGGCCGGCATCCATGCGTCGGTCGTGCGCTGGATCCGCGCGAGCGACGTGGCGTTCTTCGGGAGCGACGCGGCCACCGACGTCCAGCCCTCCGGCGTCGAGGGGGTCCGGCTTCCCGTGCACACGCTGCTCATCGCCGGCCTCGGGACCAACATCTTCGACAACATGGACCTGGAAGCGCTGGCTGCCGCAGCGGCCGAGGAGGGGCGCTGGGAGTTCCTGATCACCGCGGCGCCCATCCCCGTGACCGGCGGCACCGGGTCGCCGCTGAACGTGATCGCGGTGTTCTGACCCTGGGACTCTCCGGTCGGCGCGCCGAAGGGTGCCCCGTCCGACCCGTGCTCTCCGGTGTTGGTCTGGGTCGGGGCTCAGGGGTGTGGTGCGTGGCCCCGCTACTCGCCCTCGCGCACGTCGACCGCGGTGCCGGCCGCGATGGGGCCGGGCACGGTCTGCTCGGTCCCGGACGGCCAGACCACGGTGATCTCGTCCACCGTGTCGGCGTCGCCCAGGCCGAAGTAGAGCGGAATGAGGCTCTGCGACAGGTAGCCCGACTGGCCGTCGTGGACCTTCACGTACGAGCGGTCGCCGGCGCGCACCGTGACCGCGGCGCCGAGGCCGTCGCGGTTCGACGCCGACCCCGTCAGGTTGACGGTCACGTGGCGGACCGGCCCCCGGTCCGCGAGGTCGCTCACGAGCACCAGCGGCCCGTCGTGGAACTCGTTGGTGACGATGTCGAGGTCGCCGTCGTCGTCGAGGTCGAAGATCGCGGCCGAGCGCGAGCCGACCGAGGCCCAGACCACGGCCTCGTCGAGCAGGCCGAACTGCTCGCAGTAGGGGTTCCCGGCGTCCGTCCCCGCGCAGTCGAGCGTGAACCAGGGCCGCGCCGTGCGGCGGTCGCGGCGCGGCTCGACGCCGAGGAGGAACTCGGCGTCGGCGAAGCCGCGGCCCGCGTCGTTCAGCAGCACGGTGTTGACGCCGTAGCGGAACGGGAAGTTCATGCTCGAGGCGATGAACACGTCGTCGAATCCGTCGGCGTTCAGGTCGCCGACGCTGAGGCCCCACGGCCAGTAGTTCTCGGTGCCGAGCGCGTCCGAGGCCTCCGTGAAGGTGCCGCCGTCGTTTCGGAAGAAGGCGTTGCCGTAGATGCTGTTGCCCCCGGAACGGAGCGTCGACTCCGGCCACTGCATGCGCGCCTTCAGCTTCTCGCGCGGAGGCCCGACGTCCTCGCTCATGTCCGAGTGCATGTCGGTGAGGATGATGTCCATGTCGGCGTCGTTGTCGAAGTCGAACACCTTGATGCTCATCGACCCCCACGGCGTGCGCGGGAAGAGCTCGCGGCTGCGCCGCTCGAAGCGCTCGCCGCCCACGTTCTGGAAGTACTCGTCGTGGCCCTGCATGTTGA
The DNA here is from genome assembly GCA_026708265.1 of Acidobacteriota bacterium. GTDB lineage: Bacteria > Acidobacteriota > Vicinamibacteria > Vicinamibacterales > UBA8438 > JAGWAJ01. The sequence goes on from JAPOVI010000314.1 coordinate 25,313, forward strand.
GCACGTACAGGTCCGGCCAGCCGTCGCCGTTGGCGTCGAGCGGGCTCGCGTCGCCGGTCCAGCTCTCGTCGGCCAGCCCGCGCTCCTCGGTGACGTCCACGAAGCGGTTGTCGCCCCGGTTCTCGTAGAGAATGCTCCGCTCGTTGCGACGTTCGGGCTGCAGGTGCCCCTCGAAGGCGTCCGCGAACCCGATGTAGTAGCCGCCGGGGCCGAGGTCGTCCGACGAGTAGACGCCGACGTTGCAGAGGAAGAGGTCGAGCAGGCCGTCCCGGTTGTAGTCGAAGAACACTCCCGCCGACGAGTGCGCGACGTGACCGAGCCCCGCCGCCTCGGTGGCGTCCGTGAAGCGGCCCGTCCCGTCGTTGACGAAGAGGTGGTTGCCGCCGCGGACCGTCGTCACGAACAGGTCCGCGTCCCCGTCGTTGTCGGTGTCGGCGAACGAGGCGGTGACGCTGATCGCGTCCGGCAGGCCGACGCCCGCCGCGTGCGTGACGTTGTCGAACTCGCCGCCGCCGAGGTTGCGCCACAGCTCGTTCGCGCCCACCTGGTTGGTGAAGTAGAGGTCGAGCCGTCCGTCGCCGTCGACGTCGGCCACCGCGATGCCGTTCCCGTGGTCGTAGTGGACGGGCTTGTAGGCCTTGCCCGAGTCGTCCGTGACGCGGTTGACGAAGGTGATGCCGCTCCGGTGGAGGTGGTCGGTGAAGCGGAAGTCGTGGGCGACGTCGAGATCGTCGGACGTGGCGAGCTGCGCCTCGGCGCGTCCGTCGAGCCAGGGCGGATCGAGGACCTCCTCCGGGTGTGCGACGACGCGGAGCGGCGGAGCGCCGGCGAGCTCGCGCAGGTCGCGGGCCAGGGCCGCGCGGTCCTCCGCGCTGGCGCCGTCGAACACGGCGCGGATCCGATGCAGCCGGTCGACGAGCAGCACGTCCGCGGCCGGGAAGGTGGCCCCGCCGCCGTCCGCGCTCCCGCGGCCGGGAAGCCGCAGCCCGTGCCGGCTGATTTGGCGGAGCTGGTTCGGCCGGCCGGTGAGGAACTTCCAGTGCTCGCCGTCCGCGCCGACCTCGCGCGCATGGTCCGCGAGCACGGCCGGCGTGTCGGATTCCGGGTCGGCGCTGAAGCTGACGAAGCGGACGTCGTCCCAGCCCGGAGCGCCGCCGAGCTCGTCCTGCAGTTCCCGCAGTCCGGCGGTCACGTCGGGACAGACGTCCGTGCATCCGGTCGACGTGAGGTGCGCGATCCACACGCGACCTGCGAGCTGAGCCGAGCCGAACGGCTCGCCGGTGTGGTCGGTCAGGGAGAAGGAAGGCACTTCCAGCGCTGCGCCGGCGGCCAGCAGCTCGCGCGCAGCCGGCAGGGCGTCCGCGACGGAATCGGGCGCCGGATCGGCCGGCGCCCCCCCCGTGCACCCAGCGAGCACGGCGCCTGTCGCCAGCGCGACCGCGGCGCCCAGCGCCCTTGTCGTCGTCGTGATGTTCTGCCGCCGCGTGTTCTGCCGCCGCATCGTGGTCCTCGTGTCCTGATGCCGCCACCCCGACGAAGCCTGCGTCGTCCGCCCGAGCCGCCCGACCGCTGGCTCCGCTGTCCACAGAGGCGCTCGCCGCTCGCCTTCGCCCGGCCTTCCGGATGGCCGGGGCCGTTGCGGGCTCGGAGCCCACCGCTCGTCGCTGACGGCTCCGTGGAGCCCGGCCGGACCCTCGGGGATCCGCGCGGTCCTGCGGCGCGGATTCCCGACCTCCTGCCAGTATAGTTTCGCCGCTCTCGCACGGCGTCGATCGCCGCCGGGCGGGACGGCCGGGCGATTGCGCTCCGGTCGGGTTTGCCGGTTGCGCTCCGGTCGGGCTTGCCGCATGATTCCCGGGAAGATCGTCGCCGGGCACGCGGAGCGGCCCGTGGCTACTCGGGCCAGGAGGGGACGATGGGCAGGCGCGCTGGCAGGATCGTTGCGTGGCTCGCGGTGGCGTGTGTGGCGGCAATGGCACCCGCGGCCCTCGCCGCACAGCAGGAGACGCACACGGCCCCGGCCGTGGAGCGGACGATCTACGACATGGCGCGGCTCGCCGCGCCGCCCGCGCTGTCGGACGAGGAGCTCGCGGGACGGCGGCTCTTCACCCAGCGCTGCGCGATCTGTCACGACCCGGTGGGGCAGCCGCTCGGCGAGACGCCCGGTCCGGAGCTCGACCGGCGCACGGTGGCCGGGGAGCGCGAGGCGGCGGCGCGGCGCCTGATCGCCGACGGCTCGCCGCGCATGCCCGGCTTCCGCCACGCGCTGCGCCCGGCGCAGGTGGATCGCATCGTCGCCTACCTGCGGACGGTGTCCGACGATGCGGCGGCCGCGCCGGCCGGCGCGGCCGGCACGACCGTGTCGGCTGCGGCCGGGCCGGCCGTCGGGACCGCGGCACTTCCGGATCCGCGCGCCGGGCTGAGCGGCGAGGTGCTGAGCGGGGAGACCGACGGCGGGCCGCTGGCGGGCATCGCGGTATCCGCCCGCGCCGCGGACCGGACGTTCACGACGACCGTCTTCACCGACGAGCAGGGGAGATTCGTCTTCCCGGCCCTCGATGACGGCGACTACCGCCTGTGGGCGCAGGGCGTCGGCTTCGAGACCGCACGCGCCGAGGCGACGCTGGCCGCGGAGCGCCCCGCCGCGCACACCTTCCACCTGCGCGCCATCGACGACTTCACGCCGCAGCTCTCGGGCGCGGAATGGCTCGACTCGCTGCCCGAGGACACGATCGAAGACCGGCGGCTGAAGGAGATCTTCCGCGTCAATTGCACGGAGTGCCACTCGCCGAGCGTGGCGCTCCACAACACCTTCGACGAGGCGGGCTGGCTGGCCATCCTCGACCTGATGGAGCACTCGACGTATACGGGCTGGCTGGGCGACCGGCGGCCGCCTCCGGGCGACTACGAGGCGGGCGGCGGCATCTACCGCGACCGGACGATCGGCTACCACAAGGAAGAGCTGGCGGCGTACCTGGCGCGGGTGCGCGGCCCGGACTCGGAGCTGGACTTCGTGCTTCAGCCGCGTCCCACGGGCGACGCGGCGCGCGTCGTCGTCACCGAGTACGACGTGCCGGTGGATCGGCTCGGCGAGCTCGCTTGGCACGACGGCAGCGACTGGTCCGAGGGGCCGGGGACCGGCATGCACGGCGCCATGGGCGGCCTCCACGACGTCATCGTCGACAACGACGGCAATGCCTGGATGACGGAGTCGGCCGGCAACCTGCACCGTACCGTCACCAAGCTCGAGACGCGCACGGGGCAGGTGACCGACTTCAAGCTGACGCGCGGCGCCGGCGCCCGCACCCGGACGCGGTCGTCGCACGGCATCGGCCGGGATCAGGACGGCACGCTGTGGTTCGACACCAACGGGAGCCTCGGCCGCATCGACGCGGCGACGGACACGATCGACCTCTTCACGCCGCCGCGCGGAATGGGAAGCGGGGTGAGCGTGACCGTCGACGCCGACGGACACGGGAAGATCTGGGGCGGCACGCGCTACGGCTCCATCTGGTTCGATCCCGAGACCAACGCCTGGAAACACCTGCAGAACGTCACTCCGGCCGACGGCTTCACCTACGGCATGACCGGGGACGCCGACGGCAACGGCTGGTGGACGCAGTTCAACGCGGAACGGGTGGTGAAGGGCGACCCGCGCACCGGCGAGAGCACGGAGTTCATCATGCGGCCCCCGTGGATGGCCGATCGCGAGAGCCTGATGACGCCCGACGACCGGGCGTTCTACGAGTCGGTCGGCGCGCTCCTCTGGGGCGGCATCAACTCCGTCCCCGGCGCGCAGGCCCCGCGGCGGCTGGGCGCGGACCGGGCCGGCCACACGGTCTGGGTGCCGAACTACCTGGGCATGAACCTCGCGCGCATCGACATCCGGACGCACGAGGTGAGCTACCACGCGCTGCCGATCAACGGGAACCCCTACTTCGTCGTGGTCGACAAGGACCACAACGTCTGGGCCAACCTGCTGAGCGACGACCGGGTGGTGAAGCTCGATCCGGCGACGGGCGAGTGGACGATCTACCAGTTGCCGAGCATCGGGTGCGAGACGCGCAACATCGCCGTCGACGACATCCGGGGCGACATCTGGGTTCCGTGCGCCCGGACGAGCCGGGTCGCGCGCCTGCAGTTCCGGACCCCGGCGGAGGTGGAGCTCCCTGGCGCCCCGTAGTCCGACGTCGTCGGGCGAACCGGTGCGGGTGCTCTGCAGCGCCGACCCCGTTCGGGGCGAGCCGTTGCGGCCGGGTCCGGGCCGCGGCGCCCTCCTCGCCGCGCGGCCGGTCGGGCCAGGGGGAGTTCTCGGCAGCCCGGGGAGGTCCGCGGCCAGGATCAGGAGCCAGGCGGCCCGGGGCCGGGTCTTCACGATCGGGATCTGGTTGTGCACGGCCGCCGCGCTGGCGGCCGGCGCAGCAATCGGTTGCGGTGGCGCGACCTCCGATCCACCGCCCGCCGCTTCCGCGCCGACTGCGGATCCACCCGTGCCGTCTGGACCGCCTTGGTTCGTCGACAGGGCCACGGAAGCGGGCCTCGACTTCGTGCACGTCACCGGGCACGGCGGCGAGTTCCACCAGCCGGAGATCATGGGCCCCGGGGCGGGGCTCCTGGACTACGACAACGACGGCGACCTCGACGTCTACCTGGTGCAGAGCGGATACCTCGAGGGCACCGGGACGCCGCCGCCGGCGGACGCGGCGGACCTGCGCGGCCGCCTCTACCGCAACGACCTCCAGGTGGCGGCGGACGGGTCGCGCTCGTTCCGCTTCACCGACGTCACGGCCGAGAGCGGCATCGACGCCCGTGCCTACGGCATGGGGGTGGCGGCGGGGGACTACGACAACGACGGCTGCGTCGATCTCTACCTGACGCATTACGGAACCAACCAGCTCTACCGCAACGACTGCGACGGGACGTTCACGGACGTGTCGCGCGCGAGCGGGACCGACGACCCGGCCTGGAGCGTGCCGGCGTCGTTCGTCGACGTCGACCGGGACGGCCGGCTCGACCTCTTCGTCGGCAACTACCTGGTCTACGACCCGGAGCGGCGCGTCACGTGCGCCAGCGAGTCGGGGCTGCCCGACTACTGCCCGCCGGAGCGCTACCGCGCCGCGCCCGACCGGCTCTACCGCAACCGGGGCGACGGCACGTTCGCCGACGTCACCGTCGACCGGGGCCTGGCCGGAGCGTTCGGGCCGGCGCTCGGGGTGGCGACGGCCGACTTCGACGGCGACGGCTGGATCGACGTGTTCGTCGCCAACGACCAGCAGGAGAACCAGCTCTGGCTGAACCGCGGCGGCGAGCGCTTCGAGGACGTGGGCCTGATGTCGGGCACCGCGCTCGGGGCGTCGGGAGCGCTCAAGGCCGACATGGGGGTCGACGCCGGCGACTTCGACAACGACGGCGACGAAGACCTCTTCATGACCGATCTCACGACCCAGGGCAGCACCTTCTACGTGAACGACGGATCGGCGGGCTTCGAGGAGCAGAGCGCGCGGGCGGGGATCCGCGTCGTCAGCCTGCCCTACACCGGCTTCGGCGCCGGCTGGTTCGACTACGACAACGACGGTTGGCTGGACCTGCTGGCCGTCAACGGTCTCGTGACGCAGAACCTCGACGCGCTCGGCCCCGAGAACCCCTTCCCGCTGCAGCAGCCCAACCAGTTGCTGCGCAACCTCGGCGACGGCCGCTTCGAGGACGTCACGTCGCAGGCCGGCCCGGCGCTCGCGCTTTCCGAGGTGAGCCGCGGCGCCGCGTTCGGCGACGTCGACAACGACGGCGACACCGACGTCGTGGTGGCCAACGCCGAGGGCCCCGTCCGCCTGCTGGTCAACGAGGTGGGGAACGAGCGCCCCTGGCTCGGGCTGCGCCTGGTCGGGGACCCGCCCGGCGGGCCGAGCGCCGGCGGCGGAGGGGGAGGCGGCCGGAGCGGGGTGCGAGACATGCCGGGCGCGCGGGTGGAAGTCGTGCGAGACGGCTCTCCGACGCTGTGGCGCCGGGCGCGAGCGGACGGGAGCTACGCCTCCGCGAACGACCCGCGCGTGCTCGTGGGCCTGGGGACCGATGCCGCCCCGCCGGCGCTCGTCCGCGTGACGTGGCCGGGCGGCGCGGTCGAGGAGTGGACGGACGTGCCGCTCGGTCGCTACACCACGCTGGTCGAGGGCAGCGGCCGGTGAAGAACTCCGTGCCCGCGCGAAGGGGAGTGACGCCATGAAGAGAAGCATGCGCGCGCTGGTGCTGGTGGCGGCCGTTGTGGCGGGAAGTTGCCTGGCCGCCACCGCCTGGGCCCAGGAGCACGACGTGATCTACGCGGAGGTGGTCGACGAGGGTGGCCGGCCGGTGACCGACCTCCGCCCGGAGGAGTTCCGGGTCACCGAGGACGGACGGGTCCTGGAAGTCGTCGCGGGGCAACTCGGCACGGCGCCGATGCGGGTGGCGCTGCTCGTGGACAACGGAGTGATCATCGGCCGGAGGCAGGCGATGGGCCCGCTTCGCGACGGCGTGGCCGGCTTCCTCGAGACGCTGGCGCCGGAACACCCCGTCAGCCTCTCGACGATCGGCGGGCACATCGGATGGCGCGTCGACTTCACTACCGACCGGGCGGA
>JAPOVI010000380.1 GCA_026708265.1 Acidobacteriota bacterium
CGGAGCGGGGCGGGCCGGCGGGGCGTCAGCCGCCAGGGGGGCACGCGCCGGCGGCGGAGCGTCGGCCAGCGCCAGCGCCCCGGTCACGCCTTCGGCCGGCCCGAGCGGACGCGACGGGGCGCCCCCGGCGCCCGGGGCCACTCGCTCGGGTCCTTCGGAGACCGGCGGCGGCGCGACGGACGCGAACCGCCGTACTTCCGGCCGGGTCCGCCCTTCGAAGGCCCCACCGGCCGCGCGACCGCCGACCGCGGCGGCCGCCGGGACCGGCGGCACGAGGCGCTCGACCACGGCCTCCGCAATCGCGTCCTGGGCTTCGAAGACGTCGTGCCGCGTGCCGTCGACGTGGGCGCTGTAGGCGATGCCGCCCGTCTCCACGGCGACGATCCGCGCCGTCAGCCGCAACCGGTCTCCGCTTCGCTGGTGGCCGCCTTCTACCACCCAGTCGGCTCCCAGCGCGCTGTAGCCGTCGAAGCCGGACCACCCGCGGGTCCGCCCATCGGCGTCCGATTCCCCGTTGCCCGACTCCCCGTTGCCCGAGCCGCCGTTGCCCGACCCGCCGTTGCCCGACCCGCCGTTGCCCGAGCCGCCGTTGCCCGACCCGCCGTTGCCCGGCCCGTTGCCGCTCGGGCCGGACCGGCCCGTGCCCGAAACGATCACGGTTGCTCCGGCGGTGCGCAGGTCGGTCGCGACGGTCTCCGCGATGCCCGCACCGAGCCAGTCGTCCTCGGGCTGCCCGCCCAGGTTGGCGAACGGCAGCACGACCACGGTCGGAGACGGCGCTGCCTGCCCTGCCAGGAATGGGGCTGCTTGCCCCGCCGGGGACCTCGCTGCCGGCGCCGCCGGGGGCGCCAACGCCTGTCCGGCCGCGGCGGGTGGCGGCCCGCAGGCCAGCGCGACCGCCCCGAGGGCAGCCGCCAGCCGTATCGATCGCCCGCCGGGGCGGCCTCGCGTTGCCGGGTTGCTCATGCGGATCGACCGCGCGGGTCGCGCGAAGTGGCAAGTCTAGTGGGACTAACGAGATAACGCCAACCGGCCGCGTTGACCGGCCCGCCGGGTTCGTGCTACTTTCGCCGTTCGGCCCGTGAGGATCCCCAGATGAAGGAAGCGCTGCTCGCCCAGTTGGATCTCGCCCAGGACTTCTTCGACCGCAGCACCGGCAGCCTGACGGAGGAGGACTCCGGATTCGCGCCGGAGAAGGGACTCTTCACCGTGGCGCAGCACGTCGCGCACGCCGCCCACACCGTCGACTGGTTCTTCGAGGGGGCCTTCAGCCCGGAAGGCTTCGACATGGGCTTCGAGGACCACGAGCGAAGGGTGCTCACCGTGACATCGCTGACCGAGGCCCGCGCCTGGCTCCACCGGGCGCTCGACAACGGCCGCGCGCTCGTGCGCGCCAAGAGCGAAGCCGAGTGGTCGGCGCCGATCGTCGAAGGCGAGGTCATGGGCGGGATGCCGCGCACGACCATCTTCGGCGGCATCACCGACCACACGGCGCACCACCGCGGCGCGCTGACGATCTACGCGCGCCTGCTCGGGAAGACGCCGCCGAACCCCTACATGTAGGGGGCGTTACGGTTCGACCCCCTCCGCGTCGAGCACCTCGCGGGCCAGCCGGAACGCCTCCACGCCGGCCGGCACGCCGCAGTAGATCGCCACCTGGAGCAGCGTGTCGCGGATCTCGGCCGCCGTGCAGCCGTTCCTGAGCGCCCCCCGCACGTGCGCCTTGAACTCCGTCCCCCGGTTGAGGGCGCTGATCATCGCCAGGTTGATCAGGCTCCGCTCCCGGTCCGTGAGCGTCGACCGGCCCCACACCCTGCCCCAGCAGTACTCGGTGAGGATCTGCTGGAACTCCTCGTTGAACGCATCAGCGCCCGCCAGCGCCCGGTCGACGTAGTCGTCACCCAGCACCCGCCGTCGATTGCGCAGCCCTTCCTCGTACAACTCCGAGCTCATTCGTCATTCCCTCCTCATGGGACGACGAGGCGTCGGCAGCCCTGAGCTTTGCGCCGCTCGCCTACTCTCTGAGCGGCGCGGCCGCGTCCGCTCCGCCGAAGAACCTGCCGTCGACGCACTGGTCCGAGCGGCAGTAGTCCTGGAACGGCGAACCGAGGGCCACGAGGAGGGCGACCGTGTCCGGCTTCGGTAGGAAGAAGCGGGAGGGTCCGAAGGCCATGTCGGCCGGGGAGTTGCCGTCCCGGCTGATCGCGTCGACCCGCGCCCCGCGCTCGACGAGATAGCGCACCATCTCGTTGTCGCCTCGTCCCGCGGCGCCGTGGAGCGCCGTGAAGCCTCTCGCGTCGACGGCCCTCACGGCCGCGCCGAGCTCCAGGCAATAGCGCACCGCGTCGAGGAACGAATCCGGAGCGTTCTGGGTGAAGTTGCCGGCCCAGCCGATGCCCGCCGCGACCATCAGCGGCGTGGTGCCAAGGTATGTCGCGAGGTTCGGATTGGCCCCCGCCTCGACGAGGATGCGCATCGCGTCGACGTCGCTCGACTGCGCGGCCCGCCAGAACGGCGTCGAGCCGCTCGGGTCGACCCAGCTCCGGTCGTGCGACGTGGGGCTGAACCAGAGCTTGCGCGCGATGCGGGCGTCGGGGTCGGCGCCGCGGGCGAGCAGCGCCCGCAGCAGGTCCAGCGAATCGACGGCTTCCTGGTCGGTGCGCGGGTTCGGCGCCCACGACACCGGGGCGAAGCGCATGTTGACCGTCGCATAGACCGGTCCCAGGCCGTCGATGTTCATTCGGTTGGGGTCGGCCCCCTGGTCGAGGAGGTACTGGGCGACGGTGTAGTGGCCGTTGGCGATGGCGATCACCATCGGGCTCGTCCCGTCGCCGCCGCTCACCTGGTCGACGTCGGCCCCCGACTCGACGAGCGCCCGGACCGCGTCCAGGTGGCCGTCGCGCGCCGCGAACAGGAGCGCCGTCATGCCGCCCATCACCGAGTTGCCGCCCGGCGCACGCCGGCGACGGGGCGGTATCGGGTTGCCGTTCCGGTCGAGGCGCGGCTCGATCATCGAGACGATGAGCGACATCAGGCCGACGTGGGCCCCGTGTCCGGCGAGGGCGCGAATCGCGTCCGCGCGGTTCTCCCACGCCGCGAACATCAGCGCCGTCTGGCCGTTGGCGGTATCCCGCGTGTCGAGGTACGCGCCGCGCTCCACCAGCAAGTCGATCGCCTCCACGCTGCCCGACAGCGCCGCCGCCATCAGCAGCGTGGCGCCGGTCGACGTGGCCGCGTTGACGTCCGCCTCGGTGGTTAAGAGCCGGTCCAGCATCGGCGCGCTGCCGTTCTCGGCCGCGAACCAGAGGGGCGTCAGGCCGCCCACGCGGGTCCTTGCCATCACGTCGGCGTCGGCTGCGAGCAGGAGACCGGCCACCTCGAGGTCGTCGCGGAACGCCGCCCAATGGAGCGCCGTCATGCCGTCGCCCTGGGCGGCCGAGACGTCGGCTCGGCGCTCGATGAGCAGCCGCACCCGGGCGGCGTCGCCCTCCATCGCCGCGTCGGCGAGCGGGGAGCCGGATGCCGTGGCCAGCGCCGGCAGCAGCAGCCACGCCGCGACGAGCCGCCCGAGGGCCCACACGGTGCGTGACGCGATGCTCCCCCGCCCGGAGGTCTGCGCCGCACCTGCGACAAGGGTGTTTCGCGGGAGCGCAGACTTCGGCCACCCGCGTGCATCGGTCCGTTCGTCCATCGTCGATCCCCAGCAGGCCGCTTCGAGCCTTGCCAGCCTACAGATCCAGCTCGCCGGTGCTGTCCCCGACCGCGTCGACGTCGACCCCGAGGCGGTGCAGGACCGTCAGCAGGGCGTTGGCCATCGGCGTCCCGTCGGGGCAGCGCAGGTGGTGGTTGCCGCGGAGCCGCCCGTTGGCGCGTCCGGCCAGGAACAGCGGCACGCGCAGGTGGTTGTGCACGCTGCCGTCGCCCATCGGGCTGCCGTAGAGCACCAGGGAGTGGTCGAGCAGGTTGCCGTCGCCGTCCGGCGTCTCGCGCAGCCGCGCGAGGAAGCGCGAGACCTGCTCGACGTGGAAGGCGTTCAGGCGCGCGAACTCCGCCAGCCGGTCGGGGCGGTTGCCGTGGTGCGACAGCGAATGGAACGGCGTCTCGATGCCCGCCTCGGTGAAGACGCGCGAGCTGACGTCGCGTCCCATCTTGAACGCGGAGACTCGCGTCGTGTCGGTCGTGAACGCGAGCACCTGCAGGTCGAACATCAGCCGGACGTGCTCCATCCAACTGTCGGGCACCCCGATCGGCGACGCGGGGAGCTCGCGGACGATCGCGGCGGCGTTCGTCGCCTCCACGCGCTCGATGCGCCGCTCGATCTCGCGCACGTCCTCGAGGTAGTCGTCGAGGCGCGCGCGGTCGGCCGCCCCGAGGCCGAGCTGCAGATCGTCGATCTTGTCGAGGATGGCGTCGAGGATCGAGGCCTTGGCCCGGCGGCGCGCCTGCCGCTGCTCCGGCGTCGCCCCGTCGCCGAAGAGCCGCTCGAACGCCACGCGGGGGTCGCGCTCCATCGGCAACGGCGTCGTCGGCGACGACCACGAGATGGTGTTCGCGTAGACACAACTGTAGCCGTAGCCGCAGGCCCCGGTGAGTGATCCGACGTCCTCGATGCAGAGCTGGATGGACGGCAGCGCCGTGTCCTGTCCCGCCGCCCGCGCGTAGATCTGGTCGATGGACGTCGCGTTGTAGATGTCCGCCCCCTCGGTCATCTTCGCGTGGGCGCAGGTCAGGAACGCCGCGGACGAACGGGTGTGGTCGGCCCCCGCCTCCGCCTCCGTGCGCGCCGTCGCCGGGGCGATGTCGGTGTGGCTGACCACCGTCAGGTAGTCGCGGTGCGGCGCCAGCGAGCGCAGGATGGGCGTCATCCCGAAGTCGCGGCCCGTGGCCTTGGGCGACCAGTAGTGGCGGCGCGTCCCCTCCCCCGTGCTCCCCGCGCTCCCGTGCACCATCTCGATGGCCGCGAAGCGGGTGCGCGGCGCCGCGGCGGTCTTGCGCGTCGCGGCCATCGCGGGCGCCATGGCGTCCAGGAACGGCAGCGCCAGCGACACTCCCATGCCGCGCAGGACGGTCCGCCGCGAGACGTGGGTCCGGGTGATGTACATGACGCCTGTCTCCTCGATTACTCCGCGGTACGACGCGACAGTGCCGGGGGCGCGCCGGGGCCGGCGTCGGCCTGGCGCATCGTGAACGGGGTGCTGCCGGCAACGCCGAGGACGAACGCCGAGAACCGGTTGCCGTCCGCCGCGGCCCGGCGCGCGATCCGCCGCACCGCCGGCATGTCCGACGGCTGCAGGATGCGCCCGAGAGCGAACATCAGGAGGTTGCGCGCGAAGTTGCTGGTGAACAAGGCCTCGGACCGCTCCACGTAGGCGCGCACTCCCGCCGGGCCGCGGAGCGTCGTGCCGTCGAACAGCGTGTCGGTCGGGTCGATGGCCTCGCCGCTGTCGAAGGCGCGCCAGGCGCCGACGGCGTCGAAGTTCTCGAGGGCGAAGCCGAGGGGATCCATCAGCCGGTGGCACGCGGCGCACTGCGGTTGCGCCCGGTGCACGGCCAGCCGCTCGCGCATCGTCGCCGGCTCCTCGCCGTGCTCGTTCTCGTCGAGCGGCGGGATGTCGGCGGGCGGCCGGGGCGGCGGGGCGCCGAGCAGCACGTCGAGCACCCACGCCCCGCGGATGACGGGAGAGGTGCGGTTCGCGAGCGACGTGAGCGTCAGGACGCTCCCGTGCCCCAGTAGCCCCCGCCGGGCGTCGTCGGCCACGGCCACGCGCCGGAAGCGGTTGCCGGCGACGTTCGGGATGCCGTAATGGCCGGCCAGGCGCTGGTCGACGAACGTGTAGTCCGCCGTCACGAGGTCCGTCACGCTGCGGTCCTCGCGCACGATGCTGTCGAAGAGGAGCTCCGTCTCGCGGCGCATCGACTCCGTCAGGTTCAGGTCCCAGTCGGGATAGAGGTAGACGTCCGGCTGGATGTCCTGGAGGTTCTGGAGGCGCAGCCAGTGCGACGCGAAGCTGGTCGAGAGCGCTTCGGCCCGCGGATCGGCGAGCATCCGCCGGACCTGCCGCTCGAGCTGGTGCGGATCCGACAGCCGCCCGGCCGCCGCGACGCGCAGCAACTCGTCGTCGGGCAGGCCGCTCCAGAGGAAGAACGACAGACGGGACGCCAGCTCCAGGTCGCTCAGCCGGTAGATCTCTCCCGGCGCCACCCCGTCCGGCGTGCGCTCGAAGCGGAAGAGGAACTCGGGATCGGCCAGGATCGCCTGCAACCCGAGCCGGATGCCGTCGTCGAAGTCCCCCTCCGCGCGGCCCGTCTCGAAGAAGCCGAGCAGGCGCGCACGGTCGGCCTCGGCCAGCGGCCGGCGGAACGCCCGGCGGGCGACGCCCGCCAGGATCTCGATCGCGCACCGCGGCTCGTCGCCCGCGCCCGCCGGGCGGCAGGTGAAGAGCCGGGCGCGGTTCGGCGAGTCGCTTACGCCGGCGACCTCGTAGGGACCGTCGATGCCCACATTGCGGAGGTGCGGCAGGCCCGTCAACCCCGGAAAGTGCCCCGTCGAGAGGTCGGCGAGCGCCTGCTCGAACGGCATCACGAAGTCCTGCACCGGGCCGGCCGCGCGCTGGAGGAAGGCGGCCGAGACCTGGTGCGGCCCGGCCGTGATCGGGATCGGGGGCGTCCGCAGGACGTCGGTCGTCCGCAGCTTGCGGTCGAGGTCGACGAGGGCCACCCGCTCGCCGTCGATGGCGATCTCGATCTGCTCCCCTTCGGCCGGGATGTTGTCGCCGAAGAAGGCGCCGATGCTGGCGAAGTAGAACGACAGGCGGAAGACGTAGTCGCCGTCGGCCGGGAAGTGGTGGCGCACGGCGATGCCGCCGCGCGTCCCGAACGGCGTCCCCGGCACGTGCCGCATCTGGGAGAACGCTTGCGGCACCACGTAGGTTGCAACCGACGGCGTGGCCTCGGGATCGCCGACGGCCAGCCGCGCGATCCGCCCCGCCGCAGTCAGGTAGCTGTCGATCAGCGTGGGCGACACGGTGAGGACGTCCGACATGTTGTCGTAGCCCTGGCTCATGTCGTCCGGCGGCAGGAGCGACGCGACGTCGATGGGCACCCCCGTCAGCTCGCGCACCGCGTTGGCGTACTCCGTCCGGTTCATTCGGTGCAGGATCGGACGCCCGGGGCTCGGCGCCGCCTCGGCCGCGGCGTCGATGCGCGCCTCCAGATCGCCCACGAACGCGGCGAGCGTCGCTTGGTCGGGGCGGGGTCGCCCTTCGGGCGGCATCATGCCCGACCGCAGCTTCAGGATGACCTTCTCGAAGGTGGCGGCGGCCGCAGCGGGGTCGGCGGGGTCCAGCGCCTCGAGCGACAGGCCGGCGGACCGCGTCCGGTCGTTGTGGCAGCCGAGGCAGTACTGCTGCAGCAGGCCCCGTCCATCGACCGCGCCCGGCGGCGCAGCGGCCCGCGCCGGAGCCGCGGCGCCCGGCACGACGACCGCCAGCACGCCTGCGAGGAGCGCACAGCGGAGCGGCCGAACCGCGGCAGTGACCGACATCGTCGGGGATCCCCTGATTCGCGGAGGCGCGGGAGCCGGGCCGGCGCGCTCATCCGCCGACCCTGGGGCCGGGCGCGGCCCAGCGGGGATTGTAGTGCAATCGAGGCCGTCGGCGAGGGGTCAACGCGACTCGATGCGTCCCGGCCAGTACCCGCGCCGCGGAGGCGACGCGCAACGGCAGTCGGCGAGGGAGCCGCAGCGACCGGGCCTCAGCGCGCACGGCAGTCGGCCAGGAGTCTGCGCCGCAGCGATCGGACCAGTGCTCCGGACGGGTCAGTTGACCGGTTCGGAGAGAAGTTCTCCCCTGCTCATCGCGGCGCCCCCTTCTCGCTCAGTCTGCCTCATGCCGAAGACGGGAGCAACCTGCGTGCCACCTACTTCAGGCCGTGCTCGGCCTTGAACGCGGGCCAGTCACGCTTGAGGGCACGGAAGGCCTCCAGGCTCTCGCAGCGGAGGAAGGGATTGGTCCGCTTCTCCAGCCCGACGGTCGAGCTCGGGCGCACGCCGTAGTCGTGGCCGGGCCAGAGGGTCGCATCGTCCGGACAGGCGGCCAGGACGCGCTGGAGGCTCTCCCACTCGGTGGCGGCGTCCTCGTCGGTGCGCGTGCCGCCCACCTTGCCGACGAAGACCAGGTCGCCGGTGAAGAGGATGCGGCAGGTCGGCTCGTAGAGGACGAGGTGGTCGGCGGCGTGGCCCGGGACGTGCAGGCAATCGAGGGCGAACGCGCCGAGCGCCAGCCGGTCGCCGTCGCCGAGCGCCACGGCCGGGTCGACCGGGCAGGCCGGATGCGCAGCGACGGCGGCGCCGGTCAGGCGCACCGCCTCGGCGTTCCCCTCCGTGTGGTCGGGGTGCCCGTGGGTGTTGATGACGTGCGTGATCGTCACCCCCTGGGCCTGGGCGCGCTCGACCAGCACCGCGGGCGAGTAGGACGGATCGATCAGGACGCCCTGCCCCGCCTCCCGGTCGCCCAGCAGGTAGCCGAAGTTCCGGTCGCCGCCGACGCGCACCTGCTCGAACACCAGTTGCATGCGCGTATTATGGTGCGGCTTTCGTGACCATGAAGCTCCACTGGCTGCTCTTCGGGCTCCTGCTGGCGATGTGCGCCGCGGTCGGCGCGGCCTTCGTCATCGCGAGCGACCCTCCGGCCGCCGCGGCCGACGGCATGACCTACCCGCGCGCGGGATTCCCGCATCCCGACTTCCCGTCGATGGACGCCGGCGGGCCCGGCGCGGCCCGGCACGGACCGGTCATCGCCGTCGCCTGGGTGTTCGCGATGCTGCAGACCGCGTTCCTCGTCGGCTGCCTGGCCTTCGGCGTCAGGCGGCGCGAGCGGGTCGGCCCGATCGGCTGGCGCCTCGCCGGCTGCGGCGTCGGGCTGGCCGGCATCCTCACGGTGATCGTCCTGACCTACGCCAGCTACATGGCCTCGCCGGCGCCCGCACTCGTGCTCGGCATGCCGCTGCCGACCGCCTGGTTCCTCTACGTCCTCTGGCCCTTCCAGCTCGCGTTCGTGCTCGTCTTCGTGCTGGCGTTCCGCGGCGCGGTGGTCGACGACGGGACGCTGGCCCGCTTCCGCGCCATCGTCGACGCCCGCCGCGCGGGACGCGAGCCGCCCGCCCATGGATGACGCCCGCGCCCTGACCGTCCTTGCCTGCGTGGTCGGCTACCTGGCCATGTGCATCGGCGTCGGCGTCTGGGCGCTGCGGCGGACGACGTCGACGCGCGACTTCTTCATGGCCGGCCGCGACCTCGGCATCTTCGTGACGGGGCTCGCGGTCTTCTCGAGCACGATGAGCGGCTTCGGCTTCGTCGGGGGGCCGGGCCTCGTCTACCGGATGGGGATGAGCTCGTCGTGGATGACGCTGACCAGCGTCCTCGGCTTCTGCGTGACCTTCTACCTGCTGGGCAAGCGTCTGCGGATGATCGCCGAGCTGCGCGACACCATCTCGCTGCCCGACGCGGTGGCGGCACGCTACGGGAGCGAGCTGACGCGGCTGCTCACCGCGGTCGCCATCCTGCTCGGCGTGCTCGGCTACCTCGGCACGCAAATCCTCGCCATGGCCACCGTGCTCCGCGACGTCCTGGCCAGCGTGTCGTTCATCCCGGAGATCTCCATCGTCACGTGCGTGGCCATCGCCTGCGCGGTGCTGGTCTTCTACTGCGTGACCGGCGGCATCCTCGCCTCGGTCTATACCGATCTGGTGCAGGGCGCCATCATGATCGTCGCCGCGCTCTTCGTCTTCGCAGCCACCCTGAGCGCGGTCGACGGGGGCCTGGCGGGCATCGCGGGGACGCTCATGGCCGACGACCCGGAGGCCATCTCCCCCTGGGGCACGCTCGGCATGATGGGCGCGCTGTCGTGGTTCTTCCTCTTCGCCATCGGCGGCTCCGGCCAGCCTCACGTCATCACGAAGCTGATGATGAACCGGCGCATCGACGACGCGCGCCGCATCCTGCCCGTGAGCGCCGGCGGCTACCTGCTCTGCTCGCTGCTCTGGGTGAGCATCGGGCTGGCGGTCCGGGCCCTCGTCCTGCAGGGCGCGCAGCCCGAGCTGGCGAGCCCCGACGAGGCGGCGCCCCGCTTCCTGCAACTCTACGCGAGTCCCGTCCTCGCGGGCGTCGTCTTCGCGGCGCTCTTCGCGGCCATCATGTCGACCGCGGACAGCTTCCTCAATCTCGGCGCGGCCGCCGTGGTCCACGACATCCCGCGCGCCCTGCGGGGACGGTCCCTGCGCCGCGAGCTGCTGTCGGCCCGCGTCGCCACCGTCGTGATTGCGGTCGGGTCGGCGCTCTTCGCGCTGTATTCGCGCCAGGACCTCGTGGCGCTCCTCGGCGCCTTCGGCTGGGGGACCTTCGCGGCGGCGCTCGTCCCGACCGTCACCATCGGCTTCAATTGGAAGCGCGCCACCGCCACCGCCGCCAACGTCGCCATCGTGACGAGCCTCGCCGTGAACTTCGGCATCGAGATCTTCGACGTCGCGGTGCCGTGGGGCATGGACGGCGGGGCGATCGCGCTCCTGCTGTCGCTCACCCTCTTCTTCGGCATCTCGCTCGCCTCGCGGCCGCCGGTCATCGACCCGGACATCGACGCGGTGATGGACCTCTGACCGCTGCTGCGGGTCCGCGACCCCTACAGGGCGAAGAGGTCGGCGACGGGGAGCTGGAAGCCGGGCAGCAGAGGCGCGCCGTCGAGCACGCCGGATGCTCCGAGGCGCCGCGCCGGGCGCCCCGGCTCGTGAACCGTGACGGAGGCATCGCGCGGGTCCGCCACCCAGACGACTCGGGCACCGGCCGAGAGCCAGGCCGACACCTTGGCGGCCGTTTCCCGGCGACTGTCGCCGGGCGACAGCACCTCGACCGCCAGATCGGGCGCCCCGTCCCAGAACGTCGCGGGGACCCCGGATGCCGGGATCCGCTCGCGCCGCACAAACGCGAGATCCGGCGCGAGCACCGTGTCCGGATTCCTTTCCAGGACGAATCCGGTCTCCGCACCGCACACGATCCCGAGCCGATGCTTGCGCACGTGCTGCCCGACGGGCACCGTCAGGTTGACGGCAACGGCACCGTGGCGGAAGCCGGCGGGAGTCATGCGCTGCAGTTCCCCCTTGACGAGGGCATAGCGGCAGTTGTCGTCGGGGAGGCGGAACAGTTCGTCCGCCGTCATTGCCTGACGGGCAACGGTCATGGGTCAGCGTCGCTCCCTGGCTGAGTGCAATCCGTCTGCCGCGTGGTGGGGACTCCGCCCTCTTCGAGTGTGGGGTGCGGGACTGGCGCCGTCAAGCCGAGCGGCGGAAGCCCGCGGGACGATGCAGCTCGGTCGCGTCGGGATTGCTCGCAGACGCCGTAGATCTGCCCACGGGCCGCCGTGTCGCGGTGGGCCACCGGTCGTCACCGTGCGATCGGCGCGACCCCGGAACGGTCATCGCCCGGCGGAAGCCAGAACGGCGGCAAATCCGTCTTCGTCTCGGCAACGATCTCCAGGACCGCCCTGCGGACTGCCTCCTCGAGGTGCCGGAATCTCGGGCTCCCGTCCGCACCGGTCAGGACCTCGTGGAGCCGCTCGTAGACCCGCACCCGCACGCCGTCGGGCAGCGCGTCGAAGGCGCGGCCGTAGATCAGGTAGCTGAGCGGATAGCGGAACAGCCGCGTTCGGAGGTCGAAGTCGCGCAGCGACCGGCCCTGCGCGTCGTGGGGGCCGCGGCGGGGGAACGTGGCGGTGAACGTCGAGACGCCCGCGATCGGCTCCGCCAACGGCGCCTCGTCCGCGAACAGCAGGTACGCGACTGACTCCTCAATCCAGTCGTCGAGAGCCCGCCGCAATGCGACATCCGGGGCGCCTGGACCACGGCGCGGCGCGGCCCCGGTGCCCACGGCCGCCTCGGCGGGTTCGCCAGCCGCCGCGAGGCGCGCCAGCCACGCGAGCCGGGTCAGGTAGTTCGTCATCTGCGTCTGGTGCTCCAGCACCATCAGCGCGACGATGTCGCTCCCCGGCTCCAGGTACCGAGAGGTGTCGGTCTTGCGGGCGAGGCTGGTCAGGTTCCGCGCTCCGGCCGCCTCGAGCCGTTCCGGCCGCGCCGGATCGCGCGCGACGGCGTTGCCCCGATGCGGCTGGGCGCCATGGGTGCCGGTGACGTACCACCCGCCCCAGCGCTCGGCGAGCGGCGTGCGGTGGTCGGTCACGACGGTCCCGAGCCCGAAGTTGGGCTCTCCCGACGGGCTCGGGAAGACCGACCCGATATAGAGGCCGGGTACGCCGAGGGTGGCCGGGCCATGGTGGCATCGCAGGCAGCCCGCACTCCGCGTCAATCGTGGCTGGCGCCCGCGCGCTGCCTCCAACTCGTAGAAGGCGACACCGAGCCCCGAATCCGCCGCTGCCAGCTCGATGCGGTCGGAGCCGGGGACGAACGCGACCGCCACCTCGTCATTGAAGTAGATCGCGCGCGGCCGGCGCGGCGAGATGGCCTGCCGCTGCAGGCTCGTCCGGGAGAAGACCAGCACCTGAGAATCGGGGCGGATGTCGAGCCGGCGGAGCAGACCGCGCAGAGGATCGGCATCGGCGCCGGCGGGGCGCAGCGCGGTGCGTCCGTCCGCGAGGCGCGCCGCCAGCTCCTGCACGGCGTTATCGGGCCGGCGCACTCGCAGCCCGAGCGCCGGATGGTCGATCGGGATGGTCTCCTCGTAGAGCTGGGCCGCAGGAGACGGAGCGGCTGCGGCGGCCAGCAACAGGAGCCCGACGCAGGTGGTGCCGGCGACCCTGTGCGGTCCCATCGCGGCTGATTCCAGCGGCCCCGTCAGAGCCGGGCGTGCAGATCCTCGACGATACGCGGCAACTGTTCCACCAGATAGAGCGGGAGCGACACCAGCCGGTAGCGGACCCGTTCGGAGCCGCGGCCCCGGCGAACCTGCGCGTCGACGGTGTGCAGGGCCGGCGGTTCCGCATCGAAGCGGACCGCGACCGGAGTGCGCCTCTCGGCCACGAACTGGTGCAGCGACTTCAGTGTACCGGTGCGGCCGGCCTTGACCTCGATGGGAACGACGCGGCCGCCGAACTCGCACACGTAGTCGACCTCCGCGTTGCTCGATCGCCCTTCCCGCAACCAGTAGGTTAGCTCGCGGTTCGGGCGTCCGGCGTGCAGGAACTGCAGGTGCTGGCCGATGAACTGCTCGGCGCCGGGACCGGCGTTGACGAGCTGGTTGTCGGTCTGGCCGGAGATCGTCTGCCAGCCGACGCCGCAGACGGCGTTCATCAGACCGATGTCCAGGAAGATCAGCTTGAAGACCTTGTCCTTCAGCTCTGCCTGCAGCGGAAGTCCGGAGCAGTGACTGTGGGTGACCTTCGCGAGGACGCGCGCCATGGCCAGCAGGTCGATGTCGCGACGGATCGTGGCGCTCTGGTCGTCCGGCGAGACGTTGCTGTACTTGACCTTGCATCCGACCTGGCGGGCCGCGAAGCTGAACACGCGGAGCATGCGGGTCAGGTCGCGCCGGGCCGCGTACTTCGGGAAATCGTCCCGCCAGGTGTCGATGATGCCGGCGTGCACGGCGCTGACGGCGCGGAGACTCCGCGACTCGGCGTACACGCTGACCGCCTCTGGCATGCCGCCGACGAAGTGGTACAGGCGCAGGAGCTCCAGCAGGCGCTGGTGGATCGCGGGCTGCGGCGCCGGAGGGGCCGCGTCGGACGACAACTCGAACGTCTCGATCTGCCGTGCAAGCCGTTGCTGACCGACAGCCCGCAGGAACTCGGTGAACGTCATTGCGCCCAGATCGAGGTACTGGATGCGACCGACCGGCATGGAGAACGTGTGATCCGACAGCATGAACTCCAGGAGCGAACCGGCGGCCACGATCGGCAGCTCCGGCATCTCTTCGAGGAAGTAGCGAAGCGAGACGAATGCGCTGGGCGCAGCCTGGATCTCATCCAGGAACAGCACCGTCCGCTCAGACACGGATTGGTCGGAGACGGCCTCGAGGACGTTGAGCACGGTCGCCGGATCGTTGCCGGCGAAGGTGTCGGCGAGAAGCGGATGCCGCTCGAGGTTGACGGTCAGGAGATCGCGGTCGGACTCCGCCTCACAGAGCAGCCTCACGAGCGTGGACTTGCCGACCTGCCGTGCACCGCGCAGGACCAGCGGCTTGCGTCCTGCGCGGTGCAGCCACTCCTTCATGTCCTGCAGCCGATGACGGTGCACGGCACGCCGATGGTCTCATCTTTACACCCACAAAAGCAATCTCACGTCACGCTTTTAGCGGTATGTTTCCCGCCTCTCAGCACGGGGCGGCCAGCATCCAAGGCTCTCGCGTCGGGCCCTCACTTCGCGGCTCGTCCCGTCCCCTCGCGCAAGCTCGTCGGGGGCGGCTTCGAGGTTGGGCTGACGTGCCTGGACGAAGGGTAGCGCCCAGCCGGCGCGTTTTCCGCCCCATGATCCGCTCCGAATTCGGCTCAGGCCAAGGTCAGCCGGTCGCACCGGGAGCGGAACCGTGGTCGTCAGCCGAGACGGCCACGGACGGGTGTCCTTTCGACCCAACCCTTCTCCGTCAAGACGTTCAACGCCAGTTCGATCTGTCGTCGCGAGAATTCACCGCGTTCACAGCATCCCAATCGATCTGATCCAGTTGGCGCAGGTCACACCGATCCTCGAAGTAGTAGGAACCGGCGTTCGAGAGGGTAAACGCCCAGCGTAGCTGCTGTTCCTCGGCCCACGTTACGTGCGACGCAGATCCGCTTCCAGATGAACGATGGGATTCTGGCCGCCTCGATACGTGAGTTTCGGATGATTGCTTGACGAATCACGTAGAGCATCACGGACCGCGGGCAGAAGTAGAACGGCACGCACTCACCCACCCGAAGATCGCGACGGCTGGTCAAGCGCAACTGCCTGCGTCGCTCCTTGATGTCGTTCATCCCAATCGTCGTTCCATCCGAGGCGTGACTCGCGACGTCCGCGTCGCACAGGAGGCCGCCGTCCGCGACTATCGACGGCAGCCGATCCAAGTGAACGATGTGGTAGATCTTGGGCTCGACCGGCACCGGCATACTGGTTCCCACAAGTCCTCAGAGGGGTAACGGCGCCAAGAGGCAGGTCCCGAAACGGGAGCTGATGATGAGCCGGCCGCCACACCCGCGGCCCGCGTTCACCGAGCCCGTCCGGGCATCCGCGAGTCCGTCGGCGGCGCACCAACCCGTGTGCTGGCGCTCGCCCATAAGGACGCCCCCCGCTCCAGGGCGTCCGTGGCTCTGCAGCGGGCTGCTCGTCGTCTTGCCCCATCGCCTCGGGGCGAACCGGCCGGCTAGTCGACCGCGCCGGGCTTCAGGCGGTACTCCCCGGTGGCAGGGTCCTGCTCACGGTAGACGGCGTGGCAGGTCTCGCACGCGGCCCCGATCTCCGCCGCCGCTACAGTGACGGCAGCTGGATCGACCGACTCCTCCGAGAGCGCGTCGTCGAGGGCGTCGACCTGCCCGATGGCAGCGCGGAGGAAGCCGATGGCGTCGTCGCGCTCGCGGTCGCGCCAGAAGGTGATGGTGGTCGCGAGCTGCTGCCGGACCAGGACGAGCCGCGCCTTGGCGGTGTCGAAGTCGTCCTCCGCCAGCGACGCGTTCACCCCCGCGAGGTTCGGGCCGAGGGTCTTCATCATGCCCTCGAAGTGGTCGTGCGTGAAGATGGGGTACTCGGTCTGCGCACGCGCAGACGAGACGGCGGCGACCGCCACGGTCGTGGCGATCGCCGCCGCGGAAAGGAACACCAGCGCCGGCCTGCGCATCCTCTAGACCCCCGTGAGGCCCTTGAGCTTGCCGGTGCTGTCGCCCAGCGACTCGACCGGCACGCCGAGCTTCTCCAGGATGGTGACGTGCAGGTTGGAGAGCGGCGTGTCCTGCGGGAAGCGGATGTAGCGGCCGCCCTTGATGCCCGCCGCCTTGCCGCCGACCAGCGCGATCGGCAGGTCGTCGTGGAAGTGGGTGTTGCTGTCGCTGATCCCGGTCCCGTAGAGGAACAGGGTCGAGTCGAGCATCGAGCCGTCGCCCTCGGGCAGGTTCGCCAGCTTGTCGACGAGATACGCGAACTGCCGGAAGTGGTACTCGTTGATCTTGTGCAGCCGCTCCAGCTTGGCCGGCTCGTCCTGGTGGTGCGACAGCGGGTGGTGCGAGTCGGGAACGCCGATCTCGGGGTAGGCGCGCCCGCTCACCTCGCGCGCCAGCATGAAGGTGCTGATGCGCGTCAGGTCGGTCTGGTACGCCAGCGCCAGCAGGTCCATCATTATCATGGCGTGCTCGGCGTAGTCGTTGGGCATGCCCACCGGCTGATCGACGACCGGCAGCTCGCGCGCGCTCTGCTCCTCGGCCATCGTGATCCGGCGCTCGATGTCGCGGAGCGAGTCGAGATACTCGTCCAGCTTCACCTTGTCGCCCGGCCCGATGAGGCTCACCAGCCCCTTCAGCTCGTCGCCGACCGCGTCGAGGATGCTCCGGTCGCGCCGCATCCGGGCGCGGCGCGCCTCGGGATCCGTGCTGCCGGTGGTACCGAAGAGCTGCTCGAAGACGGCGCGCGGGTCGTTCTCGATCGGGAGCGGCGTGGTCGGCGTGCGCCATGCGATCGTGTTCGTGTAGGCGCAACTCGCGCCGCCGTCGCAGTTGCCCACCATCGCGTTCGACTCGATGCCGAGCTCCAGCGAGGCGATCTGCGTCTCCTTCGACAGCTCGCGCGCCGCCACCTGGTCCACCGAGACCGCGTTGTACACGTCGGCCCCGTTGGTGATCTTGAACGGCACGCCGGTCAGGAAGGTCCCCGCGGAGCGGGCGTGGTCCCCGCCGCCCTTGACGAGGTTCGCCGGCTCGTCGTCGAGGCCGCCGATCAGCAGCACCTTCTCCCGGTGCTTGTCGAGCGACTGCAGGGTGGGCGGAAGCTGTCCGGCCTCGAGCTTCTGCTCCTGCTTGGGGAACCAGTACGGCATCGACATGCCGTTCGGGACGTAGAACACCCCGAAGCGGCGGATGGGCGCCGCGGCGGTGCGGCTGACGGCGGTCAGCGCCGGCACCATGCCGTCCAGCAGGGGCAAC
Source organism: Acidobacteriota bacterium (assembly GCA_026708265.1). GTDB lineage: Bacteria > Acidobacteriota > Vicinamibacteria > Vicinamibacterales > UBA8438 > JAGWAJ01. The sequence goes on from JAPOVI010000380.1 coordinate 17,100, forward strand.
GCGATCGTGGCGCCGAGTCCGCGCAGCACGGTCCGGCGCGGCAGAGACATCTTGGTGATGAACATCCCTGAACTCCTCTTCAGCATGCGTTCCGCGTGAGGTGACACCCGTCTACTGTTGGTTCGCGACCAGCTCGTCGGTCAGCGGCGCCCGCCGCATCCGGAACTGCTGGCTCTCCACCACCGCCTGCACGAGCGCCGACCACCGATAGTCGTCATCCTCGATGTCGTGCACGATGCGGCGAATCGTCGGTGCGTCGTAGTGGCCGACGCCCCTTCCGAGCGCGTAGGTCAGGAGCTTCTCCGTGACGGTCCGGATGAACTCGTTGTGGCCCTCGACCAGCAGCGCCTCGCGCAGCGCCCGCGGGCTGTCGATGGTCTTCCCGGAGAGCGTGATGGTCGAGTTGATCTCGGCCCCCCCGTCGGTCTCGCGCCAGCGGCCGATGGCGTCGAAGTTCTCCATGGCGAAGCCGAGCGGGTCCATCCTGCGGTGGCAGCTCGCGCAGACCGGGCTGGCCCGGTGCTGCTCCATCCGCTCGCGCAGCGACGTCGGATTCGCCCGGTCGTTCTCCGCGAGCGGCGGCACGTTGGGCGGCGGCGGGGGCGGAGGCGCGCCCAGCAGGTTCTCGAGCACCCACAGGCCCCGCAGGACCACGGACGTCCGGTTGGCGTACGAGGTCACGGTCAGGAGGCTCGCGTGCCCGAGCAGGCCGTGGCGCCGGTCGTCCTCCCACGTCACGCGCCGGAATCGGCTGCCGTAGATGTCGCCGATGCCGTAGTGCCGGGCCAGGTCCTCGTTGAGAAACGTGTAGTCGGCCACGAGGAGCTCGGGGATCGGCTGGTCCGCCCGCACCTGACTCCGGAAGAACAGCTCCGTCTCCTGCACCATCGCGTTACGGAGCGAGTCGTTGAACCCCGCGAAGAGCGCGCCGTCCGGGTCCTGCGAGTGGATGTTGCGGACCTGGAGCCACTGCCCGACGAAGTCGTCCATGAAGCGGGTCGCGCGCGGATCCGCGAGCATGCGCCGCACCTGGGCCCGGAGCGTCTCCGGATCGGTCAGCTCGCCGGCCGCGGCGACGTCGATCAGCTCGTCGTCCGGAATGCTCTTCCACAAGAAGAACGACAACCGCGAGGCGAGCTCGAGGTCGTTCAGCTCGTAGATGTCGCCGGGGCTCGTGTCGACCGGCTGCCGCTCGAGGCGGAACAGGAAGTTCGGCATGGCGAGCAGCGCCTCCAGCGCGCGCTCGACCCCCGACTCGAAGTCGCGGTCCGCCCGTCCCTCGCGGTAGACCACCATCAGCGGATCGACGTCGGTCGCGGCAACCGGGCGGCGGTACGCGCGCCGGGCCAGCGTGCCGATGATCTCGCGCGCGCAGGCCTCCTCGGCGGCCGCGGTCTCGTCGTCCGGACGGCAGACGAAGATCCGGTCGCGCATCGGGGTCGACTCGGGCACGCGGCCGTTGAACGGTCCCGAGATGAACACCGTGTCGATCCCGGGCATGTCGGTCGACACGCTCGGGGACGGGGCCGAGTCCGTGAACGCCACCGACACGAGGCGGGTTCCGGCGTCGAGCGGGACCGTGATCTCCAGCGCGTGGTCGGCGGTCATACGGTACTCGTGGAGCCGCTGGCCCTCGACGTCGTCCTCCGGCACGGCGATCAGCTGGCCGGGATCGGGTCCTGGATACTCGCCGCCGATGTCGAAACGCTTGATCAGGGCGTGATCCACGCGCACCTCGATCTGGTGCGCGTCCTCGCCGATCCCGTCGATGGTCTCGATCGTCTCGTTACGCTTCAGGCGAATGGCGAAGGTGTAGTCGCCGTCGAGGGGAAAGTTGTGCCGGACGGCCAGTCCGCCGTGGGTGGCGAACGGCACGTCCTCGCCGGCCCGGGCGTCCCGGCGGTCGTAGCCGACCTTGTACACCTGCATCACCGGCCGGTTGTCGGGGCTGCCGATCGCGGCGCGGCTGATCTTGGTCGCGGCCGCGATGTAGCGGGACATCAGGGCGGGCGTGATCGACAGCACGTCGGCGTTGTTGTCGAAGCCGAAGCCGGCCATGTCGCTCGGCAGCAGCGTCTCGCCGTCGACCTCGAGGGCCAGCAGATCGTAAACGGCGTTGACGTACTCGACGCGGTTCAGCCTTCGAGACGCCACCCGGCCGGGGTTGGGATCCTCGGCTGCCGCGCGGTCGAGCTCCGTCTCGAGGGCGCCGGCGAAGGCGTCGATGGCCTCCGCGTCCGGCCGCGGCCGCCCCTCGGGCGGCATCTGGCCGCTGCGCAGCTTGTGGACGACCTTCTCGAGGACCTCCGCGTTGCCGTGGATGTCGCCGAGGTCGACATCGACGAGGGAGAGCCCGCCGGTCAACAGCCGCTCGTTGTGGCAAGTGACGCAGTAGCGATCGAAGATCGCCCGCGACGGGGCCTCCGCCGCCGGCGGGGCCTCCGCGGCTTGCGCCGCCTGCGCCGCTTCCGCAGAGGCGGTTCCGGACCCGATCGACGGCAGGGCGAGGCCCGCCGCGGCAATCGCGACCGGCGCGACGAGTTGCGCGATCAGCTTTCTCGACATGGTCCCAGCTCCTGAAGCACGCGGCGACCGACCGGTGGCAGCCTGCGTTCTGAGCCCCATAGTATACCCCCCGCACGCGCCGCCCCCAAGCCCGAACGGTCCGAGCTTCGGGGGGGGGGCCGCCCGACGCCGTGAATCGCTCCCCGCGTGCGAAGCGGAAGACCGCCGCGCGGGCCGAGCCGGGAGAGCAGGACCGCCGCCGGCACCCCTCGCCGGGCCAGGAACGCCGCGGCCCGCGGAGCCGGGCGCCCGGTAGACGGCGGCGCCGCCTCTTGAATATAGTGACGCCATGCTGCTGAAGATCAGATGTTGTCGTCGGTTGCCGTGGCTGGCGGCCTGGATCGTCGCGGCCTCGGCCGTCGCGGGCGCGGCCCAGGCGCAGGATCTGCGGCTCGTGACCGCGGCGGCGGAGCAGGATTCCGCCGAGGTTCGCCGCCTCCTCGCGGAAGGGGTCGACGCGAACGCGGCCCGCGCGGACGGCGCCACGGCCCTGCTGTGGGCCGCCCACTGGGACGACCTCGAGTCGGCCGATCGGCTGCTCGCGGCGGGCGCGAGCGTCAACGCCGCCGACGACCACGGGGTGACCCCGCTGGAGCGGGCGGCCGAGAACGCCAGCCTGCCGATGGTGCGCCGCCTCGTGGAGGCCGGCGCCAACGTGAACGCGTCGCAGGCCAGCGGCCTCACCCCGCTGATGACCGCCGCCCGGACCGGCAGCACGGAAGTCGTGCGCCTGCTCGTCGGGCACGGCGCCGACGTCAACGCCGTCACCGGCGAGACGCGCAGCAGCGCCCTCATGTGGGCGGTGTCCGAGCCGCACCCCGAGATCGTGCACCTCCTGCTCGAGGCAGGCGCCGACCCGCACCTCTCGACCGTGAAGGGCTTCACGCCGCTCATGTTCGCGGCCCGGAACGGCGACATCGCGACCGCCGAGGCGCTCCTCGCGGCCGGCGTGGACGTCAACGAGCCGAGCGCGGACGGCACCCACGCCCTCCCGTTCGCGATCACGAGCGCGCAGGACGCGTTCGCGCGCTTCCTGCTGGAGCAGGGCGCCGACGCGAACTCCACCATTAACGGCATTCCGGCCCTGCACGCGGCCGCCGGCAACGTCGGCATGTGGCTCGAGGACTGGTACCGGCGGCACGGCCGGGGCGGGCTGTACGCGGGGCTCGGCGCACGACGCCTGAGCCCGGCCCAGCGTCCGGCGCTGGTGCAGGCACTGCTCGACGCGGGCGCGGACCCGAACGGCCGCATCACGGCGTCGGCGATGGTCATGAGCTACATCGGCTATCCGAAGAAGGGCGCCTTCGAGCCGTTCGCCTGCGGCACGGGTGACCTGCGGGGCGCGACGCCGCTCTGGGTGGCGGCCTACGACCTGAACGGCACCGGCGGGCAGTCGCACGTATTCGCCGTGATGCCGAGCTTCACGTCGAGCAGCGCGGAGGTGCTTCGGATCCTGCTCGAGGCGGGCGCCGACCAGCACCTGACCACGGTCGACGGGACGACACCGTTCATGGCGGCGGCGGGGCTCGGTCCGGCCACCTACACGCCGCGGCAGCCGCGCGGCGTCCGCGCGATGAGCTCCGAGGAAGCGGTTCGCGTCCTCCACGAGGCCGGGGCCGACATCAACGCGACCAACGAAGCGAACTTCACCGCCCTGCATGGCGCCGCCTTCCGCGGGATGAACGAGGTCATCGAGTACCTCGTCGCCCACGGGGCGGACATCGACGCGCGGGACTTCCGGGGCCGGACGGCGTACCGCATGGCCGAGGGATCCAAGCAGTCGTTCCAGTTCCAGAGCTGGCCGGAGACGGCAGAGCTGCTCGCCGCGCTCGGCGCGAACACCCGGCTCGGGATCCCCGGAACGGTGCAGGAGCGCCTGCGGGACGTTCCCGCGACGACCGACAACTGAGACCACGGCGGCGCCTGCAGCCCTCGGGGCGGCTGCGGGCGCCGTGCCGCCTCCTCGGGAACCGCCTCCTCCGGGAACCGCCTCCTCCGGGACACCGCCTCCTCCGGGACACCGGCCCGCCTCACCCGACGGGTCGGAACATCCGGCTCCAGCGCGTGCGGGTGAAGAAGTGCGTGACCACGGACGCCATGCGGCGGACCGTGGCGCCGACGCCCGTCTGGGTCATCAGCTCCGGGCGCTCCGCATCGTAGGACCAGTAGATGAGCACCGCCTTGCCCTTCAGGTGGTCGTGCGGCAGCGTGCCCCAGTACCGGCTGTCCTCCGAGTTGGTGCGGTTGTCGCCCATGACGAAGTAGTGGCCCTCGGGAATCTCGACCGGCCCATGGTTGTCGCGCCCGTCGGCCGCGTAGGCGCCCTGCGTCAGACGGGTCATCCACTCCGGCAGGTACGGCTCGTCGAGAGGGACGCCGTCGATGTGGACCGTCTTGTCGCGTACCTCGATCGACTCGCCCGGCAGGCCGATCACGCGCTTGATGAAGTCCCGCTCGGGAGCTTCGGGGTACTTGAAGACGGCGATGTCGCCGCGTTCCACTTCCCGGTGCGGCAGGAGCAGGCGCTCGACGCCGGACTCGGACGGGCTGAAGACGAACTTGTTGACCAGAAGGTGATCCCCGATCAGCAGGTTGTGCTCCATGGACCCGGTCGGGATACTGAAGGCCTGCACCACCCACGTGCGAATGAAGAAGGCGAGGATTACCGCGATCACCAGCGACTCGACGTACTCGCGCGTCGTCGACTTGCGAGGCGGCGGCGCCTCCGCCTCCGGCCCGGGTTCCGGCACCCGCGCGGGCTGTCGGACGCGCGCCGCGGAGCGTTCTCCCTTCCTGCGTCGCTTCATGGCTGACCTGCGCGCCCCGGCTCGTCAGCCGTCGCCAACCTTCAGGACGGCGAGGAACGCCTCCTGCGGAATCTCGACGCTGCCGACCCGCTTCATGCGGCGCTTGCCTTCCTTCTGCTTCTCGAGCAACTTGCGTTTGCGCGTGATGTCGCCCCCGTAGCACTTGGCGAGCACGTTCTTGCGCAACGCCTTGACGCTCTCGCGGGCGATGATGCGGTTTCCGATGGCGGCCTGGATCGCGACCTCGAACATCTGCCGCGGGATGAGCTGGCGCATCCTGACGGCCAGCGCGCGACCGCGCGCCGCGGCCGACTCGCGGTGCACGATGATCGAGAGCGCGTCGACCGGCTCGCCGTTCACCAGCAGGTCGAGCTTGACGAGCGGCGACTCCCAGTAGCCGGTCACATCATAGTCGAGCGACGCGTAGCCGCGCGAAATCGTCTTCAGACGGTCGTAGAAGTCGAGCACGACCTCGTTGAAGGGCAGCTCGTAGGAGACGAGCACGCGGTTCGAGGCGTGATACTCGAGTCCCTTCTGGACCCCTCGCTTCTCCTGGCAGAGCTGCAGGATGGCGCCCACCTGGTCGGCCGGCGTCAGGATGGTGGCCGAGATCACCGGCTCCTCGAGCCGCGCGATGCGGCCGGCGTCGGGCAGCTTGGCGGGGCTGTCGATCTCCGTGACCTCGCCGTCGGTCGTCGTCACCCGGTAGAGGACGCCGGGCGCGGTCGTCACGAGGTCGATGTCGAACTCGCGCTCGAGCCGCTCCTGCACGATCTCCATGTGCAGCAGGCCCAGGAAGCCGCAGCGGAACCCGAATCCGAGCGCCGCCGACGTCTCCGGCTCGAAAAAGAACGCCGCATCGTTCAGGCGCAACCGTTCGAGCGCCTCCCGGAGCTCGGTGTAGCGGTGCCCCTCGACCGGGTAGAGCCCGGCGAACACCATCGGCTTCATCTCCTGGAAGCCGGGGAACGGAGCGGCGGTAGCCCGCGACGCCTCCGTCACGGTGTCGCCGATGCGCGCGTCGGCGATGTTCTTGATGTTCGCGATGACGAAGCCGACCTCTCCGACCGCGAGCCGATCGATTGGCTCCGGCTTCGGCGAGAAGACGCCGACCTGCTCCACCTCGTAGTCCTCGCGGGCCGCCATCAGCCGGATCCGGGTCCGGGGCCGCAGCGCGCCGTCGACGACGCGCACCAGCATGACGACGCCGCGGTACGCGTCGTACCAGGAATCGAATATCAGCGCCTTCAACGGAGCGGCGGGGTCGCCGGCCGGGGCCGGGAGCCGGCTCACGATCGCCTCGAGGATGTCGTCCGTGCCGTAGCCCTCCTTGGCGCTCGCGAGCAGGGCCTGCGACGCGTCGAGGCCGACCAGGTCGTCGATCTGCAGCGCGGCGTCGTCGGGACGGGCCCCCGGCAGGTCGATCTTGTTGATGACCGGAATGATCTCCAGGCCGTGGTCGACGGCCAGGTAGGCGTTGGCGACCGTCTGGGCCTCCACGCCCTGCGAGGCGTCGACGAGGAGCAGGGCGCCCTCGCAGGCGGCGAGCGAGCGGGTCACCTCGTAGGAGAAGTCGACGTGTCCCGGCGTGTCGATGAGGTTCAGTACGTAGGACCGACCGTCGCGGGCCCGGTAGGAGAGACGCACCGGATGGGCCTTGATGGTGATGCCGCGCTCGCGCTCGAGGTCCATGCTGTCGAGGACCTGCTCCTCCATCTCCCGCGGGCGCAACGCACCCGTGCACTCGAGAAATCGATCCGCCAGCGTCGACTTCCCGTGATCGATGTGGGCAATGATGGAGAAGTTGCGGATGCGGTGATGATCCATCGACCGGCCAGCGGATGCGCCCTCGACGGTCCGGGGCGCGGCCCGGGCGGGCGGACGACGGCGACCCTGCCCCGGCGCTGACGACCCGGCGCCCGGGGCGGACGGCATGCGGAGCCGGGTCGGGCCGCGGCCCCGCCCGGCCGAGGCTCACGGACCGTGCGACGAGAAGACCTCGATGTTGCCCGCTTCGTCGAACGCGTAGACGTTGTAGGCGACGGGGGGCGGGCCTTCCATGCCGGGCGAGCCGGCCGGCATGCCGGGCACGGCCAGACCGACGATGTCGGGGCGCTCCGCGAGCAAGCGCTTCACGTCGGCGGCCGGGACATGTCCCTCGACGACGTAGCCTTCGACGATCGCCGTGTGGCAGGATGCCAGGCGGCGCGGCAGTCCGACGCGCTGCTTGAGACCGACCACGCTCGGTACATCCGTTGCGTTGACCTCGAGCCCGTGCTGTTGCAGGTGAACCACCCACTTGGTGCAGCAGCCTCAGGTCGGTGTCTTGTACACCTCGACGACGGGCTCCTCCGCGGCGGTGGCCGGGACGAGCAGGCCGGCCCCGGTCAACCCGAGCGCGACGGCGAGAATCACGGTTCGCATGCAGTTACCCCTCCCGCGGCCCCATCATTATAGGAGAGAACCCGCCATAGGAGAGAACCCGCCGCCGGGGCGCGCTCGCGCTGCAGCCAGATTCCCAGCGAGACCCGGCGCCCAGGAGTTTCGCACAGCGAAACTCCCAACGCGCCCGCAATAGGAGAGAACCCGCCGCCGGGGCGGGCTCTCACTCCGTCGAGACGGGCGCGCAGGAGTTTCGCGCAGCGAAATCTCCCCAGGCGCCCGTCAGGGCGCCCGTTCGGCGAGCGGCACGTGGGCCTGCGGGTACTCCGGCCCGACGTACTCCGCGCGGGGGCGGATGAGCCGGTTGTTCGCGTACTGCTCGAGGACGTGGGCGGTCCACCCGGCCACGCGGCTGACCGCGAAGACCGGCGTGAAGAGCTCGATCGGAATCCCCAGCAGGTGGTACGTCGACGCCGAGTAGAAGTCGACGTTGGCGTCGATGCCCCGTTCCGCCCGCATGATCTCCTCGATGCGCCGCGAGACGGCGAACCAGCCCGTCCGGCCGGTCCGCTCGCCGAGCCGCTCCGACATCCGCCGCAGGTGCGTCGCCCGCGGGTCCTCGGTACGGTAGACGCGGTGCCCGAATCCGGGGACCTTCTTCTTGCCGGCCAGCATCCCCCGCACGACGCTGTCGATGCGTCCGTCGTCGGCGTCCTCGCCGAGCGACAGGAGCAGCTTCATGACCTCGGCGTTGGCGCCGCCGTGCAGCGGCCCCTTCAGCGTGCCGATGCCCGACACCACCGCGGAGTGGACGTCGCTGAGCGTCGCCGCGGTCACGCGCGCCGCGAACGTCGAGGCGTTGAGCTCGTGGTCCGCGTGCAGGATGAGCGCCACGTCGAATGCCCGGGCCGCTTCCGCCGACGGACGGTCGCCCGTCAGCATCAGCAAGAAGTTGGCGGCGTGCGACAGCGCCGGATCGGGGTCGATCAAGCCTCCACCGGCCGCCAGACGACCGCACGCGGCGACGACGCTGCCCACCTGCGCGGTGAGGCGCACCGCGGTCCGATACGCGGCCTCCGGCGAGCGCTCGCCCGCATCGGAATCGTAGTGCGCCAGGAGGGAGACGAGCGTGCGCAGCGAGTCCATCGCCCCGGCCGCGGGGAAGGAGCGGAGATGCCGCAGGAAGGGCTCCTCCAACCGGCGCGCCGCGGCCAGGGCCGAACGCAGGTCGCCGAGCTCGGCCCGCGACGGCAGCCGCCGGTGCCACAGGAGGTACGCCACCTCCTCGAAGGTGGCCTCCCGCGCCAGGTCGTGGATGTCGAAGCCGCAGTAGGCCAGCACCCCGCGTTCGCCGTCGATGTGGCAGATCGCCGACGAGGTGGCGACCACGCCCTCGAGTCCCCCGGACCGGGTCACGGCGCATTCCCCCCGGCCCCCTCGGGCTGCCAGGCGGCGCCCGCCCGCGCGCGCTGCTGCGCGAGCGAAAGGCACCCCGCGTAGAAGAAGCCGAGTTGGCAGAGCACGAGCACCGGCACCGGGGCCAGGACCCCGAGGGCGAGGGCGCAACCGGCGGCAACCGTGAAGTAGACGCCGCAGGCGAGCTCGACGAGCGGCTGGACGACCGCCACCTGCCGATAGCGGGCGCCGGTCCAGGCGCCGCTCGCGGCCAGCGGGCCGTACTTCGCCGTGCGCGCGAATCCGCCCGGGCGCCCCGTCAGCGCTCCGGCCACGGCGAGGGCGTTGTTCACCGACATGCCGAGCCCGACGGCGGCCAGGGCGGGGATGTCACGCGCGCGCGCCAGCCAGTTCCCGCCCACCTCGCGCTGGCTCAGCGTGTAGAACAGGGCCGCGGCAAGCCCCGCCGCCGCGAAGATCGGGGCATCGAGCCAGAGCCACCAGCCGCCCGCCGAGGCGCGGGCGAACAACGCCGGCACGACCAGCGCCGCCCAGGCGAGCACGAGCAGGTAGTTGAGGTTGGCGGTGAGATGGAAGACCGACTCGACCCGCACGCGAAACGGCACGGGCGCCCGGAGCAATCGCGGCAGCAGCTTCCGGCAGGTCTGGATCGAGCCCTTCGCCCAGCGGTGCTGCTGCGACTTGAACGCGTTCATCTCGACCGGCAGCTCGGCCGGGGCGACGACGTCGGGCACGAAGACGAAGCGCCAGCCCGCAAGCTGGGCGCGGTAGCTGAGATCGAGGTCCTCGGTGAGCGTGTCGTGCTGCCACCCGCCGGCCGAGACGATGGCCGCCCGGCGCCAGACGCCGGCCGTGCCGTTGAAGTTGAAGAAGCAGCCGCCGCGATGACGGGCGCCGTGCTCGAGCAGGAAGTGCGCGTCGAGCAGGAGCGCCTGCACGCGCGTCAGGAGCGAGTCGTGCCGGTTGCGATGGCCCCAGCGCGCCTGGACCATGCCCACCTCGGCGTCCTGGAAGAGGGGCACCGCCCGCTCGAGGAACCCGGGCGGCGGGACGAAGTCGGCGTCGAAGATTGCGATGAGCTCCCCTCGGGCCGCGTCGAGGCCCGCGGCCAGCGCGCCCGCCTTGAAGCCCGTGCGGGCCGGCCGGCGCAGGCACGCGATCGCGAGCCCCCGCTCGCGCCAGCGGCGGACGGCCTGGTCCACGATCCGGCTCGTTTCGTCCGTCGAGTCGTCCAGCACCTGGACGTCGAGACGATCCCGCGGGTAGCGCAGGCGGCCTACCGCGTCGATGAGACGCTCGACGACGTACATCTCGTTGTAGACGGGGAGCTGGACCGTGACCCGCGGGAGGACCGCGCTCGCGAGCCCGGCCTGCGCGCTCCGCGAGGCCGACCGGGAACGGCGCGTTGTGTAAAGATACACGAGGTACGCGCGGTGGGCCCAGTAGGCGGCAAGGCACGCCAGCACGCCGAAGTACAGCGCGACCACCAGCGCGTCGACCGGGGGCGGCATCCGGCCGCGACGTTACATCCGTCGCCGTCGGGGGCGCAAGTCGCCCCGGCCTCGCAACACGTGCCCGTGCCTCTCGACCAGTTGCCAGGTCTCCTGTCGGATGTCGCCCGCGGTGTGCTGAGCCCCGCCGACGCGGAGCGGCGCATCGTCGACATCGTCCGCCGGCGTCCGTTCGAGGACCTCGGGTTCGCGCGCGTCGATCTTCAGCGTCCCGCCCGCCAGGGGTTCCCCGAGGTCGTCTTCGGGGCCGGCAAGACCCCCGAGCAGGTGGCGGCGATCGCCGAGCGCCTCGTGGAGGCCGGTCAGCCCCTGCTGGTGACCCGCACGAACGGAACCGCCTACGCCGCGGTGCGCAAGGCGGTGCCCGACGCCACGTTCCACGAAACGGCGCGCTGCATCACCGGCGGCGCGACCGCCCCGACGGGCCGCGGCACGATCCTGATCGCGACGGGGGGAACGTCCGACCTCCCGGTGGCGGAGGAGGCCCGCGTTGCGGCCGAGACGCTCGGCAATCGTGTCGAGACGTTGTACGACGTCGGAGTCGCGGGCCTGCATCGCCTCCTCGCAGCCGAGGATCGGTTGCGCGAGGCGCGCGTGATCATCGCCGCGGCCGGTCTGGAAGGCGCGCTCCCGAGCGTTATCGGCGGCCTGGTGCGCGTCCCGGTGATCGCCGTCCCGACGAGCGTCGGCTACGGCGCCGCCTTCGGCGGGCTGGCGGCCCTGCTCGGCATGCTCAACAGTTGCGCCTCGGGCGTCGCCGTCGTCAACATCGACAACGGCTTCGGCGCCGCCGCCCTCGCGAGCACCATCAATCACCTCGACTAGGAGCTTGCGCCGCAGAACGTCAACGAAGGGGAGTGCCGCGGCGCAAGCTCCTGGAAAGGGTGCGCGGGCGCTTGGTTAGTATGTAGGCATGCACGACGGGTCGTTGCGGGCGTTGGAGTTCGACCGCATCGTGGAGGCGGTCCGCAGCCTGGCGCTGACGCCGCTCGGGGCGGCCGCCCTGGGCGACCTCGCACCGCAGTCCGACGCCCGGGCGGTCCGGACCGCGCTCGCGGCCACCACCGAAGGAGTCGACTTCCTCGAGTCCCACGACCTGCCGCTGGCCGGCCCCGCCGACCTCGAGGAATCGCTGGGGGCCCTGGCCATCGAGGGCCGGCTGCTCGAGCCCCGGCAACTGCGGGGCCTCGCCACCTTTCTCGCCTCGGTCGACGCCGTGCGGGCCGCGGTCCGGCAGGCCGACGCCGAGGCCTTCCCGGCCCTGCGGACCCTCGTCGAGGGCTGCCGGTCGTTCGAGCGCGAAGGGGCGGAGATCCTCGCGACCATCGACGAGCAGGGGGAGGTGGTCGACCGCGCGTCGCCGGAGCTGCGCGCGATCCGCGAACGGCTGCGGAAGCAGCGGCAGCGTCTCCGCAACACGCTCGCGTCGTTCCTGCGCGGCCGCGACACGGCGAGGTACCTGCAGGAGCAGGTCGTCACCGAACGCGACGGGCGCTTCGTGCTTCTCGTGCGCTCGGAGCACCGGGGATCGATTCCGGGCATCGTGCACGGCAGCTCCGGAAGCGGAGCCAGCCTCTTTCTCGAGCCGCTGAGCACGGTCGAGATCAACAACGACATCGTCGCCCTGGAGCAGGACGAGTCGAACGAGATCCGCCGCATCCTGCTGGCCCTGGCGAACGGGCTGCGACGACGGGGGCTGGACCTGCGGCGCACGGTGTCGGCTGCCGCCGAGCTCGACGTCATCCAGGCCCGCGCCCGGTTCTCGCGGCTCGTGGACGGCGTCGAGCCGGCCCTCGCGCCCGACTCGCGCATCGAGCTGCCGGCCGCCCGCCACCCGTTGCTCATCCCCGCCGTCCGCGCACGGGCCGGGAACGGAAACGAGACTTCCCCGAACGCAGGCGAGGCCGCGGGCCCGGTGCCCGTCGATATCGAGCTGGCTCCGCCGACCGGGGCCCTGGTCGTGACGGGCCCGAACACCGGCGGCAAGACGGTGGCCCTGAAGACGACCGGACTCCTGATCCTGATGGCCCAGGCCGGGCTCCACGTCCCGGCCGCCGCCGGCGCGCGGGTGGGCGTCTTCCAGTCCGTGTTCGCCGACATCGGCGACGACCAGTCGATAGCGAACAGCCTGTCCACCTTCTCGGGCCACATCGCCCACATCGTCGAGATGGAGGAGCGCCTGCTGCTGCCGGCCCTCGTCCTGCTGGACGAGGTCGGCGCGGGGACCGATCCCACGGAGGGCGGCGCGCTCGGCGCGGCCATCATCGAGCGCTTCCGCTGCCGCGGCGCGCTCGTGGCGGCGACGACGCACGACGATCTGCTCAAGTCGTACGCCTCGACCACGGAGGGCGTCACCTGCGCGGGATTCGGTTTCGATCCGGACACGTACGCGCCCACCTACCGCCTTGCGTACGGCGTGCCCGGGCGGAGCCTGGCCTTCGAGATCGCCAGCCGGCTCGGCCTCCCCGAGGCGGTCATCGAGGACGCCCGCGACCGGCGCAGCGCGCGGGAGGCCCAGCTCGCCGAGCACCTGGAGCGAACGGCCAGGACGCTCGCGGAGCTCGAGGCCGCGCGCGCGGAGGTGGAGGCGGAGCGCAAGCGGCTCAGCGCCGAGGACTCCCGTCTCGCCGCCGCGCACCGCGAGGTGGACGAGCGTCAGGCGGAGCTGCGCAAGCAGCTCAAGCAGGGCGTCGCGGCAGAGGTCGGGGCCGCGCGCCGCGAGGTCGAGACGATCGTTGCCGGCCTGCGGGCGCGCGCCGCGGATCTCGCACGCCAGGGGGGACGCCGCTCCCCCGGCCGGCCGAGGCTCTCCACGGGAGACACCGGAGGCCTCAAGCGGGAGGTGACCGATGCGCTCGCCGCGGTCGCCGAGCGGCGCGGCCGAGGCCCTGGGCCCGGGGCCGGTGCGCCGGCGGCGGAACCCCCGCCGGCTCCGCCGACGCCGCCCGCGGCACCCCCCGGCGTCGGCAACCGGGTCGCCGTGGAGAGCCTCGGGATGGAGGGGCGGGTGATGGCGATCCACGGGCGGAAGGCCGAGGTCGAGGTGCGCGGCAAGCGGTTGCGCGTCGGCTTCGCGGACATCCGGATCCTCGCCGACGCGCCGCCGGCGGCGACCGGAGGCGGCGTCACCCTGGACGTTCGGGGCGCGGACGACACGCCGGCCGAGCTCAACGTGATTGGGTGCCGCGTGGATGAGGCCCTGTCCCGGGTGGACAAGTACCTCGATCAGGCGATCGTCAGCGAGCAGCGGCAGGTGCGCGTCATCCACGGCCATGGCACCGGCCAGTTGCGGAAGGCGATCGCCGGGCTTCTCGACGGGCACCCCATGGTCTCGACCTTCGCCGCCGCCGCCCCCGAGCACGGCGGCGGGGGGGTGACCGTGATCGAGTTGCGGGATACGGACGAGGGCGGCAACCCGCCCGGGTGACGCCGTGGCGCGCTTTCCGCCGGGCTTCGTCGCCGATCTGAAGGCGCAGGCCGACATCGTGCAGGTCGTGCAGGAGGTCGTCAGCCTCCGCCGGGCGGGTGCCGGCTACAAGGGGCTCTGTCCGTTCCACACCGAGAAGACGCCGTCGTTCACCGTCAACGGGGACCGGGGCTTCTTCCACTGCTTCGGCTGCGGGACCGGCGGCGACGTCATCAAGTTCGTCCAGCTTCAGGAGAGCCTGACCTTTCCGGACGCGGTGCAGGCGCTGGCGCAGCGCTTCGGCGTCCGCGTGCCCGAGTCCGACGATCCGGTCCGCGACGCGGCGGCGGAGGGCGAGCGGGAGACGCTGCTGGCGGTGCACGAGCTGGCCCGCGACTACTTTCGGGCCGAGCTCGCGACTCCCGCCGCGACGGAGGCGCGGGCGCACCTCGAGGCCCGCGAGGTGCTGACACCCACGGCGGAGCGCCTCGGGCTCGGGTTCGCGCCGCCGCAGCGGGAGGGGCTGAAGCGGCACCTCCTCGACGCGGGGTACGGCATCGACGTCCTCCTCAAGAGCGGCCTCGTCGTCGAGCGCGGGGAAGGGCGGACCGTGGACCGCTTCCGCAACCGGCTCATGATCCCGATCTGCCGGGACGGGGGCTCGGTGGTGGCCTTCGGGGGGGGGACCGGAAGAGCGCCGGTGGGGGAAAGGGGG
>JAPOVI010000170.1 GCA_026708265.1 Acidobacteriota bacterium
CGAGGTCTCCGAGGACGACCTGCGGCGGCACGGCATGACGTTCGACCAGGTGGCGCAGGCGGTGCGCCGTTCCTCGCTGGACCTGCCGGGCGGGTCGGTGCGGACGGAGCGGGGGGAGATCCTGCTGCGGACGATCGGGCAGGCCTACCGGGGCGCGGAGTTCGAGGGCCTCGTCCTCTGGACGCGGCCCGACGGCAGCCGCCTGCTCCTCGGTGACGTGGCGACAGTGGTCGACGGGTTCGAGGAGACGGACCAGCAGGCGCGCTTCGACGTCGAGCCGGCGATGATGGTCTCCGTCTTCCGCACGGGGGACCAGAGCTCGATCGAGCTCGCCGGCCTCGTCAACGACTACGTCGAGGAGGCGCGGACCCGCATCCCCGAGGGCATCTCGCTCACCGTCTGGCAGGACATGGCGAAGATCCTGAGCAACCAGCGCTCGCACATGCTCCGCAACGGCTTCGCGGGGTTCGCGCTGGTGTTCCTGGTGCTGGCGCTCTTCCTGGAGCTGCGGCTGGCGTTCTGGGTCAGCCTCGGCATCCCCATCTCGTTCCTGGGCGCCATCGCCCTGATGCCGGGCCTCGACGTCTCGGTCAACGAGGTCTCCCTCTTCGCGTTCGTGCTCGTTCTCGGCATCGTGGTCGACGACGCGATCATCGTCGGCGAGAACATCTACCGGCACCAGGAGCAACACGGCGACGGGATGCGCGGCTCCGTCGAGGGGGCCTACGAGATTGCGAAGCCGGTGACGTTCGCGGTGCTGACGACGGTGGCCGCCTTCAGCCCGCTGCTCTTCGTGCCCGGCATGCTGGGCAAGATCTTCCGCATCATTCCGCTGGTCGTCATCCCGTGCCTGCTGTTCTCGCTGCTCGAGTCGCTGAACATCCTGCCGGCCCACCTGTCGCACATCCCGAAGCGGGTCCGCCAGGGGCCGTGGCGCCGCTTCCAGTCCCGGTTCGCGAACGGCCTGAAGCGCTTCGTGCAGCGCGTCTACGCGCCGCTGCTGGAGACGGCCCTCCGCTGGCGCTACCTCACCGCCTCGATCGGTGTCGGCACGATGATCGTGACCGTGGGCCTGGTGCTCTCGGGACGGCCCGCCTTCCAGTTCTTCCCGTCCATCGAGGCCGACGTGATGGCCGCCTCGGTGACGATGCCGCAGGGGACGCCCGTCGACACGACGGGCGAGGCGGTGGCGAAGCTCGAGGCCGGCGCGGCGCGCCTGCGCCAGCGGCTGCTCGCGGAGACGGGCCACGACTACTTCCTGCACGTCTCGGCCACCGTCGGCGACCTGCCGATGGCGGCCCGCTCGAACGGTCCCATCGGCCCCGCCGCGGGAGCCGCGCAGCCGAACGTCGGCGAGGTGGCGATCGAGCTTCTTCCGACGCAGCACCGCATCTACAGCAGCGAGCAGCTCGGCCTCCTGTGGCGCGATGCGACCGGACCGATCCCCGAAGCGGTCGACGTCAACTTCCAGATGAGCGTCATGACGCCGGGCAGCGACGTCGACGTGCAGCTCGCCGGGCCCGACCTCGACAGCCTGCGGGCGGCGGCCGAGGAGGTCAGGAAGCGGCTGCTGGGGTACGCCGGCGTCTACGAGGTGACCGACTCGTTCCGAGCCGGCAAGGAGGAGATGAAGCTCGGCATCAAGCCCGCCGCCGAGGCCCTCGGCCTCACGCTCCAGGACCTCGGCCGCCAGGTGCGGCAGGCCTTCTACGGCGAGGAGGCCCAGCGCATCCAGCGCGGCCGCGACGACATCCGCGTCATGGTCCGCTACCCCCGCGACGAGCGCCGCTCGCTCGGCGACCTCGAGAACATGCGCATCCGCACCCCCGACGGCGGCGAGGTGCCCTTCAGCCAGGTCGCCGTCGTCGAGCCCGGGCGCGGCTTCGCGTCCATCCGCCGCGTCGACCGCAACCGCGCGGTCAACGTCACCGCCTCCGTCGACCCGACCGTGACCTCGGCCGGGGACGTCATCGCCGACCTCAACGCCCGCATCCTTCCCGAGGTGCTCGCCCGGCACCCGGGCGTGTTCTACACGTTCGAGGGGATCATGGCCGAGCAGCGGGACGCGGTCGGCGGGCTGCAGCGGGGATTCGTGCTGGCGCTGCTGATGATCTTCGCGCTGCTGGCGGTGCCGCTCCGGTCCTACGTGCAGCCGCTCATCATCATGAGCGCCATCCCGTTCGGGCTCATCGGCGCGGTCTGGGGCCACATCTTCCTGGACCTGAACGTGTCGATGATGTCGATGTTCGGGCTCGTCGCGCTGACCGGGGTGGTGGTCAACGACAGCCTGATCATGGTCGACTTCATCAACCGGGCGCGGGCCACGCACACCGGCGTCGGCCGGATGGCGCGGCAGGCGGGGGGCGGGCCGACGGACCGGCGGGCGTTCGAGACGGCGGGGCTCGCGCTCGCGGTGCGCGAAGCGGGCGTGAGCCGCTTCCGGCCCATCCTGCTGACCTCGCTGACCACGTTCTTCGGCCTCGCGCCGATGATGTGGGATCGGAGCTTCGACACCGCCTTCATGGTGCCGATGGCGGTCTCCCTGGGCTTCGGGGTGCTGTTCGCGACGTTCATCACCCTGATCCTGGTGCCGACGTCGTACATGATCCTCGACGACGTCGGGCGCACGATGCGCCGCGCCTTCGGACACCACGACCCGGCCCCGGAGACGCCGCCGGCGGGAGCGCTTCCGGAGGGCAGCGCGGCCCGTGTCGCCGAGGCCGTGACCTAGGAGCCTGCGCCGCAGAACGGCGCAAGCTCCTGAAGGTGGGTTGGGCGCCGAGCGGAGGCCGCAGCGCGACCTTGCGGTCGCGGCGACGAACG
>JAPOVI010000118.1 GCA_026708265.1 Acidobacteriota bacterium
GCTCCGGGTCGGCCCCAGCCCCCACCGGCCCAGGAGCTTGCGCCGCGGCACGCACGACGTTGCGTTCTGCGGCGCAAGCTCCTAGTCTGTCATCCGCCCCTGCCGGGAGACTTCGGGATGCCTGACGACCTCGCCCTGCGTCGCGCGGGACGCCTCTCCGCCGTGGCCGTGGCTCTCATGCTCGGCGCCGCCGTTGCGTCCGAAGCCCAGCCGGCTCGCATCGAGGCGGTGGAGATCTATTCCCCCGCCGTCGACCGCCCGATGAAGTACGAGGTCGTACTCCCGAGCGGTTACCACGATCCGGCCAACGCGGAGCGCCGCTACCCGACGCTGTACCTCTTGCACGGCGAGGGCCGCAGCTTCCTCGCGTGGCGGGAGATCCTCGACGCGGCGGCGGTAGCGGGCGAGCGCGAGATGATCCTCGTGATGCCCGACGCCGGCGAGTCGTACTACGTCAACTGGTCGCGGACCGACGACGGGCGGCGCGACGCGTGGGAGGACTACCTCGTCGATGACGTCGTCGGGCACGTCGACGCGCGCTACCGGACCGTGGCGGCGCGCGAGGGGCGCTCCGTCGCCGGCTTCGGGATGGGCGGCTACGGTGCCCTGACCGTCGGATTGCGCCATGCAGTCCGATTCGTCTCCGTCGGCAGCCAGTCGGGCCGCATCGATTACGCCCGTCTGGCCGCCGAGCGGCTCCGGCTCGGCGGCGAAGCCGATCCGCCGCGGGGCTTCACGCCGGAGGCCGAGGCGCGTCGGCGCGCCGACGACCCGCGGATCGGCCTCGCCGGCTTCAGCAGCATCGTCGACCGGACGCCGCGCGGCCAGCCTTTCGTCACCGCGGCCGAGGCGGAGGCGCACGACCCGTTCCTGCTCGTGATGCGGGTACGGCGTGCCGATCTGCCCTTCATCCAGATCGACTCCGGCACGGCAGGCCCCTATCTCGTCATCGCCCAGGCTTTCGCCGAGATGCTGATCGACGCCGATATCCCCTTCGAGTACCGGCAGCGCCGGGGCGGGCACGACGTCGACTACTGGCGGGGGGCGTACCGCTACGCGCTCGACGTGCACTACGAGACGATGCGGCAGGCGCTGGTACGACGCGAGCCGTAGGGCCGGGCCGCAGCCGGGTCCCGATCAAGCGGCCGGGATCGGAACCGGCACCGAAGCCCGGGGTTCGGCGCGGTGCGGTAGGATGCAGTCGTGAAGCCGCCGGCAGCCGTCTGAGACTCGAAGGATGGACGCTGCAGCCTGGACGATCGTCGGGGCCGCCAAGCGAGTCGCGTGACCGCGGCGCACCCTGAACCGGGAGTGCGGCGTGCGGCGCGGGAGTAGAATGCCGAGCTTGAACGCCAACAATCCGAGACCGCGGGAGGCGCAGATGTCAGCACGCTCCAGTCGATTCGTCACCATTCTCGCCGCCGTCGGGCTGGCGGCGGTGGGCCTCGTCCTCGACGGGCCTTCGGTAACCGCGCAGCAGGCGCTCGCGCTCGACGCCGACGACGTCGGCGGCGTGGTGCGGAGCGCCGGCGGGCCCGAGGCGGGAGTGTGGGTCATCGCCGAGACCGACGATTTCGCAACGCTGTTCCGCAAGATCGTCGTGACGGACGACGAGGGGCGCTACGTCCTGCCGGACCTCCCGGAGGCGGACTACGAGGTCTGGGTGCGCGGCTACGGCCTGGTCGACTCGCCGCGGGTCGCCGCCCGGCCCGGACAGGCGCTCGATCTGACCGCCGTCGAGGCGCCGACCCCGCGCGACGCCGCGCAGGTCTATCCGGCCAACTACTGGTACTCGCTGATGGAGGTGCCGGAGAAGGCGGAGTTCCCGGGCACGGGAGGCGAGGGCAACGGCATCCCGCCGACGGTGCGCACGCAGGCCCACTGGATCGATCTGCTCAAGCAGGGTTGCCAGCTCTGCCACCAGCTCGGCAACCTGCCGACCCGCGAGATACCCAACGCCGCCGACTTCGACTCGACCGAGGCGGCATGGGCGCACCGGATCGTCACCGGGCAGCGAGCCTCCAACATGGCCCGCACCATCAGCCGCTTCGGCCGCCAGCGCGGCATCACCGCCTATGCCGACTGGACGGACCGGATCGTGGCGGGCGAGGTGCCCCCGCAGCCCCCGCGGCCGCAGGGCCGGGAGCGCGACGTGGTGCTGACGCTCTGGGAGTGGGGCGGCGAGACCGGCTACATCCACGACGAGATTGCGACCGACAAGCGGAACCCGCAGGTCAACGCCGGCGGCCCGGTCTACGGGGTCGAGTTCGCCAACGACAAGCTGGTCTGGGTGGACCCGAACACGAACGAGGCGCACGAGGTGGTGCTGCCGGTCCGCGACACGCCGGGCGAGGGCGACTTCCAGTCGTACATCGCGCAGGAGATGCCGAACCCGTCGTTCTACTTCGGCGACGAGCTGATCTGGAACAACCCCGGCAACCCCCACAACCCGATGATGGACGGCGAGGGCCGCGTCTGGATGACCCATCAGATCCGGGGCCCCGGCAACCCCGCGTGGTGCCGCGAGGGGTCCGACAACCCCTATGCCCAGTACTACCCGCTGGAGCGGGCGGCGCGGCACGTCGCCTACTACGACCCGGCGTCCGGGGGAACGGAGCTCATCGACACCTGCTTCAACACGCACCACCTGCAGTTCGGGTTCGATGACGACGACACGCTCTTCCTCAGCTCGGTCAGCGACGTCATCGGCTGGGTGAACACGAGGCTCTACGACGAGACCGGCGACGCGGAGGCCTCGCAGGGCTGGTGCCCGACCGTCGTCGACACGACCGGCGACGGGCGCATCGGCGAGTTCACGGGCCTCCGCGAGGATCCCGATCCGGCGAAGGACCGGCAGATGGGGCGCGGCTGGTACGGCATCGTGCCCGACCCGACCGAGCCCAACGTGGTCTGGGCGGCGTCGGGCGGCGTGCCGGGGCAGATCGTGCGCCTCGACATCGGCGACAACCCGCCCGAGAGCTGCATCGCCGAGTACTACCAGCCGCCGTTCGAGAACGAGCGGGCCGCGGTGCAGGGCTACTCGCCGCGCGGCGTCGACATCGACCGCAACGGCGTCGTCTGGACGGCGCTCTCCGGGAGCGGCCACATCGCGAAGTTCGACCGCAGCCGGTGCGCGGTGCTGAACGGGCCCGAGGCGACCGGCCAGCACTGCCCCGAAGGGTGGACGCTCTACGCGACGCCCGGACCGCAAATGAAGGGCGTCACCGACCACGGGAGCGCCGATTTCCACTACTACCACTGGGTGGACCAGTTCGACACCCTCGGCCTCGGCGACAATGTGCCGATCGCCACCGGCTCGACATCGGACTCGCTCCTCGCCTTCCTCCCCGAGGCGGAGGAGTACGTGATCCTGCGCGTCCCGTACCCGCTCGGCTTCTACTCGCGCGGGATGGACGGGCGCATCGACGACCCGGACGCCGGCTGGAAGGGGCGCGCCGTCTGGGCCGACTACGGCACGAACGCCGTCTGGCACATCGAGGGCGGCAAGGGAACGCAGGGCAACCTGGTGAAGTTCCAGGTTCGCCCGCACCCGCTCGCGAAGTAGGACCAGCGGCCCTTCCGGGCGCGGAGTCTCGCTGACGCGAGACTCCGCGTGTCCGCGTGAGCGACATCCTCGATCTGCTCGCCAGCGGTGCAGCGCAGTCTGACATTCGCGGAACGCGCTCGGCGGACCGCAGGTCTGCAGGTCGTCTGGGTTCGACTCGGCAACACGACCAACCCGTCACTCCGAGCGCGACTGGCACCGCACCTGCCGGCCATCGCAGCCGCTCTTGCGCAGGGCGTCCCCTGAGCGCCGGCACGCCACGCTCGGGGAGCACGTGATCATGCGCGTCCCGTATCCGCTCGGCTTCTACTCGCGCGAAATGAACCGGCTCCTCGGCCGGAACCTGAACGGGAATTCAGTTCAACGTAAGGGAGCCTTCAGGCTTCGCGGCAGCCCATCCCGCTATGGTGCACCACAGGGTGCGGCGGCGAAATGGCGGTGCAGCTCGCGTGAAGCGTCGCTTCTACGTTTGGCATAGATATCTCGGCATCGGATTGAGCCTCGCCTTCGCCTTGTGGTTCGCCACCGGCGTGGTGATGCTCTACGTGCAGTTCCCCATCCTCACCCCGGCCGAACGCCTCGCCGGGCTCCCGTCCCTGGACCTCTCCCGTTCCAGGATCTCTCCCGCTGCCGCGGTCGAACGAGCCGGCCTGTCCATGCCGCCCCGGCGCATGCGCATGGGCATGCTGCTCGACCGGCCGATCTACTACGTCCTTCCGTCCGAGGCGCCCTGGCAGGGGGTGTACGCCGATGACGGACAGGTACTGACCGCAATCGACGCGACGACCGCCGGGCGGGTGGCCCGCCGCCATGCGCCCGCCGGCGCGCGACCCGCGCTGCTGGGCGAGGTGGAGACCATCGACCAGTGGACGCTGACGAACAGCCTGAACCTCCATCGTCCTCTCTACCGGTTCGGGCTGGACGACGACCTGGGTACCGAACTGTACGTGTCGGCGAAGACCGGCGAGATGGTGATGCGCTCGACGCGCAGCGAGCGCCTGTGGTCGTGGTTGGGCACCATCATCCACTGGGGAGCGCCCCTGATCCTGCGCGAGCGGGTCTGGGCCTGGCGGCAGGCGATGCTGTGGCTGTCGGGCGCGGGCATACTGCTGGCGTCGACCGGCCTGGTGGTGGGGTTGCTGCGCTACCGGCGGCGCGGCTACCTGTTGAAGGGCGTCGACGCGACGCGACGCTTCGCGAGCCCCTACGTCGGCGTCAAGCGCTATCACCACTGGGCCGGCCTCGCCGTCGGCCTCGTCGGCCTGACGTGGATTACCAGCGGATTCCTCTACCTCAATCCGGGCGGCAGCCGGCAGGGGCCGCTGTCGACCACGACGCAGATGACGCCGTTCAGCATCGGCGGCGTGCGCGCGTCGACGTCCGCCCGTCCGGGGCAGGCGGAAGCCATGCGCGGCGGCCCGCTGGCCGCCTCTCTCTGGGTCGACTCGCCGGCATCGGCCTGGACGCGCGTTCCCGCGAGCATGGCCGCCCGTCAGGGCCGGCTGCCGAAGGAAGTGGAGTTGCGGCGCTTTGCCGGGCGCCCCTACTACGAGTTCCGATTCGGCGCGTTCGAGACCGTCACGGTCGCCGCCGACGGCAAAGGCGACGCGCCGTTCGTCCGGCATCCGGTGAACGCGCTGGTGGCGCAGGCGCGGCAGGTCGTACGGGGCCGGCTGGCGTCCGCCGAGCTTCTCGAAAGCTACGACGCGTACTACTACTCGGTGGGCCCGGGCGCGCGGCGCCGGCTGCCGGTCCTGCGGCTCACGTTCGACGATCCCGTCACGCGCCTGATGTACGTCGACCCGCACACCGGGTCGATCGCGCGCGCCTACGACACCCACGCCATGGTGATGCGCTGGGTGGTCTTCGGACTGCATTGTCTCGATTTCCCGTTCCTGATTCGGAACCGTCCCGCGTGGGACATCACCGTCATCGGCCTCAGCCTGGGCGGTCTGGTGCTCAGCGTGTCGGGAGTGGTCCTGAGCTGGCGGCGCGTCAGCCCGGGAAGGAGGTAGAGCTTGCCCGTGCACAGTACTCGGTATCGGAAGCAGGTGGGTGCGTTTCTCGGCGCGCTGTTGTTGCTGTCGGGGATGGGCGCCGCGGTACCGGCCGCGGCGCAGCAGGGGGGCGCCGACGCGGACGATCCGGACGCCCCGCCGCGCCGTTTCGAGGAGGTCGTGGTGACCGCCACGCTCGAGGACGAGCGGGTGACCGACGTGCCCGTTACCATGCAGACCTTCGATCGAGAAGCGATCGAGGAGTCCGGGGCCATGACCGTGACCGAGTTCCTCAGCGAGCGCGGCGTGGCGTTCTTCAGCACCTGGACGCCGGGCCAGACCTCCATCAACATCCGCGGCGGTGCCAGCGACGGACAGGGGCGCGACTTTCGGAGTCAGGTGGTCGTGCTGATCAACGGCCGGCGCGCGGGGACCGCGAACATCTCCAAGCTCGGTCTCCACAACGTCGAGCGCATCGAGGTGCTGCGCGGCCCCGGGGGGCTCGTATACGGCAGCCAGGCGCTCGGGGGCGTCATCAACCTCATCACGAAGGACGGCCTGCGGAATCCGGGGGCCCACGTGCGCGTCGGCGGCGGGTCGTGGGGCCTGGTGGAGACCGTCGCCCAGTACGGCGCATCGGCCGGCAGGTGGGACTACTTCGTCAGCGCCCACGGCGGACGGCGGGGCGACTACGAAGCGGGCGCCGGCGCCGTCGAGTCGCCGATGCGCAACACCGCCTACCAGCAGGGCGGCGGCATGGTTGCGCTGGGCTACACGCCCAACGCCTTCCAGCGCGTGACGTTCACGGCACGCACCGACGGCATGTACGACACCGGCTTCCGGGGGTCGTCCTGGGACTGGGACAACGATGAGAATCGCACCAACCGGTCCTTCGACCTGAACTACAGCGGCGAGTCCAGCAGCGGCCGCGCCAACTGGGAAGTCCAGACGTCGTACTTCCGGGATCTCGACGATTTTCGTTGGGGCGCCGAGATTTTCGGGAGCGGCAGACCCGGTGTCGACCTGGACCACAACCGCCGAAACCAGACCGGCTTCTTCGTGCGCGGCCTGACGAACGTGGAGCTGGGCGGCGCGAACAGCATCCAGGTCGGCGTCGACCAGCAGTGGTGGCAACTGCGCAGCACGCGGATGCGCGAGCCCCTGCCGGGGAGAACGGCGGCGCAGGTGGGCCCGTTCGACAACAACTCCGACAGCCGCAACTTCGGTGTCTTCTTCGAGGACGTGCAGCGCGTGCTGGACGACCGCCTCATACTCCGCGGCGGCGTGCGCTTCGACGGCGGCCGGCACCAGATCCGCGAAACCCCCAACCGACCCAACCTGGTGGAGCGGGCCGCGAACTACGACGCCGTGACCTACCGCGTCGGCGCGACGGCGAAGCCGGTCGAGGAGCTCGCGGTCCGGTTCAACGTCCAGACCGGTTACCGGGCGCCGAACGCGACGGAGCTGGCCATCGACTACCAGACGGTCCTCGGCAACCTGATCATCGGCAACCCGGATCTCGAGCCGGAGCAGGCAACGAGCTATGAGGTCGGTATCGCGTACGAGAATGCGCGGATGTGGTTCGACCTGGCGCTGTTTCGCAACGACATCACCAACCGGATCCAGGCCGTCGGGGATACGCGCAACGCCGCCGTCCGCATCTACCAGAACCGCGCGGAGTCGGAGCTCGTCGGGCTCGAGCTGCAGAGCAATTTCGTCCTGGCCCGGACGGGCGATGCGACCAGCGTGAATCTCGGGATCAACGCGGCGCACCACTTCCGGATGCGCGACCTCGACGCCGCCGCGCGCGAACTCAGCACCGACCGCATCATCCGCGTCTACGAGACGCAGGGCTCCGTGCTCCTCGGGGTGCACAACCCGGCGTGGATGGTGCAGGTGGCCGGGACGTACTACGGGCCGGTCTGGTACGACACGGAGGAGAGACTGCTGATTCCGTTCGCCGAGCCGGAGCGCGGGACGATCCACAGGAAGGGGCCCTTCACGACCTGGAACCTGCGGGGACGCTACGAGGTCGGCGAGGGGTTGTGGCTGACCGGGGCCGTGCGCAACCTGTTGAACAAGAACGACCACCCGCTGTTCATCGCGATCAACAGGGAGCCGCTCTTCGCCAACACCGCCCTGTCGAACGGCGGCCTGGGCAACAGCATGCCGGGGCGCGCCTTCATCGTCGGCTTCGAGTGGCGGACCTGACGCCGCCATCGACACCGCGACGCCCCATCGCCGGGCCGCGGGCAACGACGGGGCCTTCGCCGACGGGTCATTCCGGCACGAGGTGCCGGCCGTGCAGGGGCCGGCCGGGCGCGGCGTCTTCGACCAGGGCGCCGTTGCGGACGACGAAGGTGCCGGCGACGAGGACGTGCTCGATGCCCTCCGAGTAGCGGTCGGGAGCCTCGTAGGTGGCGCGGTCGATGATGCGCTCGGGGTCGAAGATCGTCAGATCGGCGTCGCTTCCGACCTGCACGCGCCCCTTGCGCGCCATGGCGGGAGCGATGCCCTCCAGGCGCTCCGCCGGCAGGAGCGTCATCTTGCGCAGAGCGTCCATGAGCGACAGCACGCCGCGCTCGCGGACGTAGTAGCCGAGGATGCGGGCGAAGGTGCCGGCGCCGCGCGGGTGGCTGCGCCCGTTGCTGAACGGGATGCCGTCGCTCGCGGCCATGACGTCGGGCTGGCTGACGATCCACTCGTTGGTCGCCTCCGACCGGCCGTGCATGATGACCCAGCCGCCCCGGCTCCGATAGCGCTCGAACGTCTCCGGTGTCAGCCGCTCCCCGGTCTCGACCCACTGCAGGCGCCCGTAGGCCTCCGCGGGCCGGCCGGACCAGCCGTCGAACAGCGGCGATTCGATGAGCGAGGCGCTCGCGGTGTAGGGATAGGCCTCCGTCGTCACGTCGAGGCCCTGCTCCTGCGCGCCGCGGATCATCGCCAGCGCCTCCTCCGCCCGCGCCCCCGCAGTGCTGTTGAGGTGCACGATGTGGAGCGGGGCGCCGGTGACCGCCGCGTTGGCGATCACCTCCTGAAAGGGCGCGAGGGCACCCCCGCGGGAGAACGCGGCCGCCGAGCGGAGGTGGACGAACGACGGAGCGGCGTAGTCGGCCGCGAGGCCGAAGAGCTCCAGCAGCTCGCGGTGGCTCGCGCCCGGCGTGTAGCTGAGGCCGAAGCCGAAGCCGATGCCCCCGTCGCGCAACCCCTGCTCCATGAGCCGCCGCAGCTCGCCTCGCTCCTCGTCGGTGGCGGCGCGGTAGAGCGCATCGTCGGTGCTGCTGCCGAGCGAGAACGTCCCGTCCGCGTTGCTCAGGGCGAACGGGCTGCGCATGGCGCGGATGCGGGCCCCCTGGTGGCTCACCGACGCGCCGTAGTGGATGCGGGCTGCGCCGGCGCGCCGGGCGTACCAGCGGGCGACCGGGAACGCGCCGATCTCCAGCTCGAGGGCGGTCGTCACCCCGTCCATTGCCTGGTACCGGCTGCTGACCGCATCCTGGCCGTGCGCGTGCAGGTCGATGAAGCCGGGAGCGACGACGAGGCCGCCCGCCTCGGCGACCTCGGTCCCCACGAGGTCGGCCTCCGCGACGGCCGCGATCCGTCCGTCCCGGATCCCGACGTTCCGGACGCCGTCGAGGCCGCTCTCCGGATCGACCACCCGCCCGCCCGCGATCACGAGATCGAACGGCCCCTCGGCCGCCGACGAGGGGGCCGCCGGGTCCGTCCCGCACGCAGCCAGGCTGACGATGGCGAGCGCCGCCGCGAGCCTCACCAGAGCCCCAGGAACTTCCACCACAGCACCCCCACCGGGATCCAGATGAGCAGGTTGAGCACGGAGGCGATGAAGCCGGTGCGCCACCAGTCGCGGAAGCTCACGTAGCCCTCGACGAAGATGATCGGGGACGTCGTGGTCCCGTAGTGGGTCAGCCCGGCCGTCAGGTTGTTGATGAAGAGCAGGCTGTAGGCGACGACGGCGGCCGGCGCCCCGACCGCCACGAGGAGCGCCACGAACGGCCCGTAGAGCGCGATCGCATGGGCCGTGGTGCTGGCGAAGAAGTAGTGCGCGTAGAAGTAGATGACGAGGGCCGCGGCGAAGACGGCCAGCCACGGCACCCCCTCGAACGCGGAGCCGACCCAGGTCGCGAACGCGGACGGCGACCCGCTCTCGTTGAGCAGCCCGCCCATCGTCAGCAGGCCGCCGTACCAGACGAAGATGTCCCAAGCCGACCGCTCGCCGAGCGCGGCGTTCCAGGTGAGCGCCTGCGTGACGAACAGCACGCTGAGACCGACGAAGGCGACGAGGCCGGCCGACAGCCAGTCGACGTAGGACGAAACCACCCAGAAGGCGATCAGGAACACGAACACCGCCGCGACGACCGCCTCCGTTCCCCGCACCGGCCCCAGCTTGTCGAGCTCCCGCTGCGCGAAGTCGCGGGCGGCGGGCGTGCGCCGGATCTCCGGCGGTACGGCGCGCATCACGACCAGCGGCACCGCGATGCTGGACACGAGGCCCGGCACGAGGCCGGCGACGAACCAGCTCGTCCAGGTGACCTCGATGCCGGCATACTCGCGGGCGAGGTCCCCGAGCAGCAGGTTGGCGGCGCTGCTGTAGAAGAACATCGCGGAGGCGACCACGCTGGTCTGGTACATGCACGTCATCAGGAACGTGCCGAGGCGGCGCGCGGTGGGGCCGGGCTCCGACTCGTAGAGGCTGCTGATGCTGCGGGCGATGGGGAAGACGATGCTGGCCGAGCGGGCGGTGATGGACGGCACCCCCGTGGCCAGCGTGAGATCCGTCAGGTGCAGGGCGTAGCCGAGCCCCAGCGACGTGCTGCCGATGGCGCGCACGAACAGCAGTGCGATGCGGCGCGCGAGCCCGCAGTCGCGCAGCGCCCGCGACATCATCATCGCGGCCAGCACCATCCAGACGGACGCGGCGGAGTACCCTTCGAGGGCACGCGCCATCGGGACCCGTCCGACCAGAACGAGGGCCGTGATGCCGATCAGGACCACCTGCGAGCCGGGCAGCGGCTGCAGCATGAGCCCGGCGATGGTGGCGAAGAAGATGCCGGTGATGCGCCACCCCTGCGGGTCGACGCCCTCCGGCGGCGGGACGACGTGCGCAATCAGCAGGTAAACGGCAACCAGAGCGAGCAGCCGCGCGGAGCGGGAACCCACGCCAGGCTGGGGCTACGCGGACACCCGCTCGAGCACGGCGGCGAGGCCCTGCCCGACACCGATGCAGAGGGTGACGAGCGCGTAGCGGCCCTCGACCCGCTGGAGCTGGCGGGCCGCGGTGAGGGTGAGGCGCGCCCCCGAGGCGCCCAGGGGATGTCCCACCGCGATCGCGCCGCCGTTGGGATTGACCCGGCTGTCGTCCTGGTCGATGTCCAGCAGCTTCAGGCAGCCGAGCACCTGCGTCGCGAACGCCTCGTTGATCTCGATGACGTCGACGTCGGCCAGGGTGAGCCCGGCCCGCGAGAGCGCCTTGCGCGTCGCCGGGACCGGTCCGAGGCCCATCACGCGCGGTTCGACGCCGGCCGCCGCGGCGGTCACGACGCGCGCGATCGGCGCCGCGCCGGCCCGCTCACCCGCCGCCCGCGAGCCGACGATGAGGGCGGCGGCCCCGTCGTTGACCCCCGACGCGTTGCCGGCCGTGACGATTCCGCCCTCCGCCAGCGGCTTCAGCCCGGCGAGCCGGTCGACGCCGGTGCCGGGGCGCGGGTGCTCGTCCTCGCTCACCTCGACCGACTCGCCGCGGCGCCGGCCGGGAACGGTGACGGGCCGAATCTCGCCGGAGTAGAAGCACTCGGACTTGGCCCGGGCATACTTCTCCTGGGAGGCCGCCGCGAAGCGGTCGCTCTCCCTGCGCCCCAGGCCGAGGTCCTTCGCCACCTCCTCGGCCGTCTCGTACATCGCATGGTCGCCGTACTCGGCCGCCACGGTGGGGTTCGGGAAGCGGGAACCGAGGGTGGTGTCGAACATCTGCACCTGCCGCCCCCAGGCACGCTCGGCCTTGCCCATCACGAACGGCGCGCGGCTCATGCTCTCGACGCCGCCCGCGATGAACAGGTCGCCCTGGCCGCAGGCGATGGCCCGCGACGCGTCGACGACGGCCGCGAGGCCGCTGGCGCAGAGCCGGTTGACCGTCATGCCCGCGACCTCGACCGGCAGGCCGCCGAGGAGCCCGGCGCGACGGGCGACGTTGCGGCAGTCTTCGCCGGCCTGGTTCGTGCAACCCGCAATCACGTCCTCGAACGCGCCGGCGTCGAAGGGGCTTCGATCGACCAGCGTGCGGACGAGGCCGCCGAGCAGGTCGTCCGGCCGCACCGGCGACAGCGCTCCGGCGTGACGCCCGAACGGCGTCCGAATCCCGTCGTAGATGAAGGCGTCTTCCATGGGGCTGCTCCTCGCCGTGCGGGCGCCCCGCCCGAGCCGCTCGCCGGGCGCGATCCACGGACGGCGGCATGATTATACGCGCGCGCCTGCCGGCTCGGGCCCCGGCCGGCGGCGAAGGAGAGCGCCGATGACGACGACCCCGGCCGCGACGCCGGTTCCGCAGGCGCGCGTCGTCCGCCAGCTCCGGGATCTCGGCGTGCGGACCGGCGGCGTGCTGGTGGTCCATACGTCCTTCTCGAGCACCGGCCCGGTCGACGGGGGCCCGGCGGGACTCATCGCCGCCCTGCACGAGGCGGTGGGCCCGCGCGGCACGCTCGTCATGCCGAGCATGTCGTCCGACGACGAGAACCCGTTCGATCCCGCGCGGACGCCGTGCCCCGACATGGGAGTCACCGCCGACACCTTCTGGCGCCGCGACGGCGTCGTGCGGAGCGACAGTCCGCACGCGTTCGCGGCCGCCGGCCCGCTGGCCGCGGTGATCACGGCGCCCCACCCAATCGACCCGCCACACGGCAGCGACAGCCCCGTCGGGCGCGCACGCGACCACGACGCGCACGTGCTGCTGCTGGGGGTCGGTCACGACGCGAACACGACGATTCACCTCGCGGAGAACGAGGCCGGGGTGCGCTACCGCCGCGCGGTTCACGTCACGGTGCTCGCCCGCGGGCGGCCGGTGCGCTTCGACTACGCCGAGATCGATCACTGCTGCGCGCGTTTCGCCCTCGTCGACGACTGGCTGGAGGGGGACGGCCTGCAGCGCCGCGGCCCCGTCGCCCACGGCATGGCCCGCCTCGCCCGGGCGCGCGACATCGTCGCCGTGGTGACCTCCCGCCTCCGCCGCGACGAAACCGTCTTCCTGCATCCGCCGGGCGTCGACGTCGAGTGCGACGACGCGTGGCGCAGCCTCGCGGGCAAGGCCAATCCTACATAAGCGTAGCTATCTGAACATCTGACAACAAGTATGTGGATTCCATGGCCGTGCGCGGGTCGCGACGGCCCGCGCACGCGGGCAGGGCCCCAGCAGCGGGCCCCGCCCCCGCCCCGGATGTCCCATGTCGGCCGGTGCTTCCCGAGCCGCAGGGGCCTTCCCTGACGCGGCCGAAATCCCACATAATCGCAGGTGGAGCATCCATAATCCACAAACATGTGGCCGGCTGGCCGCGCGGCCCGGAGCCCGACACCTCCGGCTCGACGTCCCAATCGCTCCCGTCAGACGACAGTTTTGAACGCGCCCAGGCCCGGGTCCGCGACACGGAACCCCATGGCACGCCACTTGCTTTCCAGTAGGGGCAACAGGACGAGGGCATACAGCACGAGGGCCCGCGACGCAGGCGCCGCGTTCGGCGAGCGCCACGGCCACAACACGAGAGAGGATCGGACAAAACGTCATGCACAACTGGACTCGTCATTGGCTCCATCTCCCGCTCGCGACGCTGGTCGCGGTCGGTGTGACCGCCAGCGCCGCGGCCGAACCGGCCGCCACCGGCACCGAGGCCGCGGCCGAGACCGCCGAAGCGGAGGCGCCGGAGGCGGCCGCGGTCGCGGCCGTGCAGGACGAGGCGGCCCCCAACTCCGGCATGCTCGGATTCAGCGCCGGCGTCGATTTCGTGTCCGACTACTACTTCCGCGGCATCATTCAGGAGACGGGCGGCTTCATCGCGCAGCCCTTCCTCGACGCCAGCATGAGCCTGGGCCCCGTCTCCATCACGGCGGGCACGTGGAACAGCCTGCATTCGGTCGGCGACGACGGGTTCGCGGGCGGAGGCGCGCCCGAGATCTACTACGAGTCCGACTTCTACGCGGGCCTCGGCTTCGCGGCGGGAGACGCGGTGGGAATCGACCTCACCTACACCGCCTACATGAGCCCGCGGGGAAGCTGGGGCACCACGAAGGAGGTCGCCCTCGGCCTCGGCTTCGCCACGTTCGCCGATCCGTACGCCACGTTCGCCTTCGAGTTGTCCGGCGGCGCGGACGGCGGGCCGAACGAGGGCAGCTACGTGGAGATCGGCTTCGAGCCGGCCGTGCCGCTCGACGACGCTCCGGTCAGCCTCTCGTTCCCCGTCGCGATCGGCGCCAGCATGAGCAACTACTTCGAGTTCGAGAACGAGATGGGCGTCGTGTCGGACGGTGCGTTCGGCTTCTTCAGCATCGGGGCGTCGCTCGGCGTGCCGCTGCCGGTTCCCGAGGAGTACGGCACGTGGGATCTCGCCGTCGGCGTGAGCGCGCTGGTGTTCGGCGAGCAGTTGAAGATGATCAACGGCGAGGACTCCGGCGCGAAGGTCATCGGGCTGTTCGGAATCAGCCTCGGTTACTGAGCCGCCCCCGCCCATCCCGGCCACTGAATCGCGTGACTCTGTCTCCCCCTCCTGAGCGCAGGGTCTCGTCGAGGGAGCCGGCGCGCGGCGCGCCGGCTCCCTCCCCCTGTCGCCGCGAGAGCGCCGGGCCGCTCGCACGGGGTGCGACGCACGGGGATCTTGTAAGATCGGCGGTCGATCCGTGTGCGGATCCACTACACCGGCACGGCACTCCGCGGAGGGCAACGGATGACGACATCGGCGGGGCGCCGCGCGCGGTGCCTGCTCGCGATCGTGCTCTGGGCGGCGGCCGGCGGCGGCGCGGAGACGGCGCACGCCCAGGAGAACCAGGGCCGAATCTCGCTCTCGATGGGACTCGACACGAGCAACGCGTACTTCTTCCGGGGCATCAAGCAGGAGCGCTCCGGCCTGATCGTCCAGCCCTACGCCGACCTGTCGGTGAACCTGCTCGGCGCCGACAGCGATTCGCTCAGCACCCTGACACTGACCATCGGTCAGTGGAACAGCCTGCATTCCGGGCCCAGCGGCGCGGGGACGGCGGACCGCACGACGGCCATGTGGTACGAGTCCGACTTCTTCACGGGCCTCACGGTCGGAAGCGACAACCTGACCGCCGGGCTCACCTACACGTCGTACCTCAGCCCCAACGGCTCGTTCGGCACCGTGCAGGAGGTGAGCCTGGCCCTGAGCATGGACGACAGCGACCGCCTGCGCATACCGCTCCAGCCGCACGTGGGCCTCGCGGTCGAGTTGAACGGCCAGGCCGACGGCGGCCAGAGCGAGGGCACGTACTTCGAGCTGGGGATCGAGCCCGGACTCGAGCTGGTCGCGGATCGCGCATCGATCGGGTTTCCGGCCACGGTCGGCCTGAGTCTCAATCACTATTACGAGGACGGCGGCGATCGCAACGACGTGTTCGGGTACTTCGATCTCGGCGCCGTTGCCACGCTGCACCTGGACATGCCCGGCTCGGTAGGAACGTGGACCATCAGCGGCGGTGTGCACCTGCTGGCTCTCGGTGACTATCTCAAGACCCTCAATGACGGCGATGCGCTCCAGGCCGTCGGCTCCGTCGGAGTCCACATCGAGTACTAGGAGTCTGCGCCGTAGAACGGCGCGGACTCCTGAAGGATTGGGTTGGGCGCCGGCGCCGGAAGGGTCCGGTGCCGCAGCCCGACAGCACGTGCGGGCGGGCGCGCCGCGCTCATCGAATCCCCATGCCGCCTGACAACTCCAGAGCCCGGCTCGACGAGGCCCGTACCGCGGTGGTCGCCGAGACCGAACGCGCGCGGGCCGGTCTGGCGGTGCTCGCGCGCTACTCCGGCGAGGTCGACGCGATCGTCCAGGAGATCTACGAGTCCGCGCGGGAGGAGACCGCTACGCCGGTCGCGCTCCTGGCCATCGGGGGCTACGGCCGGCGGCAGTTGTGCCTGCACTCCGACATCGACCTGATGATTGCCTTCGACGGGCGGATCGGGGCGGCCGAGGAGCGCTTCCTGCGGGCGGTGCTCCATCCCCTGTGGGATCTGCGGCTCGAGGTCGGCCACCAGGTGCGGGAGCTGGGCGACCTGGCCCAGGTCGAGGCCGACAATCCGGAGTTCCTGCTGGCGATTCTGGAGGCCCGCTTCGTAGCCGGGAGCCGGGAGACGTTCGACCGGGTCGCGGCGACCTGCCTCGGCGCCGGCTCGATCTGGCGCGAGCCGATGCGGCGCGCCCTCGTCGAGCTGACCGGCCAGCGCCACGCCCAGTTCAACCGCACCGTGTTCCAGCTCGAGCCCGACGTGAAGGACTCGCCCGGCTCGCTGCGCGATGCGACCGCCATCCGGCTGCTCGCCGATCTGGACGACGGCGGGGGCCGCTCGGTGGGCTACCACCCCGGCCGCGTGCGCGAGGCGGAGGACTTCCTGCTGCGGATCCGCTCCATCCTGCACCTCGAGCGCAAGCGGAACTACAACGGACTCGGCTACGAGCTGCAGGAGACGGTGGCGGCGCGGTTCGGGTCGCCCGGCGACCAGCCGCGCCGGCAAGTGGAAGCGTTGATGAGCACCTACTTCCACCACGCGCAAACGGTCGCGCGGGCGCTGGCGGCATCGCTGCGCTCGCTCCAGGCCCCGGAGGCGGACGAGGTCAGCCCGCTCGGCGACGAGCTCGAGCGGGCGTGGGACGGCATGCGCTTCACGGACGGCACGCGCGCGTCACTCCGCCCGCGCACCTGGCTGCACCCGTTCGAGGCGGCGCTCGACGCCGACGCTCCGGTGTCGGACCAGGCGCTGACCTGCATCGAGCGCCACGGCAAGCGGTACGCGCCGGAGCGGTTCTTCGTCTCCACGGACGACCGCGACCGGCTGCTGCGCATACTCCGCCCGCGGCCCGGGCTCTACGATCGGCTGTCCGAGATGCACGGCTGCGGCCTCCTGGGCCGGATGTTCCCGGAATTCCAGAAGGTCTACTGCCTCGTGATCCGCGACTTCTACCACAAGTACACGGTCGACGAGCACACGCTGCAGACCATCCGCAGCCTCGAGGGCCTGTGCGCGCCCAAGACGCGGAGCCGGAAGCGCTTCGCCACGCTGCTGGCGGAGCTGCCCAACCCCGAGCTCCTGGTCCTGGCGCTGCTCTTCCACGACGTCGGCAAGTGGACCAACCGGAACCACTCGGAAGAGGGCGTCCGCATGGCGGCCGGTGCGATGCGGCGGATCAAGCTGCCCGAGGCGTCCTTCGCCACCGTCGAGTTCCTCATCCGGCACCATCTGAGCATGTCGGTCGCCGCATTCCGCCGCGACGTGGACGACCCGGACGTCGTGGCGCAGTTCGCCCGCCTCGTCGGGACGGAGCAGCGCCTGAAGCTGCTCTGCCTGATGACGCTGGTCGACGTCGACGCCGTCGCCCCGGAGGTGATGAACCCCTGGAAGGAGGAGCTCCTGTGGCGACTCTACGTCGAGACCTACAACCGCCTGACGCTCGAGTACGGCGACGAGGTCATTGACGAAGCCACGCGCACGCTGGAGGACTTCACCGCCCGGCGCCCCGGCGACATCAAGGAGGCGGAAGTGACCGCCTTCCTCGAGGGCTTCCCGCAGCGCTACCTGCGGCTGGTCGATCGCTCGACCGTCTACGACCACGTCCGGCTCTCCCGCAACATCGAACGCGGCGACGTTCACTGCGCTCTCGAAGAGAAGGGCTCGGCGTGGGAGCTGAGCGCCGTCACGTTCGATCAGCCCCGCCTCTTCGCCGACATCTGCGGGGTGCTGTCCCACTACGGCATGGACATCCTGCGGGGTCAGGCGATGACGAACCAGGGGGGCGTGGTCCTCGACCTCTTCCAGTTCGCGGACGCGGAGGGCTATCTGCGGATGAACCCGACGGCGCCGGACGAGCTGACGGGGACGCTGCGCGACGTCGTCGCCGGACGCCTCGACATCGACGCCAAGCTGCGCGCCCGGGACCGGCCGGCGCGCAGCGCGGCCCCGATCAAGCCGGTCATCCATTTCGAGAACCACCGCTCGCCGCGGTTCACGGTGCTGGAGATCATCGCCCGGAACGGCTGGGGTCTGCTCTACCGCGTGAGCCGGGCCATCTCGAACCAGGGGTGCGACATCGACCTCGTGCTCATCGCGACCGAGGGCACGCGAGCTATTGACGTATTCCACCTCACGCGGGCGGGCCGGAAGCTGACGAACCGGGAACAGGACGAGCTGCGCGCCGAGCTGGAAACCACGCTGGCGGGCGGACGGGAGTCATGAAACTCATCAAGGCCATCGTGCGCCCCAGCAAGGTCGACGCCATCAAGGATGCTCTCGCCCGCAACGGCATCTCCGGACTGACGGTCTCCGAGGTGCGCGGCCACGGCCGGCAGCGCGGCCATTCGCCGGTCTATCGCGGCGGAGAGTACGAGATCAGCCTGCTGCCGAAGATGAAGGTCGAGGTGGTCGTCGAGGACGACGCCGTCGAGGACGCCATCGACGCCATCATGGCCGAGGCCCGCACCGGCGAGATCGGCGACGGGCGCATCTTCGTCATGCCGGTCGAGCAGAGCCGCGTCATTCGGACGGGAGAACGAGACGTGGTGTGAACTCGACGGCCGGGGCACCCCCCGGCCAGCCCGCTCCGCGACGGGCCCCGCCCGCCGCCGTCGTCGATCGTCACTACTCACACGTTGGGAGGCATTGGATGAAGGTAACAGACGTGATGGCGCTCATCGAGAGCAAGCAGATCAAGGCGATCGACCTCCGGTTCGTCGATCTCCCCGGCCTCTGGCAGCACTTCACGGTGTCGACGAAGGAGTTCAGCGCCGACATCTTCGAAGAGGGGATCGGCTTCGACGGTTCGAGCATCCGGGGATTCCAGCAGATCCAGGAGAGCGACATGCTGCTCTTCCCCGACCCGGCCAGCGCGTTCGTCGACCCGTTCATGGCGACGCCGACCCTGGTGCTGATCTGCAACGTGAAGGACCCGGTCACCGGCGAGTCCTACAGCCGCGACCCTCGTCACATCGCCCAGAAGGCCGAGGCCTACCTGCAATCGACGGGCATCGGCGACACGGCGTACTTCGGCCCCGAGCCGGAGTTCTTCATTTTCGACGACGTACGCTACGGGCAGTCCTACAACGAGGGCTTCTACCACCTCGACGCCGGCGAAGGCTTCTGGAACGCCGGCCGCGTGGAGAACCCCGACGGCGCCGGCGCCTCGCGGAACATGGGCTACAAGATCCGCTACAAGCAGGGCTACTTCCCCGTGCCCCCCGCCGACACCCACCAGGATCTGCGCACCGAGATGATGCTCACGCTCGAGCAGATCGGGGTCGACGTCGAGGTGCAGCACCACGAGGTGGGCACGGCGGGTCAGGCCGAGATCGACATGCGCTTCGACTCGCTCGTGAGCATGGGCGACAAGCTGCTGAAGTACAAGTACGCCGTCAAGAACGTCGCCCGGCGCCACGGCAAGACCGTGACGCTCATGCCGAAACCGATCTTCCAGGACAACGGCTCCGGGATGCACGTGCACCAGAGCATCTGGAAGGACGGGCGCAACCAGTTCTTCGAGGCGGGCACCTACGCCGACCTGAGCCAGACCGCCCTCTACTACATCGGCGGCATCCTGAAGCATGCGCCGGCGCTGCTCGCGCTGACGAACCCGACCACCAACTCCTACCGGCGGCTGGTGCCGGGCTACGAAGCGCCGATCAACCTGATCTACTCGATGCGCAACCGCAGCGCGGCGGTCCGCATCCCGGTCTACTCGAGCAGCGAGAAGGCGAAGCGGGTCGAGTGCCGCTTTCCCGACCCGACCTGCAATGGCTACCTCGCGTTCAGCGCGATGCTGATGGCGGGGCTCGACGGGGTCCAGAACCGGATCTCGCCGCCCGGCCCCCTCGACAAGGACCTCTACGACCTGCCGGCGGAGGAGCTGGGCAAGATCGCGAGCACGCCGGGCACCCTGTCGCAGGTCCTCGACGCGCTCGAGGCCGACCACGACTTCCTGCTGAAGGGCGACGTGTTCACGTCGGACGTCATCGAGACGTGGATCGCCTACAAGCGGGAGAACGAGGTGGACGCCATTCGCCTGCGGCCGCACCCGTGGGAGTTCGCGCTCTACTTCGACATCTAGGCGCTCGACGCCGGGGGACCGGGAGCCGCCGTTTCGAGGCGCCCGCTCCCCCGGCCCACACTCCCAGCCCTTCCGGCGGAACGGGACCGGCATGCCGTCCGAACCCAACGCGCTGACTCCACGCGACATCTTCCTCGCCGCCGAGCTCCCCGCCGAGGCGGCGGCGCGGTTCCTGGAAGGACGCGGGCTGCGCGACGGCGCGGCAGCCGACCGGCACCTTCAGGAGCTCGCCGCCGACCTGTCGAACCGGCTGGCGCTCGGCAACCTCGCCGAGCTCCTCCTCGACACCCTCTCGACGACGCCGGATCCGGATGCGGCGCTGGTCGGGTTCTGCCGCTACGTCGCGGAGCGGACCCCGCAGGCCGCCTTCCTGAGCACGCTGCGGGACGACCCGCGGGCGCTCGACATCCTGGCCCAGATCCTCGGCACCTCGCCCTTCCTGGGCGAGATCCTGATCCGCAATCCGGGCTATCTCGACTGGCTTCGGCGCGAGCTCGACGCACCGCCGCCGGACCGGCGAGCCTTCGAGCACGAGATCCGCCGGCTGTTCGGCGACGGTCGCGACCCCGGACGTCAGGTCGACGGGCTGAAGCGGCTGCAGCGCCGCGAGATGCTGCGCGTGGCGGCGCGAGATCTGTTCGGCATGCTCGACCGGGAGACGTTGACGACGACGACCGCGCAGCTCTCGGATCTGGCCGACGCAATCGTCGACGGCGCCCTCCGGATCGCGACGGACGAGCAGACCGAGCGCGGAGGCCCGCTGGGAGGGCGGTTCGCGGTCATCGGCATGGGCAAGCTCGGGGGCGGCGACCTCAACTACAGCTCGGACATCGACCTGATCTACGTATACGACGCGCCGGACGACGAGGTGGCAGCGCTTCATCCGCGCTACCAGAAGCTGGGGCGGCGCCTCACGGGGCTGCTCAGCGAGCACACCGGCGAGGGCTACCTCTACCGCGTCGACATGCGGCTGCGGCCGATGGGCCAGCGCGGGGCGCTCGTCTACTCGCTCCGGCAGTCGGCGCAGTACTACGAGACCCTGGGAGAGACGTTCGAGCGGTTCGCGCTGCTCAAGGCGCGGCCGATTGCGGGAGACCGGGAGCTCGGCGCGCGGTTCGTGGACCTCGTGCAGCCTTTCGTCTACCGCAAGTACCTCGACCACGCCGCCATCGAGGAACTCGTGCGCTACAAGGCGCGGGCCGACCGCGCGCACGCGAAGCACGGAGACCTGGATCGGAACATCAAGGAGGGCCGCGGCGGCATTCGCGAGATCGAGCTCTTCGCGCAGGTGTTCCAGTTGATCCACGGCGGCGAGAAGCCCGCCCTCCGCACCGGCCACACGCTGACGGCGCTCGAGCAGCTCGGGACCGGCGGGTTCATCGACCCCGACGTGCAGCGCGACCTGTCGGCTGCCTACATCTTCCTGCGCAACGTCGAGCACGGCCTGCAGGTGGCCGAGGGCCAGCAGACCCACAGCCTGTCGAGCACCGAGCGGGGCCTGCTGGCGCTGGCCCGGCGCCTCGGCTTCGACGACGTCGCGACGCTGACCGGGGTCCTCGAGCGTCACCGGGAGCGCGTGCACGCCGTCTACGCCGACCTCTTCCACGACGCTCCGAGCGACGAGACCCGGGGCGGGCGCAACATGTTCCGGCTCCTCGCGGGCGAGATGAGCGACGAGGAGGGACGCTCGCGGCTCGCCGACGCGGGGATCGAGAACCCGCAGGGGGCGCTCGACACCATTCGCGCCCTCGATGCCGCGCCGGAGCAGGGGCGGGCCTCCGCCCGCAACCTGCTGGCCAACCTGCTGGCCGCGATTCTCTCGGGCGAGACGCGGCTCGCGGCGCCCGGTCAGGTCCTGATCCGGCTCGAGCAGGTGGTGTCCCGCGTGGGGGCGCCCGGAGCACTGTTCCGCACGCTGCTCGAGGACGTCGTGCTGCGGGATCGGCTGCTGACCGGCCTCGACGCGGGCGATCTCTTCGCCGCGCGCCTCTCCTCCTATCCCGAGCTGCTCGACTTCCTCGCCAGCGCCGCCCTGGAGCCGGAGGCCTTCCGCGCCGCGGTCACCCGGGCCTTCGGGGCCGTGGTCGCGGCGGAGGGGGACATCGATTCCCGCCTCGACCCGTTCCGCCGCGTGAAGGTCATCGAGGAGTTCAAGGTGCTGGCGGAGTGGCTGGCCGCGCGGCGGCTCGACCTGCTGAACGACCGCCTCTCGCTCGTGGCCGACTGCGCCCTCGCGGGAGCGGCCCGCGCCGCGGCGCGCGAGCGCCCCCCGGATCCGGACGCGGCGGACCCGGAGGCCGGGTGGGCCGTCATCGCCCTCGGCAAGCTCGGGAGCCGCGAGCTGACGGTGCACTCCGACCTCGACCTGGTCTTCGTCTACGACGGCGAGACGACGGACGCGCCGCGCTTCGAACGCCACCAGAAGTTCGTCCGCTCCATCCACGACCTGCTCTCGCGCAAGACGGGTGCCGGGTTCGCGTACGAGTTCGATACGCGGCTCCGGCCCGAGGGCAAGATGGGGGCGCTGGCGATTCCGTTCCCGGCGTTCGAGCGCTACCTGCGCGACCGGGCCGAGATCTGGGAGCGGATGGCGTGGACGCGGCGCCGGCCGGCGGGCGGCGATGCGGCTCTGGGCACGCGCGTGCAGGAGACGGTCGACCGCTTCGTTTACGGACGCTGGACGCCGGACATCCCCGCCTACGCCCGGCACGTACGGTTCCGCATCGAGCGCGAGCTGGCCCGCGAGGCGGCCGGCGACCACCTCGACCTGAAACGGGGACGCGGCGGGCTGGCCGACATCGACTTCCTGCTGCAGGTGCTGCAGATCCGCGAGGGGGCGGAACGGGAGCAGTTCCGCGTCGCCGGCACGCGCGCGCTCCTCGCGACGCTGCCGGAGACCGCCTTCCTGCGTCCCGGGGAGGCGGACACGCTACGCGACGCCTACGGCTTCCTGCGCGAGCTCGAGACCGTCCTGCGCATCTACACCAATGCCGGCGGCGCGGCCATTCCCACCGACCCCGCCGCGCTCGAGCCCATCGCCCGGCGGCTTCGCGAGGCGGCCTCGGGGGAGGAGCTCCTGGCCCGCTACCGGGAGGTGACGGCCGAGGTGCGCGCGATCTACGAGACCGGCATGGACCGCCTGGAGCAGGCGCCGGCGTAGGCCGCGGTCCCGCCGCGTCCTCAGCGGTGCCCGAGGACCGGGTGCGGGACGTACGGCTCCTCGAGGCGCCGGCACTCGTCGTCGTCGAGCGTCAGGTCGAGGGCGGCGACGGCGTCGTCGAGGTGCTCGAGCTTCGTCGTCCCGAAGATCGGCGCCGTCACGCCCGGCTGGCGGAGAATCCAGGCCAGGGCGACCTGGGCCGGCGTCACGCCGCGACGGCGCGCGATCCCGACCGCCCGGTCCACGACGCGGAAGTCCGACTCGGCGTAGTAGAGGCCGTGGGCGTACTCGTCCGTCTGCGCGCGGAGGGTGTCCCCGCTCTTCGCTCCGCCGGCATCGTCGGGGCGCTTGCGGTTGCCGGCGAGGAAGCCGCGCGCGAGCGGGCTCCAGGGGATGACCCCGATGCCCTCGGCGCGGCAGAGCGGCAGCATCTCGCGCTCCTCCTCGCGGTAGACCAGGTTGTAGTGGTTCTGCATCGCGACGAAGCGGGTCCAGCCGCGCCGCTCCGCCACGTGGAGCATCTCCGCGAACTGCCAGGCGTACATGCTCGAAGCGCCGAGGTAGCGCGCCTTGCCGGCGCGCACGATGTCGTGGAGGGCCTCGAGCGTCTCCTCGATCGGGGTGTGGGGGTCGAAGCGGTGGATCTGGTAGAGGTCGACGTAGTCCGTTCCGAGCCGGCGGAGCGAGGCGTCGATGGCGGCGAAGAGGTGCTTGCGCGAGAGGCCGCGGTCGTTCGGCCCATCGCCCATCGCGAAGAACGCCTTCGTGGCGATGACCACCTGCTCGCGTGTCGCGAAGTCGCCGAGCGCGCGGCCGAGGATCTCTTCGCTGACGCCGCGCGAGTACATGTCGGCCGTGTCGAAGAAGTTGATGCCCGCGTCGAGCGCGCGCCGGATGAGCGGGCGGCCGGCCTCCTCGGTGAGCACCCAGGGGCGCCACTCCGTCGATCCGAAGGTCATCGCGCCGAGGCAGAGGCGCGAGACGCGCAGGCCCGTGCGGCCGAGGTTGACGTAGTCCATGGGGAGCGATGCCGGAACCGCGGGGCGCGCAGGGCGCGTGCAGCCCGGCGGCCCAGCGCCGTCGTGCGCGGGGCGGAGAGAGCTCGCGCGGTCGGCGCGACGACGGCGTCCGGGTCACGACGGTGCCTCGTTCAGGGCACCGTATGGTAGTGGCCGTGCTCCGGATCCCACACCTGCCGCGGGCCCGAGCCCTCGGAGGTGAAGGTGTAGACGATGACCCCGGCGATGGCCACGAGCACCGCGAGGGCGGCGTACAGGCCGAGCTGCGAGCGGCGCTCCGTCTTCCCGGCGCAGCACTGCTTGTACTTGCGTCCGCTGCCGCAGGGGCAGGCGTCGTTCCGGCCGACCTTGCGTGCTGCCATGATGCCGACTCCGCGGCCAGTATACTGCCGTGCGGCGGGCGGCGGAAGCGCCGCTCGGACGGCTGGCGCGCCCTGACGGGCGCGATGGGAGTCTTCGCGGGCGCACCGCGCTTCGGCGTCCTTTCTGCGGCGCAGACTCCCGGCCGCTCGCGCAGCGCCGGGCGGCCCGCCCTCCCTGATGATGACCGAGCGTTCCGGGGAACGGCTCAACGACGCGCACTGCCACTTCTTCTCGGCCGGCTTCTTCGCCGCGCTCGGGCGAGATCCGGCGGCGCCGGCAACCGGCGATCCGGCGGTCGAGTTGCCGGCCCGACTCGGCTGGGATCCTCCCGGGACGCCCGAGGCGCTCGCCGACCGCTGGGTCGCGGAGCTCGACCGCCACGGGGTGGGGCGCGCGGCCGTCATGGCCAGCGTGCCGGGGGACGAAGCGTCGGTGGCCGCCGCGGCAGCGCGGCAGCCCGCCCGGCTCGCCGGCATGTTCATGCTCGACCCGACCGCCCCGGGGGCGGCCGAACGCGTCCGTCAGGGGTTCGAGGGGCACGGCCTGCGCTGCGTGTGCCTGTTCCCGGCGATGCACCGCTTCGGGCTCGGCGACGAGTGCGTCCACGCCGTCTTCGAGGCGGCGGCCGAGCACGGACGCGCGGTGTTCGTGCACTGCGGCGTGCTCTCGGTGGGCGTCCGCCGCAAGCTGGGCCTGCCGTGCCGCTTCGACGTCCGGCGCGGCAATCCGCTCGACCTCGTCCCGGTCGCGTCCGCGTTTCCGTCCGTCCCGGTCGTCATCCCCCACTTCGGGGCCGGGCTGCTGCGCGAGACCCTGATGGCGGCCGACCTCTGCCCCACCATCCACGTCGACTCGTCGAGCTCGAACGGTTGGACGCGGTTCCTCACGCCGCCGCCTACCCTGGCCGACGTCTTCCGCCGCGCCCTCGACGTCCTCGGACCCGACCGGATCCTCTTCGGCACCGACTCGTCGTTCTTTCCGCGCGGCTGGCAGAAGCCGATCCACGAGGCGCAGTGCCTCGCGCTCGACGAGGTCGGTCTCGACGAACCCGCGCGCGCGGCCATCCTGGCCGACAACTTCGACCGCGTGTTCGGCCCTGCGTGACAGAGGGCCAGGGCCGCGCGGGCGGGGCGGCTCCCGTGGCGTCCCGGGAACCGGCCGGCGACACGGCGGTCGCGGGTGCCGGCGAAGGGTCCGCGCGCCCGCGGGGCGCGCCTACGGCACGAGCAGGAGCTTGCCGACGTGCGCGCTCGACTCGAGGACGCGGTGGGCCTCGGCCGCTTCGGCCAGCGGCCAAGTGGCGTGGATCACGGGCCGCAGCTCCCCCGCCGCGAAGCGCGGCCAGACGTGCTCGCGCACGGCCCGGCCGACCTCGGCCTTCTGGGCGACCGACCGGGAGCGCAACGTGGACGCGGTCAGCGTGAGGCGCCGGGACATGAAGTCGAGGAGGTTCACCTCCGCCTCCGCCCCCGCCATCACCGCGATGACGACCAGGCGGCCCTCGACCGCGAGGGCGGCGAGGTTGCGCGCGAGGTACGGCGCGCCCACCATGTCGAGGACGACGTCGACGCCGCGCCCGCCGGTGCCGTCGCGGACGGCGGCGACGAAGTCCTCCTCCCGGTAGTTGACGGCCCGCTCGGCGCCGAGTTGCACGCACACGGAGCACTTGGCGGCGGAGCCGGCGGTGGCGAAGACCCGCGCGCCGAGCCGGCGGGCGAGCTGGATGGCCGCGGTGCCGACGCCGCTCGACCCTCCGTGGACGAGGAACGACTCCCCGGCCTGCAGCCGGC
The DNA here is from genome assembly GCA_026708265.1 of Acidobacteriota bacterium. Classification (GTDB taxonomy): domain Bacteria; phylum Acidobacteriota; class Vicinamibacteria; order Vicinamibacterales; family UBA8438; genus JAGWAJ01. The sequence continues at coordinate 26,216 of JAPOVI010000118.1, forward strand.
CGCGGTCGACGACGTTGGTCCAGACGGTGCAGTAGGCCTCGGGCAGCGCGGCGGCGTCGGAGACGCTCACACCCTCCGGAATGGGGAGGCACTGCGGCGCCGGCACCAGGCAGTACTCGGCGTAGGCGCCGCCCGAGACGATGGCGCACACCTCGTCGCCGTCGGCCACCCCGTCGGCCTCCGGTCCGACGGCGGCCACGGTCCCCGACAACTCGAGCCCGGGAAGGTCCGAGGCGCCGGGCGGGGGCGGGTAGCGACCCTCGCGCTGCATGACGTCGGCCCGGTTGATGCCCGCCGCCGCCACCCGCACCAGCACCTCGCCGGAGCCGGGACGGGGCGTCGGCCGCGTGACGGGCCGGAGGACGTCGGGCGGGCCCGGCTCCGCGATCGCGACGGCACGCATCGTCTCGGGAATCGACATCGCGCGAGTATAATCGGGCGGCTGACGGAGGCCGGCACGGGCACTGGACGCCGGGCCGGGACCTGACGCCGGCCGGCCACGGCCGCGGATCGCCGGGATGCCGTGGCGCCGCCTGAATCGCGGGCGGCCGAGCCGACCGCCAGCGCCCGACCGATGCCGCCTGACACCCCCCCGGCCGCCAACCCCCGCATCGCCATCGTCGGCTACGGGCGCATGGGGCGGGCGGTGGACGCGCTGGCGGCCGAGCACGGCTGCGAGGTGGTGGCGCGGCTGGACGTCGAGGACAACCGCGACGGGGCCGGCATCGACTCCCCGGCGCTCGACGGCGCGGAGGTCGCGATCGAGTTCTCGCTGGCCGACGCGGTGGCGACGAACGTCACCCGCCTGGCCGCGCGGGGAATCGACGTCGTGGTCGGAACGACCGGGTGGGACGCGCAGGTGGCGGAGGTGCGACGCACGGCGGAAGCGGCGGGGATCGGCGTCGTGCACGCGGCGAACTTCTCGCTCGGCGTGAACCTGTTCGCCGCGATCGTCGAGCGCGCCGCCGCGCTCTTCGCCTCCCGCGACGACTTCGGGGCGTGGCTCCACGAGGCGCACCACGCGGCCAAGCGGGACGCGCCGTCCGGGACCGCCCTCGCGCTCGAGGCCGCGATGCGCGGTACGGGGTATGCGGCAACGATCGACGTCGCCTCGACGCGCGCGGGCAAGATGCCCGGCACGCACACGGTCGGATTCGACGGGGCGTTCGATACGATCACGCTGACCCACGCGGCGCGGGACCGCGCCACGTTCGCCCGCGGCGCCCTGGAGGCCGCGCGCTGGGTCCGCGGCCGGCGCGGCTGGTTCACGATGCGCGACGTGCTCGGGATCGACTGAGGCAGGACATGCGGACACGCTGGGCAGGCTGCGGCCCGGCCCTCGTCACGCCGTTCACCGCCGGCGGCGAGCTGGACGAGGCGGGCGTCACGCGGCTGGCGCGGCGCCAGGTGGAGGGCGGCGTCCACTTCCTGGTGCCGTGCGGCACGACGGGCGAGAGCCCGACGCTGACGCACGCCGAGAAGATCCGCGTCGTCGAGCTCGTCGTGCAGGCGGCGGACGGCCGGGTCCCGGTGCTCGCGGGCGCCGGCGGCTACGACACGCGGTCGGCGGCGGCGCTGGCCGGCGACATGGCGCGCGCGGGCGCCGACGGGCTCCTCTCGGTCACGCCGTACTACAACAAGCCGACGTCCGAGGGCCTCTATCGCCACTACGAGGCGCTCGCCGCCGCGACGGAGCTTCCGCTCGTCGTCTACAACGTGCCGGGCCGCACCGGCTGCAACGTGACGCCGCCGACTCTGCGGCGCCTGGCGGGAATTGCGAACGTCGTCGGCGTGAAGGAAGCGTCCGGCGATCTCGGGCAGATGTGCGAGGTCTGCCGGACGATGCCCGAGCCGTTCTCCATCCTGTCGGGCGACGACGCGTTCACGCTGGCCCTGATGGCGCTGGGCGGGCGGGGTGTCATCTCCGTGGTCGCCAACGAGGTTCCGGTGGAGATGGCGTCGCTGGTGGACCTGGCCGCCCGTGGCGACTTCGCGGGCGCCCGCCGCGTCCACGAGCGGCTGCTGCCGCTGATGCACGTCAACTTCGTCGAATCGAACCCGATCCCGGTGAAGGCGGCGATGGCCGCGCTGGGCCTCCTCGACGAGACCTATCGCCTGCCCCTGACGCCGCCCTCCGACGCCTCTCGCCAACGGATCGGGGAAGCGCTGCGGGCGCTGGGACTCCGCTGAACATCGACCTCCGCTGACCCGGAGCGCCGCCGACCCCGACTCTCCAGACCATGGACCTCGCCGAACGGATTCGCAACCTCTACGACCAGGCCGGAGACGCCGACCGCGAGGAGGCCCGCGAGGCCTTCGCGGCGCTCAGGACCGAGCTCTCCGCGGGACGGGTGCGGGCCGCGGAGCCGGACCCCGCCGCGCCGACCGGCTGGCGCGTCAACGCCTGGGTGAAGCAGGGCATCCTGGTCGGCTTCCGCTGCGGCGACGTGGTGCCGTTCGCGTCGCCCGACGCGGCTTCGCCCTACCTCGACAAGGACACGCTGCCGCTCCGGCCTCTCTCGGCGGCGTCCCGGGTCCGCCTCGTCCCCGGCGGATCGTCGGTCCGGGACGGGGCGCACCTCGGGAGCGGCGTCATCTGCATGCCGCCGATGTACATCAACATCGGGGCCTGGGTGGGCGACGGGAGCCTCATCGACTCGCACGCGCTCGTCGGGTCGTGCGCGCAGGTCGGGAGCGGCGTCCACGTAAGCGCGGGCGCGCAGATCGGGGGCGTCCTCGAGCCGGTCGGCGCGCTGCCCGTCATCGTCGAGGACGACGCCCTGGTCGGCGGCAACACCGGGCTCTACGAGGGCGCGGTGGTCAAGCGGCGGGCGGTCATCGGGGCCGGCACCGTCCTCACCGGGTCGACGCCGATCTACGACCTTCCGCGCGGGCGGGTCATCAAGCCGGGCGCGGGCGAGCCCACGGTCGTGCCGGAGGGCGCCGTGGTGGTGCCCGGCGCGCGCACCGTGACCGTCGGCGCCGGGCCCGAATGGGGCCTCTCCCTCGCCACGCCGGTCATCGTCAAGTACCGGGACGAGCGCACCGATACGCGCACGGAGCTCGAGGCATGGATCCGGTAGCCGCGCCGGTCGTCGACCTCGCCCGCGCCCTCGTCGACATCGACTCGACCAGCGGCAACGAGGCGGCGGCCACCGACTGGCTGGCCGCGCGGCTGCGCGCCGACGGCTACCGGGTGACGGAGCAGCCGGTGGCCGGCGACCGCGTCAACGTCATCGCCACCGTCGGCTCCGCCGACCCGGAGCTGGTCTTTTCGACCCACATCGACTGCGTGCCGCCGTTCTTCCCGAGCCGCGTCGACGGGGATCGCCTCCACGGTCGGGGCGCCTGCGACGCCAAGGGGATCCTCGCCGCCCAGATCACGGCGCTCGGGCGCCTGCGCGCGACCGGCGAGGAGCGCGCGGGCCTGCTGGTGGTGGTCGGCGAGGAGCACGGGAGCGCCGGGGCCCACGCCGCCAACCGGCTCGCCACCCGCTGCCGGCACCTGATCAACGGCGAGCCGACCGACAACCGCCTCGCCACCGCCACCAAGGGCGTCTACCGCGTGCGCCTGTCGGCGACCGGTCGCGCCGTCCACTCCGCCTACCCGGAGCTCGGCGCCTCGGCCATCGAGCCCCTCCTCGACGCCCTGGTCGCGCTGCGCGATCTCGATCTGCCGTCCGACCCCGACCTCGGCCCCACGACGTACACCGTCGGCCTCATCACAGGGGGCGTGGCGCCCAACGTCGTGCCGCCGGCCGCGGAGGCCGACGTCAACTTCCGCACCGTCGGCCCCTCCGCCGACGTCCGCGCGCGGCTCGATGCGCTGCCGGTCGAGGCCGCGGTCACCGTCGAGGAGGTGCTGGAAGTCCCGACGGTGCGCCTCACGACGCTCCCCGGCTTCCCCACCGCCGCGTTCAACTTCACGACCGACATCCCGTTCCTCACCGCCTGGGGCGAGCCTCTGCTGGTCGGCCCGGGCTCGATCCACGTGGCCCACAGCACCGACGAGCACGTCCGAATCGGGGAGCTGGTCGAGGCGGTCGACCTCTACGAGCGGTTGGCGAGGGACCTGCTGGCCCGCGCGGGGTGACCGTCGCGAGGGGCCCGGCTACCTCCGCACCACCTCCGCGTCGACGATCTCGACCCGGTCGACCGGGGTCTCCCCGTCCGTCGGCACGGCCTCGATGGCCGCCACGACGTCGAGGCCCTCGACGACGACGCCGAAGACCGTGTAGACGCCGTCGAGCTCCGACGCCGTATCGGTGACGATGAAGAAGGAGGTCGACGCGCTCGCCGGATCGTCGAGGCGCGCCATCGAGACGATGCCGCGGACGTGCGGCGTGGCGCTGAACTCCGGCTCGAGGTTGCCGATGAAGCGCTGCTGGCGGTCGGTGAGCGGGTCCCGCCGCGTCGGCAGGTGGCCGCTCTGGATGACGAAGCCGGGCACGACCCGGTGGAACGCGATGCCGTCGTAGACGCCGGAGTCGACGAGGCGCAGGAAGTTGCGGACGTGGTTCGGCGCCCGGTCCGAGTAGAAGTCGATGGCGATGCGGCCGTGCGACGTCTCCAGGACGGCGCGGTAGGCGGCCAGCTCGGCATCGGTTTCGGTCGTGAACGGCGGGACCTCGGGGGGCGGCTTGTCGCGGATGGTCACGCTGCGCACGACCACCCGCTCGGCGGTGCGGCCCTCGGTGTCGACGGGGGTCTCCGAGATGCGGGTGACGACGTCCATGCCGTCGGCGACCTGCCCCCAGATGGAATGCCGGCCGTCGAGACCCGGCTGGTCGACGATGCAGATGAAGAACTGCGAGCCGCCGCTGTCGGGCCGCCCCGGCACGGTGACGGCGGAGACGGCGCCCCGGACGTGGCGCGCGTCACCGATCTCGTCCGCGACGAGGCCGAGACCGCCCCGGCCGTAATCGGCCGTCCGCTCGGGATCGGCGGTGATGGGGTCGCCCCCCTGCACGATGCCGTGGCGCACCATGCGGTGGAAGGTGGTGCCGTCGAGCGCCCCGTCGGCGGCGAGCTGCATCACGAGGCCGACGTGGTTGGGCGCCAGATCGGGCCGCAGATCGATGGCGATCTCCCCCAGATCGGTGGTGACGACCGCCTGCTTGCCGGTCATCTCCTCGATGGTGAACGGGGTGACGAACGGCTCGCGGGTCTGCGCCGGCGCCGCGCCGGCGGCGGCCAGCCCGACGAGCAGCAGGGGAACGCATCGCAGGGGAACGGATTGCACGGGAGCACCTCGCATCGGTCGCTGACGCACTGAACGTAGAATTGGCGCCATGTCCCTGTTGAGCGCGCACGAGCCGGAACCGACGCCGCCTGCGCGGCGCGGTGGCCGCTACGGCTTCATCCTACTCGGAGTGGCCCTCGCCGCCGGCGCGGCAACGCTCCTGTGGCCGCTTCGTGACGCGCCGGAGCCCGCGGGCGAGGGCGGCCGGGACCGCGCGGCCGTCGCCCCGCCCCCCGCGGCCCCTGCCGCGCCTGCCGCGCCGGAACCGGAGCCCGAGCCGGAACCCGAACCGGCCCCGGAACCGATCGCGCCCGAG
>JAPOVI010000001.1:0-2565 GCA_026708265.1 Acidobacteriota bacterium
CGAGGAACGGCTTGCGAAGACGACGTTGCCCATCCTCGTCGGCGAGGAGGACGGCAGCTTCACGCACGCGCCGGACCTGGTCGACGGGACGATCGACGCGCGCGTCCCGATTGTCGTCGCCGACGACTTCAACGGCGACGGGCGGCCCGACCTCGCGGTCTTCGACGGCGGCTACGTGTTCCACCTCAGTGGACGGGTCAAAACCGGCCATTTGTGGACACCGCAAAACCGGCCATTTCCGGCGCCCGAGACGGGCGTTGATCTTTACTTCAGGGCCCCCTGTGTTCGCAAGGTCGTCTGGACCTTGGTGCGCCAGCTCCGCGGCCCGCACTTCAGCACGTGCGCGTGATGGAGGAGGCGGTCCAGCAGCGCGGTGACGGCAGCGGTGTCGCCGAGGAGCTTGCCCCAGTCGTCGACCGGCCGGTTCGAGGTGAGCATCGTCGAAGCTCGCTCGTAGCGGCGCATGATCAGCTCGAGCAAGTCCTCGGCCGCGGTGTGGGGCAGCTTGCGCATGCCGAGGTCGTCGATGATGAGCAGGGGTACCCGGGTCAGCTCGGCCAAGTAGTCCTTTCGGGTCTCGGCGAGCGTCGCCTCGGCGAGCTCCTCGAGCAGGGTGTGGGCCTCGCGGTAGATGACGCGGTAGCCCTGCTGGATCGCGGCGTGGCCGATGGCCTGAGCCAAGTGGCTCTTCCCCGTACCGGGCGGGCCGATCAGGAGCGCGTCCTCGCGTTGGGCGACGAAGCGGGCGGTGGCGAGCTCGAAGACGAGGGCGCGGTTGATCTTCTTGTTGAAGGCGAAGTCGAAGCCGTCGAGCGACCGGTCGGGGTCGCGGAAGCGGGCCTGCTTGTGTCGGCGGGCGAGCAGGCGGTCCTGGCGACGCTGGAGCTCGTCGGTGACGAGGGCGGCGACGAGGTCGATCGGGGCCATCTGCTGGGCCTGGGCCTGCTGCAGGCGGGTTTCGAGGACGTCGGCTATGCCGGAGAGGCGGAGCTTGCGAAGAGCCTGGTCGAGTTCGACGAGATTCATGACGGGTCTCCTGTTCTGCGGTCGATGAGATCGCGGTAGAGGGTCAGTTGCCGGATGAGGGGGTCGACCTGGCGCAGCGAGAGGGGCGCGACGGGCCGGCGGTCGAGGTAGCGCCGCAGGAAGCGGTAGGTGGGCACACCAAGTTCGAGGGCGGCGGTGGCGGCCTCTTCGGCGACGGCGGGACCGTGCTTCCTGGCCAGGGCGAGGACGCCTTGGATGCGGCGGACGCCGGCGGCGCCGTCGTGACGGTGGATGTGGTCGCAGATGGTGGAGATGGCGGGGCCGGCCCGCTTGGCGGCGGCGAGCAGGGCGAGGGTCTTCGGCGGGGTGCGTGCGGGCCGGTCTCGGTCCTCGATGCGATGCCAGCCCCGCGGCGCGCGCAGGTGCTCGCGGAGGAGCTGGCCGGTGCGGGGATCGAGGAGCCGCACGTGGGCTGCGTTCCACTGGACGTGGATGCGACGACCGATCCATCCCGGCGGCGCCCCGTAGTAGGCAGACGCGACCTCGACGCAGCCGTCCAGGTGCACGGTGCGGTGGCCGTACTGGTAGTAGCGGAACGGCTCGAGCGGCAGCGGGCCGAGGGCCGGTTTCTCTTCGGCGAACATGGCGGCGACCTGGCGCTTGGTCGTGCCGTGGATGCGCGTGTCGGCCCAGCGCCGCTCCCAGCGGTCGAGGTAGGCCTGGGCGTCGTCGAGGTCCTCGAAGCGGAGGCCGCGCAACGGCGTCCTCTTGGCGTGGCCGACGCCGGCCTCGACCTTGCCCTTTCGATCGGGGTCTCGGACGCGGCACGGCAGGGCGACGACGCCGTAGTGGGCGAGCACGTCGCGGTAGAGCGGATTGAGGGTGGGGTCGTAGACGTCGGGCGTGAGGACGCCCTCCTTGAGGTTGTCGAGGACGACGACGCGTACGGTGCCCCCCAGCCGCCGGAACGCCCGCTCGTGCAGCTCGGCCCAGACCTGCGCGCTGGACCGACGGACCAGCAGGCGCACCGACTTGCGGGAGTAGCCCAGGGTCAGGACGAAGAGCCGTGTCCGCCGGTACGTGCCGGCGGGGTCACGGACCATCGGCCCGTCGCCGTAGTCGACTTGCGCCTCCTCGCCTGGATCGGTGGTGATGACGACCCGGCCCTCGGCGGCGGGGCGGGCGCGGAGGGTCGAGACGAAGCGCCGCACGCTCGAATACCCGGCCGGGAAGCCATGGTCGTCGACCAGGTCCTGCCAGATGGCCATGGCGTTGCGGCCACGGCCGAGCGCTTCGGCGATCAGCTCGCGGTAGGACTCGCAGACGCTCGCCCGCGGCGACCGAGTGGGGCGATCCCCGGACGCGGCGACGCCGGCGCCCGCGACCGCCGCAGCCGCGGCTTCGGGCGGCGAGTCGGTGGACACCTCCGACGAAATGGCCGGTTTTGCCGAACGAGCCGCCGGCCGCCCGCGGCCCCGCACGACCACGCCGGCCGCCTTCAGGTAGCTGCTCGCGGTCTCGCGGCGAACCCCGGTGGCCGCTTCGATTCGCCGCAGCGACCAGCCGAGGCGTCCCAGG
>JAPOVI010000001.1:2575-2801 GCA_026708265.1 Acidobacteriota bacterium
GACGGATTCTGACGTGTTCAATTCACGCAAATACTCAATAAATTCGGTGTTCACTGAAGTTCCTGCGAATCCCTATACGGACTCCCAGTCCTTGCCGCCCTGCCACGTCGGGCACGCCATCACTTCCTGGCCCTCGCTCCTGAACACCACCTCGGCGTTCTCGGTCACCGCGCCGGTGGCGCCGTCGATGTCGCTGATGACGTTCTGCGCGACGGTCGGCCGCGCC
>JAPOVI010000135.1 GCA_026708265.1 Acidobacteriota bacterium
GGCCGACCGAGGCGGCCGTCGCCATCGAGACCAACCCCACCGCAGCCGACCTGCTCGAGTGGATCGCGTGGCTCCTGTTCGACGGCCGCCGCAGCGCGGCGCGCTGACGCCACGGCCAAGAAAACGACTACCGCAAGCGCCGCGGCCGCGCGCACCCGGCCTACGATCCGCGATCGAGAGGAGGACATGGATGTCCGAAGAAGCAAGCCCGCAAACCGGCACGGAGGCGAAACCGCGCCACTTCACACCCAACGTGCAGCTCTCGGCGTACGGGCGGCTGACGCGAAACCCGGAGACGAAGACCTCCGAACGGGGACACCCGTACACGCGCGCCCGCATCGCCTGCAACGTGACGCCGGCCAAGCGCGAGGGCGAGCAGCAGACCTGGTTCGTGGACGTGGTCGCGTTCCGCAATCAGGCCGCGGCGCTCGCGAAGTGCAAGAAGGGCGAGAGCGTGAACGTCTTGGGAACCCTCAACATGGAGGAGAGGACCAGCAACGGCCGCACCTACCAGAACTTCACCGTGACGGCCGACGGCGTGATGGCCGCGGCCACGACGAGACGGACCGAATGACCCAGCCCCTTGAACCCGAGGTTGCCCCAACCACCATGATCTGTGTGATACCGGCCGCCCCGGCCTCCGCCGACAACGTGTCGCTGCAGCAGATCTACGACAACCAGGCACAGTACCTCGGCACCGTGCGCCACCGGCCCACCCACGCCGACCTCGCCCACATGGCGGTGCTCCACGGCTTCCGCCCCGCGCTGCCGGTGTCCGCGATCCAGTGGACGAACCGGTACGCGCAACGCGTCATCCTGATCGTCGCGAGCCACGCGGAGCCCCAGTTTCACCACTGCGACCATGGCCGGAGCTCGGTCGTCGGGCGCCGGCCGTTTCGAGGCCCGCTGCGGGCGCCCGCCGTCGTCGCCGCGCACCAGCACTACACGGAGCTGCGGCGCTGCCGGCACTGCAACGGCGTCCAGATGGTCAACGTGGGCGCCACGGGAGCCCGCGAAGCGTCTCCCTGGTTCGAGCCCGACGACGGCTGCATGACCTGGAGCAGCTTCTACGCGGCCGCCCTGGCCGCGGGCGAGCCCGACACCCCCGCCAGCACCTGACGGGCGCCCGTCCCAACCAACCGCGGACCGCCGCGGCCTGATCCCGGGTCGGCTCGCCACCACCACCGGAGGGTGTCGGGCGTCCGGCCGCGAACCCGCACACGCCGCCGCCCGCGGAAGACACCTGCGCCCGGCCGGCCCCAGAGACCGGCTCCGGACTCCACGCCTGCCAACGGCGCGCCCCCATCAACGCCACCCTCCCGGCCCGTTGACATTCCACGCCGAGAAAGCGATGCACGATGACGACGACCACCACGCGGTGCGACGACATCCACGACCGATACGCAATCGACTGGGAGCTGTGCTCGCCGCCATCCGCGACCACGTGGGCACAGCTCGACACCGAGGCCGACGCCGCATGGTTCGGGCAATGGGTGAATCCCTTCCGCCGAATCGTCCTGGCCTACTGCGAGGGCGAACTCCAAGTGAAGCGGTGCCACGATGACCGGGAGCTGGCCGTCGAGCTCCACCGAATCGCCGATTGGCACCAGAAGCATGACCGCTGGAAGGGGATCGATCCCTGGAACGACGCCCTGGTTCGACGTCTCGACGACGCCGGAGCCGGCGACCTCATCCACCCCGGCCGAAAGCAGCCCAGACCATCCCCGGCACCCGATACGCCACCTTCGGACGACAGGCAATGCCTGACGGAACCACAAGCGTGAGCGGCCCCACGCCTCCCATGGCGTCCACCTCGAGCTAGACCTGGCCCTCGACAACCTGCTCGGAAGCCGGATCCGCACGCTCATCTGCGCCGGTGAAACCGCGAGGCAAGCGGCACCCGCCGACCTCCAGGACGCCCTGGAGAAGATCGCCGACGACCGGACCATCCGACCACAGGTGCGACGACTCGCCGCCGGCCTCGCCGGACGTATTGACGACGCCATACGCCGCCACCCGGCGGCGAACCGTATCACCATGATCCTGGAGCGGACTGACGACGCATGAGCAAGGCCGCCGAAGGCCGTACCCAGATACGGTCCCAACCCGCCGCCGTCTGGCCGGTATGCCTCGCAACCCCCCGTTGACAACCTCGATTTGCCCCAGCACGCCCACGCTTCGGAGCACTTGCCGTTGTCCGTCCTCAGTCTTCATGCTGCCGTGACCCATCGATCCCATGGTTCTTCCCATCGACATCCACTCAGTCGCATTCGTTGCAAACTTGACGCCTGGATCCCCCAAAGGCAACGACTTGTACCGGCGGGCATTGAGATTCACGTCTAAGTCGTTCAGCGCATTCACCCAGTCCTTGTCCGTTGGGAAACCAAACCAGAGGTCTCGTCCAAGCTCGTTTCTGGCTCCTACCACGTAGCGATGGCCTTCAAAGATATCAGGGCCTGCAACTCGGAATTGGCCCAGTTCATTGGAGAGAACAACACCAACAAAATCACACCAAACAACGCACACAACTGTCCCATCCGATGCGATCTGCTGAAACCCCTGTTTCGCCTTGCGCCGAAGATCCCTTGCCAATCTACTTGCCGTCGCCTGAGCGGTTGTCCAACCTGTGCGACGTCGCTCCATAGTGCCCAGCGTCTGTATCGTCTTGACCTCAAACTCCCTGTTTCGTACCACGAAGTCTCCAACACGTTCGTCTTGGGCCCTTTTCTCACACACAGCGACGGACTGGGCATGGTGCGATACGGCCTCGACCATGAGTTCCGCCTGATAGCGGGCGTGCATCAACTCAAATGCGTCTGACACACGTCTCAGTTTGTCAATGTTCAGCCGCGGACGACACCTCCTTATCGCGGAAGCCAATCTCCACAGATCCACCAGCGCATACGCGCCACCGCGCTCGTTCGCGTAGGTCGCCCAAGTCGACATCAACCTCCTTTCATTTACCTTGAGCAGCCGGCGAACTTCCTCTTCGTCCCCAGCCTCAATCACAATCCCAGAGTAGCCCGTCGAACCGTAGTCTTCGGCAAGTACTACATCATCAGCTTGCTCGAAGACGCCGATTCCAATCGGCCGGTCGCGCTCGCTCACAGATCGCGTTCCTCCTCTCAGCCTCGACCGATCCCGCCACGGATAGGCCCAGCAGCAGCACCACGACCCGGCGGCCAACACGCGCCCAACGACAGGTACTCGCGGCCACCGGAATCCGGAACAACAGCATATCGGCGCGCCGACCCCTGTCGGCGCGCAAGGAAACCAAGATGCAGACTTACGGCGCGTATACACGCGGCATCCAGGGGCACCTGTTCACGGTGTCCGCCGCCCCCAACCGAGCCGGACGACTTCACGTCGCCGGCATCCGCGACACCGCAGCACAGCAGACCGCGACGACCGTCACCCATGCGCTGAAGCGACTCGGCATGTGCGACGTCGGCGCCGACGTGCGTCTCGAGCCCGCCGGTGCGGGAGACCCGCCCCTGGACACCGGCCGGTACTCGGGCACGCTCGATCTCCCGATCGCACTGGCCCTGCTCGTCGTGGCCGGCAAGCTCCCCACGGACCGACTCGTCGGCAACGTGGCCGTCGGCGGCCTCGACCCCTTCGCCGCGAACGAGAGGGCCGGCGTGCGGTGCATCGGCGCCGGCGGCACGACCGCCATCGCCCACGCCGCCCAGACGCGCGGCCTCCGATTGATCGTCGCCGAGGACCAGGCCGCGGCCGCGTGCGTCGAATGCCCCGAGACGACCGGCGCCATGACGCTCGAGGAGCTCGTGGCCGTACTCGCCGGCGACCGGGACGCCGACCCGCTCCCACACCGGACGACCGCCGTGGAGCGGCGCGACCCCGGAGCGTGGCGCATCGGCGAAGGCGACCTGCGCGCGCTCGAGTTCGCGTGCGCGGGCTGGCACAACATCCACGTCATCGGTCCTGAAGGGCACTCGCTCCCGCAGTACGGCCGCATCGCGCAGGCCCTCCTGCCCGACCTCGACGGCGAGGCGGCGCGCGAGACGACCAAGATCCACGGGGTCGCGGGCCTCATGGCCCCGTGGACCGCGCGGATCACGGAGCCCCCGCTACGGGTCCCGCACTACACCGCCTCGCGCGGCGCCGTCGCCGGCTGCCGGGGCCGACCCGGCGAGGTGAACCTCGCGCACAACGGCGTCCTCGTCATCGACCAGCCGACCGAGTTCGACCGTGACGCGGCCGACGCCCTCGTCGCCGTCGCCGAGGACGGCCAGACCGTCATCTATCGCTACACCCCGGTCGACCACACGATCCGCATGCCGGCCCGCTTCCGCCTCATGGTGACGACCCGGCCCGACGAGCTCGAAACCCGGCGCCACCGCGCCGCAAACCTGCTCGACCTCTGCGATATCGAGATCACCGGCGGCATGCCGACCGACACCGCCATGCCCCCCGAGCGGCTGCGGGCCGAGCAAGAGCGTATCGCCCGGGCAGCGTCGATCCTCGAGGACGCGCCCCCTCACCTGCTCGCGAGCCGCGCGTCGTACGACACGACGAGCCGGCGCATCCGGGCCGTGGCCCAGACCGTCGCGGCGCTCGACGGACGCCGGCAGCTCGAGAGCGAGGATCTCGCCGAAGCCGAACGCCTCCTCTACCGCGGCGACAGCAGATGACCGTCCGCCGTGAATCCCCACCCCCGATACGCCAGGAGCCCCAGCGTCGGCACGCGAGCCGGGACGGACTCTCGCACGAGCGCGACGCCGCCGAGCGCCACGCCTGGGACGCCCTCGGCCGCTACAAGTTCGTGATGTTCGGCTACTGGTGCGGGATCTGGGTCCACCTCAATCGCCTCTGCGCAACCCCGAAACCCAACCCCTGGAGAGACCTCGTGGCCGCCGCCCGGCGGCACCGGAGAAGACGTAGTGACGATTGCACGACAACGCCGCTGAGCCGGCGCCCAACGACATGACGAGCATCCACACGAGCCCCTGGGGCGGCGTGCAAAGCGCGACCGTCCTCGCCCCAGGCGTGACCCTGATCGAGACCGCCTCCCACGGCGGGCTGCACCTCGCCGGACCAGCCCTCGACGCGATTCCCCGCGCCGTCGGCGCGACCTTCATCAACGGCCCGAACTGGGCCGAGGAAGACTGCGAGCTCGCCATCGCGCTCGCGATCCTCCACGCGGCCGGACTCGTCCCCGCCGACAAGCTCCTGGGGCTGACCCCGGCCCGGTTGGCCGACATCGCCCGCAGCACCGCCCAACAGTTCGACGCCTACGCCTGCGCCCTGAAGCACCTGCCCGCCTGAGCCGCCGGCGCACGCCGGGGCATCAGCCCCTCGTCCCCGAACAACCCGAATCGAGTCACCCGCGCCCGGTCCCTCCCGGACGCACGAGGAGAACACTGCGCATGACCGTAACCATCAAGCCGCTCGCGCGCGGCCAACAGCGCCGCGAGGTCCGCATCGGCCGCACCGGCAAGGGCTACCTCGCCAGGACCCGCGGGGCGTACGTCCTCGAGGGCCTCAACCGCTGGCGCGCCTACAACGGCATGCGGTTCCCGACCGTCGCCACCGCGCGGGCGTGGCTCAACGAGCAGTTCGCCGACGTCGACGAGGCGGATCCCCCGCCGGCCAGGCCCCGGGCCTGAGCCATGCGGCGCGAGCACGTCGAGCGCTACCGTCTCTACGACTGCGACGGCAGCGACGCGCCCCTGGCAACGGGCCAGGCCGCGCTCGACCGGTGGCGCCCCGGACTGACCGTCCGCTGGCTGCTACCTCCGGAGAAGCCGGTCCGCCGCATCTCCCGACAGGCCCGACACCGGCTGCGCCGGCGGCGGCTGCGCAAGCGGCTCGAGCGCCAGGCGCCGCTCTTCGCGCGCGAGCTCGAGCGGCAGGCCCTCGCCGCCCGGCCCGACTACTACTACGGAACCCCGACCAAGCGATGACACAACAACCCGCAATCACGAGCCGCTTCCCCGGCCAGCACTTCCCGGTCGGCAGCATCGTCGCGTTCCGCGACCGCCGCGGCCGGAGCATCCACGGCAAGGTGGCCGAACTCCGCTCACAAGGCGCACTGGTAGCGGCCGGCGACCACGGTCGCTACCGCGTCCCCTACACCGCTCTGCGCCTGATCGCCCCCGGCCCGCGGGGCGGCGCGACCCTCGCCGAGATCGAGGCGCTGGCCGCCGGCCTGCTGCGAACCCACGAGCTGACCAGCGGCCTGGGCCCCGGCTGGCGCTTCCACTTCGAGACCACGGCCAACCGCGCCGGCGTCTGCCATCACCGGACGAAGACCATCGCGATGGCCGTCAGCTACGCGCTGCGCGCCGGCCGGCACGACATCCGGGACACCCTCCTCCACGAGATCGCCCACGCCATCGTGGGACCCACCCACCACCACGACCGCGTCTGGAAGGCGAAGGCCCGCGAGATCGGCTGCTCGGCCGAGCGCTGCACCACCATCGCGCACACCGCCGGCCGGTGGATCGCCCGCTGCGCGACTTGCAGCCGCACCTGGACCCGGCACCGCCTGACGGCCCGGCTCCGCCGCGGCGTGAGGTGCGGCCGCTGCGGCACCCGCCTCGCCTGGACGCCCAACACCGACGGCATCACCGGCTAGGCGATCCCGCCCGGCCGGCACCCCGCCGCACCGACCTGCCCGATCGGAGGGCGACCCGCATGAAACAACCAACCGACGCCAAGACCATCGACGGACCGATCGCTTCGCTGGGGACGTACATCGACCTCGAACTCGCGTTGAGCGACGCGCTCGGCGACCGGCTCCACCGCACCTCGACCGGCGCCGGCGCCGTGTGCCACGCCGCGCCGGCCGAACTCCACGCGGCGCTGGCCAACATCGCGAGCAGCGCGGGACGCGCGAAGACGCGCCGTCTCGCCCGCACCCTCGCACGGCGGCTCGAAGACGCCCTGCGAAAGCACCCCGGAGCCGAACGCATCGCCATGACGCTCCATCGACTCAGCGGCCAATGAGCAGAACACGCACGACCGGGATCGTGGCGCCTCCCGCCGCCGCCGCACCGTGAACCACGCAACGATCTCGTCAACGACAAGGGAATCACGATGCCCGACACCCGCACCGACACGGCGCCGCCGAGCCAGGACTGGCGCGTCATCCATACCTACACGCGCGCCGAGGCCCTCGCCGACGGCGTCCTCGTCGACGTCACCGCCACCGCCAAGGAGGCGGGATTCAAGGTCCCGACGGCGGTCACCGCCGCCGTCTTCGACGAATGCATCGAGTGGACCGAGGAAAACGCCGAGCAAAGCCGGACCTACCAGGACCAGGCCGGCCGCCTCTGGGACGTCCTGTACCTCGCCGCCGTCAAGGCCCGCTCCCTCCGCGGCAGGCGCCAGAACCAGCTCCTGTACGAGATCCACGTCGTGCCCAGGCCCGGCCACGACCACCCGCGCCTCCGCACCCTCAAGCTCGTCATCGGCCCCGGTGACGACGCCGAGCCCGTCGCCACGATCATGCTGCCCAACGAGGACTAGCAACCCCGCCACAGGATGCGCGAGTGCAACCGCCTCTGCGCAACCCCGACGCCAACCCCGGAGAGAGCTCGTGGCCGCCGCCCGGCGGCACCGGAGAAGACGTGATGAGGATTGCACGACCAAGCCCGGCCGACCCTGAACGGTGGGCACGGGCGGCAGCCCGCCAGCGGCGGCGAGACGAGAGGGTCGCCGCTGGCGCCCTCCGGCGGGCGCGGGGATCCGCGACGGCCGCAGCGGCCGCGCTGCGCGACGAAGCCGGCGCGTACCGGGCGGAGGCCGACAGGCTCACGACCAACTGCCTCGACGGCAGCCTCGGGGCATGGCGCGCGGCCGAGCGCCGCGACCGCGCCGCGGATCTGCTCGATCCCGGAGGCGGCTCGTGAAGGTCAAGCGCGGCGCCCGCGCCGTCGAGGCGGCCGCCCTCAAGGCGATCGAGCGGGCGCGGCAGAGCGGCCCGCCGCGCGACGAGTACAACGAGCTGCAAGGCGCCCTCAAGCGAGGGCGCGCGGCGGCGTCCCGCCTCGGCCACAACCTCACCCGGTGGAAGCGCCGGGCGTACGCGCCCAACACCGCCGCGACCGCATTCTGCAGGCACTGTCGCGCCACCGCCCTCGTCAACCTCGAGCACGCCTCCGACGCCTACGGCCCCGCCCTCAAGAACCGCTGCAGCGCCCCCAGGACCGATCCGCCCTCCTGAACGCCCCCATGCGCGCCACGACGAGCGCGCGCCAACCCAATCCGCAACGTCGTCCCGAACCGGAGCACGAACCGCAGAGACTACCTCGCAAGCCATGACCAGCATCAGACGACAGGAGGACCGGACCCCGGCGCCCGGGGTCCCGGCCTTCCGGATCACCGTGGAGCTGCCCGCAGTGTGGCAGAGCTACATCGCGAACCACGCGACCGACGTCTTCGACGACATGGAGCCCGACGACCCGTGGAACCGGGCCGCCGCAGACCGGGAGGCCGCCAGGCTCGAGAAGGAGGGCTATGCGCTCCTCGGCCCGGTGATCGGGGCCGAGGCCGAGTTCGGCCGGCACGAGGGAACGCTCGGCGCGATCGCGACCTACGAGGCCGTCAACCACGACGCCCTCGCCGGCGACGACGACGCCGGCATGTGGCGCTTCCGGCCGGCCGGCAGCGAGACCGAGTACCTCATCCGCCACCGCACGGAAGGCCTCGTCTGGCTGCCCGAGCACTGGCGGCGCAAGCTGGCCGAGCCAGGCTGCGAGCTCGACGAGTGCGACATCGAGTGGCCCGACCCCGCCAGCGGCGACCCCGCACACCCACCCTGCACGGATCTCGGCGAGATGCCGGAAGACTGGGACCCGCGCGACCGCACCCCGCCACCCCAGAGCCTCGACGTCTGGGACGACGACGCCTACGAGCGCACGGCCCGGGCGCTCGCCTCGCGCGGGTGGACCCTCGACCAGGCCCTCGACGGCTCCCGCCTCGGCTGGTTCCTCGGCCAGTGGGGACCGCTCCGCCCGTACGTCCTGACGAGCGACCGCGACCAGGAAGGAGACACCGGGACCCGGCCCTGGGTCCAGACGGGCGGGAGGCGATTGTGACCACGACCCGGCGGCCGTCCGGCAACCGGCGCGTGCTCCGCCAGGCCCGGCGCGCCGCGGCGATCCTCCGGTGGCGGGAGGCGGGCGCCTCCGCCGCGGTGATCGCCCGCGGGCTCGGCACCGACATCCGGACCATCCAACGCACCCTCGCCGACCTGCGAAGGCGGGCCGGCCGGAAGGAGAGACCATGACGAGCAGCAAGCAGCAGACCATCCGCGCCAGGATCGCCCGCGAGGCCATCGCGAAGGTGATGCAGTTCTTCGACGGCACCCTGGCGCAGGCGCTCCACGAGATCCTCCAGAACGCCCGCCGATCGGGCGCGACGTCGGTCGCCATCACGCGCGACCAAGCCAACACACGGATCACTGTGAGCGACGACGGCCGGGGCATCGGCGACCCGACCGCGCTCCTCGCGTTCGGCAGGAGCGACTGGCCGAAGGACCTGCACGGCGCCGAGCACCCCGCCGGCATGGGCATCTTCTCGCTCGCCCGGCGGTCGCCCCGGATACGCTCGCGGGTCGCCGGGCGCGCCGCCTGGAGCGTCCAGCTCGGGGAGGACCACTTCGTCGGGCGCGCGCCCGCGGCCGTCGCGGCGGACCCCGGCTGGGACCGCGACCACGGCACCGAAGTCACGTTCTCCGTGCTGCCGACCGACAGCTGCTGGATCCCGACCGTCGTCGCGGACGCCGTGCGGCACTACCCGATCCCGGTAACCGTCAACGGACGCAGGCCCGAGCAGGCCGACTTCCTCGAGGACGCGGTCCGGCCCGAGACCTGGCGCGGACTGCGGGTGGGCGTCTTCCACTCGTCCAGCCCCAACTGGGCGACCCCGGCCGTCAACTTCCACGGGCTGCACGTGGCCTTCTCCGACCTGCCCCGGGTGCAGGCGCTGCCCGGCGCCGACGCCGACGCGCCCCGCACGTGGTGGACGCTCGCCGACGTCATCGACTGCCCCGACCTCGAGCTGACCCTGCCGACCCGCACCGCCATCGTGCAGACGCCCTTCACGGCCGAGCTCGTCAGCGAGGCGACGCGGATCATCTACCGCGCGATCGCCGCCGCGGGCCAGGCGCCCCGGCTCGGCTACGAGACCCGGACGAAGGCGGCCGCGGCCGGCATCGCGCTCCCGGCCGACCCGCGCCATCTCACGCCCTGGGAACCCAAGAACGCGCGCGACGCGAAGCCCTTCAACTGCCCCCGGCATCCGGACCTCCAGCACGCCGTCCTGGTGGACGACGACGAACTGGACGCCGCCGAGTCCCAGACGCTCGCCTGGGCGGCGAAGGAGTGCGGCTCGCTCGGCCGGTACTGGGACATCGAGAGCGGGCTTCGGGGCTACCGGTGGTACGACGAGCTCCCGTGCATCGTCGGCGTCAACATCCACATGAGGAGCGGGACGCGGACGCACACGAGCACGCGCCAGACCCGCCGGAACGGCGAGAGCCCGTTTCGCGGCACCGTCGACGAGATCGAGCTCGAGCTCCTCGTGAAGCGAGCCGGATGCGACGCGCCCGGCAAGGTGCGCATACCGACGAGCGCCGCGCTGCTCAGCCCGGAAGGGGGCGGGACCAGCGAGATCGAGCCCGTGTTCGTCACCCGCCGCGACGCGCCGATCGACAGAGGCGCCCTCGGCAGCGCACTGGCGGAGGCGTACTTCCAGCCGTCGTTCGACTCCGACGCCGACAGCGTCGACACGCAGTTGCGCGAGTACCGGCGGCGAGTTGCCTACATCGTGACCGAGCTCCTCGAGTCCCGCGAGGCCGCCGTCGACGCGGACCTCCGCGAACTCATGACGACCTGCATCCTGCCGTCGATGAGCGGCGAGTCGAACCTCGACATCGAAATCCGTAACGGCGCCCTCACGGCGATCCGCCGGATCTGACCGCGCCCCACCCCTGGAAGAACCATCATCCCCTCGGCCGACGCCCCGTGAGCGGACCCCGCGACCCGGCCCCGGCCTTTCCTCCACCGGAACGCCGACTCCCGGAACCAGCCCCACGACGAAACCGGCCCCGAGCGCGAGCGACGGGCCGGCCCGCCCCGCGAAGCCATCGTCCACGAACAGGAAACCCGAGATGAGCCAGTAATGTGGAGCTTCACATTACTGGTTTAATGTTGAGCGATCAGTAATGTGCAGTGATCGCCGCGGGCCTCGGCGGAGGCGACGGTACGCGCTCCAAGACTCCACATTACCCACGTAGCATCGGGACAGTGCCGATTCCGGCACCGCCTTCCTGGAGGTCCCGATGTTGGTCGAGCTGTTTCCCAGCGTCCACCGGCGGTACACGTCGTTGGCTATCCTCGGTCCGATCTTGGACGGATACGGCACGTGGCTCTTGAAGCAGGGCTACTCAGCCGAGCGCGCCCGCGAACACTTCCGCGCGGCGCCGCGTCTCGTTCGCCGTCTACAGCAGCGCGGCCTGCGAGCCCTGACGAGCCTGACGCGAGCGCGATTGCGGGCCTGTGCTCCCACGGATTCCCGGCGGGACCCCGACTTGTCGGTTTTGGTGCGGCAGCTGACGCGGTACTGCGAGTCCGAGCTGTCGCTGTATCCGCCGCCCGCGTTGACCCGCATCGAGGAGCGAGTCACCGTCTACAGGACCCATCTGCGGCAGGTCCGTGGGCTCGCACCGTTGACCGTCGCCCACCATGGCCGCACGGCGAGCGAGTTCCTGGCCCACATCGGCTACGAGACCCACCCGACGCGACTCGCCACGCTCGACCGCCAGGATCTCGACGCTTTCCTGTGCGCCGTCGGCCCCCGCCAGTCGCGTGCGTCCCTCCAGAATGTGGTGGCCCACCTCCGGGTCTTCCTCCGGTTCCTGGCCTCTGCCGGCGAGATTCCGACCGGGCTCGACGCCCAGATCGACACGCCCCGCGTGTTTCGCGGCGAGAAGCTCCCGCGGGCGCTGCCTTGGGACACCGGTTCGGGCGCTCCTCGACTCGATCGCTCGCGCGACCCCGACGGGGCGTCGCGACTACGCGATCTTCCTCCTCATGGCAACCTACGGCCTGCGCACGGGCGAGGTCGTGACGCTCACGCTCGACGACGTGGAGTGGCGGGCGGGGCAGCTGCGCATCCCGCAACGCAAGACACGCGGCTCGCTCTGGCTGCCGCTCACCGACGAGGTCGGGACCGCGCTGCTCGACTACCTCCGCCACGGACGTCACGCCCTGAACGTGCGGCGGCAGCGCGTCCCGTTCCAAGGCGGGTCGCTTTGCAGCTATCGGGAGCTGTTTCTCCGGTGCTGCACCCCGACCGGCGTCCTCAAGCGGACTACAGTCAGCGCCGCCTTCCGGGCGTGGTCGAAGCGCAGCGGCCTCGCCATTCCGTTCCAGGGACCCCATTGCCTGCGGCACTCGTACGCGGTGCACCTCTTGCGCTCGGGTCTGTCGCTCAAGACGATCGGGGACCTCTTGGGCCACCGCACCCCGGAGAGCACATGCGTTTATCTCCGCTTGGCGGTTGACGACCTCCGCGACGTCGCGTTGCCTCTGCCGGCCGTGGTCGACTGCAACGCGCCGGGGGTGGCGTCATGATGACCTTCAGCTCCGGCTTGTCCGCCTCCATCCGAAGCTACCTGACGCTCAAGCGAGCGCTGGGGCGGCAGTACGACAGAGAAGAACGCGTGCTGGGACACCTGGATCGGTTCCTCGCCGCCCGCGGCGTCGATCTCATCGCCGAGACGTTCGCCGCCTGGTGTCTCACCTTGCAGCATCTGGCCTCTGGCACGCGTCGAGCCCGCATGCGGATCGTACGAAACCTGTGTCTGTATCGCCGACGAGACGAGCCCAACTGCTTCGTCCCTGACAAGCGGCTGTTTCCGCCGTTCCACCAGGGTATCCGGCCGCACATCTTCACCGACGGCGAGATCGTCCACTTGCTGGCCGCCGCGCGCAGGCTGACCCGCAGGCCCAAGTCGCCACTCCGCCCCGAGAACATGCACCTCGCGATCGTGGTGCTGGCGACCACGGGGCTGCGACGCGGAGAGCTGATCCGGCTGGCCGTCGGAGACTACGACGCCCCGCAGCGCACGCTGGCGATCCGCGAGTCCAAGTTCCACAAGTCGCGCCTCGTCCCGCTGTCGGCAGATACCGCCCGCGAGATCGAACACGTCATCGAGCTCCGCCACCGGCGGCGACTGCCAGCCGGGGCGGAGACTCCGCTCCTCTGGCATCGCCGTCCGCCCACTGGCGCCTACAGAGGCGGGAGCCTCGGCGAAGCCATGCGGGCACTCTTCCAACGGACCGGCATCCGCACCGAGACGGGTCAGCTCCCACGCACGCATGACTTCCGTCACGGATTCGCCGTGAACGCGCTCCTCCGGTGGTACCGCGCCGGACTCGACGTGCAGGCGAAGCTGCCCTTCCTGGCCACCTATTTGGGGCACGCCTCGATCGTCTCGACGGCCTACTACCTCCAGTTCGTCGAACCGCTCGCGGCCGTGGCCAGCGCGCGATTCGCAGACCACTGCGGCGACCTCGTCGCCGGACCCACCGGCGCGGGAGGTGCGCGATGACCGTCGCCGCGCCGAACGACCTCGCGCGAGCCCTCCGGGCGTTCTTCGCCGACCACCTGCCCCGGGTGCGAGGGACGAGTCCCCACACCATCCGCAGCTATCGGGACAGCCTCGTGCTCCTGCTGCGCTTCGTCGCAACCCGGTCACAACGGTCCGTCATCCAGCTCGACCTGGACGACCTCGGCCCCCCGCCGGTCCTCGCGTTCCTTCAGCACCTGGAGCTCGACCGACACAACAGCGTCACCACCCGCAATGTGCGCCTCGCCGCGATCCACGCGTTCTTCCGGTACTGCGCCATGGAGTACCCCGCACGGCTCGCGCACTGTCAACGCGTCCTCGCCGTCCCGTTCAAGCGAACCGGCAGCCGCCCCGTGGAGTACCTCGAGCACGAGGAGATCGAGGCCATCCTGGGCGTCGTCGATCGCCGCACCGTCGACGGCCGCCGCGACTATGCGCTCCTCGCCACGATGTTCAACACCGGCGCGCGGGTCCAGGAAACCATCGCCCTGTGCGTCGCCGACCTGCGGCTGGACGCACCAGCACAGGTCCGCCTGCACGGCAAGGGGCGGAAGGAACGCGTCTGCCCGCTGTGGTCCCAGACCGCCGAGCTGCTGCGTGCACTGCTGGCCGAACGCGGACGCGAGCTGCAGCCCGACGAGCCGGTCTTCCGCAATCACCGCGGGATGCGGCTGACCCGATTCGGCGTCCGCTACCTGCTGCAGAAGTACTGCACGCGCGCCCAGGCCAGCGTGCCGGCCCTGCGCACCAAGCGCCTCCATCCCCACAGCATGCGGCACAGCACCGCGGTCCACCTGCTCCGCGCCGGCGTAGACATCGTCACGATCAGTCAGTGGCTCGGCCACGCCAGCGTCACGACCACGCACCGGTACGCCACCGTCGACCTCGACATGAAGCGGCAGGCTCTCGCGAAGGCCCGCCCCACCGCCCGCGCCGCCGCGGGGCCGGCCCCGTGGCGCACCGACGCGTCCGTGCTGGAATGGCTTGAGGCGCTTTGAAGGCCGATCGGTAATGTGGAGTCCGGCGACCCTTTCGTGCTTGGAGGAGCGCGGTTTTCCGCCGCGACTCCACATTACTGATCGCTCAACATTAAGCCAGAACCACCGGATGCTGACGCCGACCGAGCTGCTGCGCCGCGGCCGCGAACGGATCCTCCGCGGATGGACGCAACACGCGCCGGCGAGGACCGCCAGGGGGACGATGTGCGGCGCGAGCGACCCCGCCGCCGTCGCCTGGTGCGCGACCGGCGCCGCCTGGTACGCCGACAACAGCATCCCTGACTGCGTCAGCGATCCCTGCTACCGCTTGTACCTCGAGGCCCTGGCCGAGCTTCGCCGGTCGCTGGCCGAAGTGTCCCCGGACGAGGACCATGGCGGTCACCTGGGCTGCTGGAACGACGTGCATCACCGGACCCAGGCCGACGCCCTGCGGCTGTACGATGTCACGATCGCCCGCGTGGCCGCCGCTCCCTGACCACCAGCGCCCCACCGGACACCAAACATGCCGACCACCTACAGAGTCGTCCTCGAGACCGAGACCCGACCGCGCGAAGATGCAATCGCTCTCGACCACCTGCCCGCCATCCAGGTCGACGCGCCGAACGTCGACGTCGCCGCCCGCCTCGCGCTGTCGCATCACATCGACAGCCGGCCGACCCCGCCTCCCGCCGGAACCTCGTTCGGGCTCATCGTGATCACGCCCCCGCCCCACGACCCGAAGGTGCCTCACCACGACCTCGACGACGAGGCCGAGATGCACCACCTCAGCGTCGAGTACTGGCCCACTTCTACGGCCGTGCACTGACCGCCCCGTGCCGCAAGCGGCCGCCCGCGGACCGACGCCCCCACGGGCGGGAGGCTCTTTCGACCCACCCGCCCACCCCGGTTGACGACACACCCACCGGGAGCCTTGAACACCCGGCGGAGGACACATGTGGCACCCGCGACGCTTCTCCTGAAACCGCCGACCTCCGGAACACTCAACCTCAGCCTGGAGCAAGGCACAGACTGCGCACCGGCGCCGCGCTGCAGCCACACAGCCAACCGCGCCCCGATCGACGCCTCCCCCGACGAGTACTCCATCGCCGACGACCTCGCCGCCGTTCTCCCAAGAGTCTCAGAAATCCCCCGGCGCTATTGCGAACA
Organism: Acidobacteriota bacterium; assembly: GCA_026708265.1. Classification (GTDB taxonomy): domain Bacteria; phylum Acidobacteriota; class Vicinamibacteria; order Vicinamibacterales; family UBA8438; genus JAGWAJ01. The sequence goes on from JAPOVI010000135.1 coordinate 15,748, forward strand.
CCCCCAGCCGAACAGGTCCCGCCGGGGTCAGAAAACGGCCGGCAGTACCCGAACCGGTTGGCAGTACGGCTAGCAGTCGGAAGGGTCGTCTCGTACGTGTAGTCTCGGCGATCACGTCCCCGCCCGCCGAGCTTCGCACTAATCGCCAGACCACTGATCGGCGACCGCCCGACAAGGTGGGTCGGCGAGCGCTCCACGACGCACACGATTCGCTTCGCGAGCCACAAGCCAGCGCCAACCCTGCGAAGGTGCCCCCGGACAGGCGGCGCGACCCAATCCTCAGGAGGGCGCGCCGCCGACCCAAACGCCGAACCGTGCTCCGGCCGCGGCCTCTCCCGTACCTCCAGCCGCGCCACCCTACCGCCCGTCGTCGGGCAGCATCCGCCGAGCTCGCTCAATGCGCTGGCGCAACATGTCCTGAAACGCAGCGTCACGCTTGCGCTCCTGGATATGCTCAGCGATTGCGGAGCGGATCACATGCGCAACCGGCTGACCGTCGACAGCCGCGATCGTGTCCAACTCCTCTGACTGGTCGGCAGACAGGCGGACCGTCATCGCCTTCACCGGTTTCATGATGCCGATTGTGCGACCTACACCGGCGGTTGTCAACCACCGCGCCACCGTGGTATCGTGGTAGCCCTATGAAGCGCAGGGCTGCGATGGCAGCGCAGAATCAGGCTCCCGGCCCGGACAGCCCGCGGCACACGGCGCCCATCATCCGAATCGACCAACAGGAGCACGATTGGCCTGAAGAGAAGATCGCTCCAGCTCAGCTCCGCCGCCTCCCGCCGACGCCGGTCCCGTCCGATCGTGATTCTTCGACACCTACATCACAACCGACCATAAGCCACAGGAGCACCCTATCATGACACAGACCGACGACAACGACTTCGCACTACCCACGCAGGGGTTCGTTTTCTGGCCTGTCGGTACCGGTGACAGTACGACGGTTACCGTCAACTCAGATACAGCTCTTCAGGTAGACCTCCACCACTTGGCCACTTCCAACGACGACGACGATCCCCACACGCCAATCGTGGACAAACTAAAGCAGCTACTGCCGCAGCAGAACGACGAACCGTACCTAGCAACATTCGTGCTCACTCATCCTGACGAAGACCATTGCCTCGGATTCGCCGACCTTTTGAAGGACGTCAGCATTGGTGAGTTGTGGTTTTCTCCACGCATCTTTCGCGAGTACAAAAAGGACTTGTGCGACGACGCCAAGGCCTTTCAGAAGGAGGCAAAGCGCCGGGTCAAGAAGACTATTGCCGAGAAGGGCAATCCCGGCAGCGGAGACCGTGTTCGGATCATCGGTTACGACGACTTACTTGAAGAGGAAGAGTTCAAGGACTTTCCTCGCGACCGTCTGACCGTGCCGGGGAACGCGATTACCGACCTTGACGGCGTGGATCATGCCGCCCAATTCCGCGCCTTTTGTCCATGCACCCTTCAAGGACGACGCCACGGGCGACCGGAATGACTGCAGCATCGCGCTGCAGATTCGACTCATTGACGACCCCGTTACCGGCTACGGGCTATTCCTGGGGGACCATTGTTACCCCACGATCAAGCGCATATTCGAACGCAGTAAAGACGACGACTTAGCCTGGAACGTAATGCTTGCCGCGCATCACTGTTCTAAGTCCGTCATGTACTGGAAGGACGATGGCGACAAGGATGAGGTACTGAAGCAGGACATTCTCGACGCCATGGAAAACGCCGAGCTCAACCCTGGCTATATCGTTGCGAGTTCCGAGCCAATTCCCGCATCGAACAAGAAGGGTGACAATCCGCCGCACGCGAAGGCGAAACAGCGGTACGAAGAGATCGCCAACGACGAGTTCCTGTGCACACAGGAGCACCCCGACGAAGACCGCCCTCAACCGATCGTCTTCGAGATTTCAACGGACGGACTCCAATACCAAGAATGTGGCGCCTCGACAGGCAAGGCGTCTTCGGCCGCTATGGGCACGGCCATCGTCGCCGCCCGGGGCACGGACGAGCCCCCAAAGGAGCGGGTAGGCTTCGGGCGGCGTCATGACTGAAGGCCAGACGTCAGCCCTTGAGGAGATTCGCGAGGTCCAGGCCTTCGCGGACGGAGCCCTTGAGATCCTCAGCTTCGCTGAGCGTAACGGGGTGCTTGTCTTGGACTGCTCCATCTCCACGCGTTCGTTTGCCTGTGCTCCCGGCGGCCTCCGTCTCCGCAACCGCGAGCGCGTCACCATCTCTGTGCCTGCCGACTTTCCGTTCCGTCCCCCGGATGTCGACGTACCTCACCGCCGTTTCGCGGGCTCTCCCCACGTGCAATGGCAACACCACCTTTGTCTCTACCAAGCCCCCAATACGGAGTGGGATGCCAGTGACGGCATGTTCGGATTCCTTCAGCGCCTTGAAGAGTGGCTTCGACAAGCCGCACTCAACCAGCTCGATCCCGTCGGCGCTCCCCTTCACCCGCCCGTCGCGTATACCCTCGGAAATCGGATGATCATCCCCACGGTCGATGCGCCCGCCACGGGCGGCCAAACCTGGTTCGGATTGGCAGGCCTTCGCTCAGTGTCCGACCGCCGGACTGAGATCAACGCTTGGTCGGAGATTCTCGAGGCGCCCCCACCTAGCCCCGTCGGCGCCGTCGTTCTGCTTTCTACGCCCATGCCCTTCGAGTTCCCCGCAATGGTCAGTGACCTCCTGACTGAACTCGAAGAGCGCGGCGTGCCTCGTCGGCTTCTGTTTCTCGCGCTGAAGTTGGCGGTCGCACAGAACCCTCGAGACAGTCCGCTCTATGTTGTCATTGGGACACCGATGCGCGGTATTCGGGGAACCGACGAACTAAAGCAGCATCTGACCGTATGGTACGTTGATCCCGTGCTTGCCAATGGCCTCCGTCTCTCTCTGAACCAGCACTCCACGAACGACCGACTCCGCGAGATCGGCGTGGAGGTTGAGCGGATCATTATGGACTGGGCGGCGACTGCTCCCGTGGACTGGTGTCGGCTCACGGAGGCTCGGCCCGAGATCGTGTCGCGACGAGATCACGGCTCCGCTTTGTCGTGGTTTGCAGATCGTACCGTCCTCCTATGGGGTTGCGGCGCGCTTGGTAGCGCCGTCGCCGAGTACTTGACACGCGCCGGCGTGGCCAAGCTGGTCCTGCACGACCGGGATACTGTAACGCCTGGCGTCTTACTTCGCCAGCTCTACGAAGATGGTGACATCACTGATTTCAAGGTCGAGGCACTCGCCCGACGCTTGCGGCGCATTCGCGGCGACCTTGACCTCGAAACCCGATCATCCGACCTGCTGACAGCAACACCTGTGGAGAACTTTTTTGAGGGAGTAGACCTCGTTATCGATACGACGGCGTCACGGGCGCTTCTCAAGAAGTTGGAGCTTTCATGGGGCCAACCCAACGGATTCCGTGCCTCGATCGCCTCCATGGTCGTCGGACCCAGAGCCGAGCGGGGACTCGTTGTTCTCTCGCGTCCGAACCATTCCGGCGCCGTAGCGGACGTCGCACGCCTCGCGAAGATGGCCGCGTGTTCCGACCGACGACTCCATCATTTTGTTGACGAGTTCTGGCCCGACGCGTCGGATGCCGGATCACTGTTTCAGCCCGAGCCCGGTTGCTCGGACCCAACGTTTGTCGGCTCCGTTGCCGACGTTGCGGTTCTCGCTGCCACAATGCTCAATCACGTCGCCCAGGATCTCCGAGCCGGCGGCCCTCCTGCGACCGCACACTTCATGACCCAACCCCACCGCCTGCGCCCGTGCCCTGAACAACTGGGCTACGCCAGCCTTGCTTGGCCTAGCGACCGCGTGACGCGCGACAACCACGCCGGATATCACGTCCGAATCGCCCCCCGCGCTTGGCAATCCATCCTGACCAGCGTCCAGCGCAGCGTACGCTGGCGCGGTCGGCGAGTCGAGACCGGCGGTCTGTTGTTCGGCGAGCGCGACGATGCCGCACGCGTCGTCTGGGTCTCAAACGCGACAGGCCCCCCGCCGGACAGTCGTGCCTCGCGCAGCGGGTTTTTGTGCGGGACGGTTGGTACGGCCGCAATCAACGACGAAATGCGCACCACTACTCGCGGTGCCGTGCGCTACATCGGTATGTGGCACACGCATCCGGACTCACCTCCCCTGCCCAGCGACATCGACTTGGAGGGCATGGCACAGCTCCTCACATGCACGGCGCCACCGATCCGACGGGCCCTGCTTGTCATAGTTGGACATACGCCGCAGGACCCAACGCCGGCCGCCTATCTCTTTTCGCGCGGCGACTTTTCCAACGCGCCTACGGCTGGGCCGCTTCGTGGCGTGTATGTTTGGTGGGCATGCCTGCTACACCCAATTCAATGGCTCCGTACTTGGCACACCACTCGCGCGCTATGGATGAGGCGACAATGAAGGACTACCTCATGGACCCGTACGTCAGAAGCGCCCGACTACAACCTGCTCTCCTTGTCGCCTTGCCCGTCGCGCTTGGTGTACTTTGCTGGTATCCAGATGCTTCCGTGATCGCCGGTACGCTTTGGGGCCTCGTTGCTTGGTGCGGGGGTACCGCTCTAATTGCACAGGTGGCTCGGGATGCCGGCAAGAGGAAAGAAGTCGGCCTCTATGCCCGTTGGGGTGGCAAGCCGACTACACGTCTCTTGAGGCACATCGATTCCGACAACCCCGTGTTGCTACAGCGACGCCACGACAAGCTGCGCCGCCTTGTCCCGGATACGCGCATTCCCACAGCAGAGGATGAGGTCGCCGACCCGGTGCAGGCCGACCAGGCATACGATGCCTGCATACAGTTCCTGCGCGACAGCACGCGTTCCCGTGAGCGTTTTCCATTGGTGTTCCAAGCCAACTGCGAATACGGATTTCGCCGCAACTTCTGGGGAATGAAGCCTCTCGGCGTGACTCTTGCTATTGCTTCGGCGATCGCGATCGGCGCACGGCTGTACCTGGACTTCCGCCTCGAACTCGGGCCCGAGCCCACTCGGGTTGTGAGTGCGGGCGTGGCTGTCGTGCTTGGCGTTGGCTGGCTGTTCTGGTTTACGCCCTCCTGGGTGCGGCTCACTGCGGATGCGTACGCCGAGAGGCTGCTTGGAGCATTGGAGGAACTGTGAGTTGCATGCTTCCCCGAAGCCAGTACGGAGTCGTCGAATCCGTGAGGACACCGGGCACCTTGAGACGACAAGTAGGCGCGCAAGAGGACCTTCTGCCGGCGAAACCGTCAGCACCGAGCCCGACTGGCCCGGAAGCAGACTGACCGTAACGTCGGCACCCACCGGCCGAGGGAAGCTCGTGCACGGCTCCGTCGGCCACGCTCTCGCGGGGCTCAACCGCGCCTACCCGCCAAGGTCCTGCGACCGCCGCTGCTCATCCGGACCCTCCGTCCGTTCACAGACCGGCGCCACGAGACGCTCCGGCCGCTGCTGACCAACCGGCATCGGCCACCGCAACAAGCAGCAGGACGGCGCCCACCGACAGGAGGAACTGGCTCGTCGACCCGAGCGCGAGGCAACCGAACCCGACCAAGGCGACGACCACGCTCGACCACGCGGGGACCGCATGGACGGCACCAGAGTACACGGGCAGCACCACGGCGAGTACGATCAGGGCGTCCCAGGGAACGCGGCCGGCGAACATCACGCTGCCAGAGAGCCGCGGGCCGCTGAAGGCGAGGCTGGCGGCAACCGCCACCATGACCACCGCTGCAAACCGAATCCCGTGCTCCATCTCCACCGCCCGCCACCACACCCGACCACTAGCGGGGCGGCTGCACGGCGCGGTCGCGATCCGTGCCGCGCTGCCGTAGCGCGTCGGGCTCCACGCCGCTCGCCCGCCAAGCCCGGGCGCTCTCCAGGTCCTTCCAGGGCGTCGCCGACCTGGAGTGCGTGACGTCACCTACGCGATCCGAACGCCGCGTTCGGGTCGGATCGAGGATGAACTCGGCGACGGCCTCGGCACGCTCGCGGACGACCTCGAGCACCGTCGCGTCGTCGCGCTCCCCGCCCACCGCCGAACCCGGCGCGATCTTGGCGAGCACCATGTCGGCCGGCCGGTTCGCGGCCGCGAGCCGGCCGAGGACTTCGCGGACACGCGGGCTGTCACGCCGGTCGAGGTCCATCTTCGGCTCGGTCGCGCCGACGCCCGACAGGAGTCGATCCGCGACGACGTCCGCCACCGAGCGTTCGACGGCGCCGGACGGCCGAACCGCGCCCCAGGTGCGCCCGGCACCGAGGTCGAGGACCCGGTCGCAGCCGCGGACCACCAGCGGGACGTCCGCCGCCGCCGCACGCCGGACCCTCTCGAGCATGACGTGGTCGTGATCGGCGGCGGCGATGGCCGCGGCCGTCCACCCGCGCGCCACACCCTCGCGCTCGCAGCCGTCCCCCAGCGCGGTCCAGAACGCCCGCCGGGCGACCTCGAATCGGGGCGGAGGCAGGCCGGTGCGGTCCTCGATCTCGTCGAGCGCGATCACGCCGGCCCGGTCGCCGACCGGCTTCGCCTCGAACGCCCGGGCGCGCGAGACCACGCCGGCGCGATCGATGTGATAGTGCTCGCACAGCACGCGCGTCGCGTCGTCGAACACCCTCGCGCCCTCGGCCGGGTCCTTCCCGAACAGCCGATCGAGGCGCGCATGGTCGTAGAGCCGCGGGTGCGTCTGGACCGCGAGCGCGACCGCCCCCAGCAGCGAGCGGCCCCAGTCCTCCGTGCTCCCGAACCGCTCCGGAACCGGATGGACGACGTGAGCGGCGAGGCCCCCGCGAGACGCCGCCGGCGCATGGAACGAGCGGATCCGGTCCGAATCGTGGAGCTTCACCGCGACGCCGGACCCGGCGCACAGGCCGAGAATGCGGTCCTCGAGAACGACGGCGTCCTCCGGGCGCCGGGAGTCCAGCTCGCGGAACGCCGCCGGCTCGACGCTGGCGACGGGATCGAGAACCGGCCGCGGCCGGTTCAGCGGGTGCCTGTTCCATCCGGCCGCCTGATCGCCCACGAGCATGCCGTACCAAGCCGGATCGTCAGCCGGGACCGGCAGGGCGTCCAGCGCGTCCCGGACGGGCCCCGACGAGACGCTCGCCGGCACACCGTCGACGACGCCGCGCAGGTCCGCCTTGTCGAGGAGATCCTCGGCCGCACGGGCGGCGAGCCACTCGTTGCAGTCCGCCGCGAACTCCGCCGGGTCGAACTCCCGGAAGCGCGGCTGCGTCTCCGCCAGGTGCCAGGCGAACCAACCGCCCAGCGTGTCGCCGTACGGCGACGGAGGCAGCGGCCGGAGTTCCGAACGCGCGGCATCGAGCGCGAGCGGCGAACACAAACGCTCCGTATGGGCGCGCGTCAGCACGCGGGCGCACGCATAGGGCGACTCCGGCGAACCCCACTCATCGCCAGCCGCGGCGACGCGCTCGAGGAGCGCCGCGCGGAGCGCGGCGTGATCGCCTTCCGCCACGCCGGCCGGGAGCCACGGCCTTCCCGTCCGGACAGCGGGGGCCTGCTGCCGGTCGCGCAGATACCCCAGCCCGTGCGCCAGCGCCCCCGCGTAGTCGGCCGACGTCCGCCCCGTGAGGCCGTAGAAGAGCAGCGACTCGACGGCCCGGGGGCCCTCCTCGGCGTCAGCGAGGTAGTGACGGGCCACCCGCTTCATCAGGTCCGCCGCCCACTCGCCGTTCGACCGGAACGCCGCCGGCGGCGGCTGGCGCACCACGACGGCCCCTTCCGGCAGACCGGGAGGCGTCTCGGCCGGCGGGACCACGACCTGGACGCCCATCTCCGCCGCGAAACGCAGCGCCGACCGCACCACCCGGCCCCGGCCCTCGTCGGTCCGTTCCGACCACCCGAAACGCTCCAGGTTCTCGTGATCGACCGGCACGCACGCCCGGCCCACGCGGACCTCGGGCGCAGGCGCATCGACGACACGGGTCGTCCATCCCCCGCCGGAATGCGGCTCGGACACGCGTCTCGGCCGACCCACTCGCGGACCTCCTCACTCACCGGCGGCGGCGGCGACGGGCGCGCGGAGCGCCAGCGACCGCCACGAGATACAGGGCGAGCAGCAGCGCCGAGACGACGAGCCACAGCAGCAACGCGCCCGCGACCTCCAGCGCCCGCTCATCCATCCGCGGGCTCCCCCCTGCCGCACCCGACAGCGATCGCACGCACCACCGCGCGGACGCGCAGCGCGTCGAACGCGAACGACGCCTCGAACTCGGGGGCCCGAGTCACGTTGAACACGAGGGGCGGATCGACGTCGAGAGCCGCCAGCGCGACCTCTCCCGGGAGCGGCACCGGCCCGAGCGCCGCCTCGACGAACGCGCCCGGCTCCGGGCTCGACAGGAACCCGTCCGAGGCCGACCAGCCTCCCGCGCCGGGCGGTGGCGACGGGATGACGAACGACTCCCAGCCGACGTTGTACCGGCCCGGCGGGAGAGGCTTCCCGAAGGCAATGCCCACGTCCCACAGGGAGCCCACGCACGAGACCGACAGATTCGCGGAAGGAGAGCCGCCCGGCCTGCCGGCCGCCGAGAACGTCGCGTGGTGAACGAGCCCGGACGGCGTCGACGCGCACGCGACCTCGTCGAGCGCGCACGGGTCGATCCCGCGCACGGCCCTCAGATCCGCTTGGTAGCGCGCGAGCAACGCCCACATCACCACGCCGACGATGCAGCCCACGATCACCACCGTGCCCACGAACCCCTTCATGACTCGAACCTCGGCTTCTCGAGAACCGTCCCGGCCACACGCACAGCCCATCGGGCGGGGCCCGAATCGGCCCGTCCGGGACCCAGCCCCCGGACGGCCGGCGCGCCCAGGGGGCCCCGCCCGTCAAGCCGACGCCCGCTCGACCTGCTCGATCAGCCGCCGGTGGAACGCATCGAGGACGCCCCGCCACTCGCGCGACCCCGCGGCGATCTCGTCGAGCTGGCGCTCGAGCTGCGCCGTGAACGAGTAGTCGAGCAGGTCGCCGAAGTGGCGCATCAGCCACGCCACGGTCCGGTCGCCCAGCGCGGTCGCGGCCAGGTCGCGGCGGCGCGACTCCACGTATCCGCGCTCGATCAGCACGGCGATGGTCTGCGCGTAGGTCGACGGCCGGCCGATGCCGCGGATGTCGAGCTCGCGGACCAGCGTCGCCTGCGTGAACCGCTTCGGCGCCCTGGTGCGCTTGGCCGCCACGGCGACGTCGCCGACCCTGAGCTCCGCCCCCTCCTCGAGCAGCGGCACGGCCGGGTCCTCGCGATCGGGAGGCCACGCGGCCTCGAACCCGGGGAACAGGACGGCGACCCCGGCGAGCGCGAGACGCCACCGGCCGGCCTGCGCCTCCACGCGGTCCTTGCGGATCCTGGCCGGGGCCATCTGGCTCTGCAGCGCGCGGCGGCGGACCAGCTCGTAGAGGCGGGTCTCGTCACCGTCGAGCGCGGGGCCGCTCTTCGGATCGAACGACGTCGGCCGGATCGCCTCGTGGGCCTCCTGCGCGCCGCCCGCGGCCTTGAAGCGGTTCGGCGGGTCCGCCACGTACTCGCCGCCGTACATCGCCGCGACCTGGGACCGCAGCCCCCGCTCGGCCTCGGCCGACAGCGCCACCGCGTCGGTCCGCATGTAGGTGATGGCCCCGGCCTCGTAGAGCCGCTGCGCGAGCTCCATCGTGCGCGCGACGGTGAGCTTCAGCCGGGCGCTGGCCGCCTGCTGGAGCGACGAGGTCGTGAACGGCGGATGCGCGTGGCGGACCCCGGGCACCGAGCGGACCGAGACGACGCGGGCCGTCCCCACCGCACGGATCGCCGCGGCCGCCTCCCGGGCCTCCGCCTCGCCGGCGAAACGGTGGGCGTCGGCCGACCCGGCGTCGCCGCTATCCGCCACCGGGAACACGGCGGGACCTCCGGGCGTCTCGAGCGTCACGGCGACCTCCCAGTACGGCACCGGGCGGAACGCCGCGATCTCGCGTTCGCGCTCGACCACCAGCCGGGCCGCCACCGACTGCACGCGCCCGGCCGAACGGGCCTGATCGACGGCACGGACCAGCGCCGGCGAGACGCGCCACCCGACGAGCCTGTCGACGAAGCGCCGCGTGAGCTGGGCGTGGACGAGCCCCATGTCGAGACGCCGCGGCGCCTGGAACGCCGCCCGGATGGCGGACTCGGTGATCTCGCTGAACGTCACCCGGGTGAAACGCCCGGCCGCGCCGCCGAGGAGCTGCCGCAGGTGCCAGGCGATCGCCTCGCCCTCCCGGTCGCAGTCCGTCGCGAGCACCACCGGGGCCGTGCGCCCGGCGAGGCGGCGCAGCCCCGTCACGACGTCGCGCCGGTCCGGCGGGATCTCCCAGGTGGCCTTCCAGGCCTTGTCGGGATCGAGACCGAGCGCCACGGCGCCCTTCCGCCCGCGGCGGGCCGCCGGGAGGTCCCGAAGGTGGCCGAGGCTCGCCCGGACGAGGTAGCCGCGGCCGAGACAGCGCTGTATGGTCCGGCACTTGGCGGGCGACTCGACGACGACGAGCGTGGCCACTACGTTCCTCCGTGCACGCCGCGGACGTACGCATCGGCCGCGGGGAACCGGTAGAGGTAGACGGGCCAGGTGCGGCCGTCGGCGCCCTCGACCAGCACGGCGCTGAGCGGTCGCCACCCCGGAACCGGCCACGTGTGGGAGACCACGCGCGTGCCCGGCTCGAGGACCGACTCCAGCCACGGCACGAGCACCTCGAACCCCTCGGGCGTGAGGAACACCGTGACGACGGTCGCCCGCGAGACGACGCTCGGCAGCGTCATCGCGTCGGCGTGAACGAACGTCGCGCGGGAGCCGACCCCGGCCATCCTCGCGTTGTCACGGGACCGCGCAACGAGCGGCCCCTGGCGCTCGATACCGACCGCGGCGGCGCCGGCGCGGGCCGCGGCGACGACGAAGCGGCCGTCGCCGGACCCGATGTCGACCAGGGTGTCCCGCGGGCCGAGGGCGAGCAGGCCGATGACCGCGTCGACGACCTCCATGCGGCTCGGCTCGTACACCGACAGGGACCGGCCGACGCCCCGCATGGAGTCGAGCATCGGATCGAGGGAGCGGACCGCGCGGCCGCAGGACGGAGACGAGAGCGCGAACACCCCGGCCGCCACCGCCAGCATCGGAAGCAAGGCCCTCGCGAAACGGGCCGCCCCCGCGACGAAGAGCCGGCGCCGCACTCCCCGCGCCCCTAGCACGGCGGCACCCGGACGAGCGTGTCGCGGCCCCGCTCGAAACGCACGCCTTCGACGACGGCCGGACCGCAGCCCGAGCGCTCGACGCGGAGCGTGTGCGCGGCGCCGCGCCTCGCCATGAACAGGAAGAAGCGGCCCGCGCCGTCGGTCCAGCCCGTGACCTTCGTCCACGCCCGCGGGGCCACGACCTCGACAAGCCGAGGCCGGCCTCCCGCCGGCGGGGGCACCACCCGGCCGTTGACCCGCTCCCACCGCGGACGCGTCCCGACGGCGGCGAGAATGACGAGGCCGCCGACGAGGAGCGCCGCGAGCCGCCGGAAGCCGCCGCGCCGCCGCATCACGAGCCGCCACCCCACGCGGCGGGCCGCGGGACCTTCGACCACCGGGCGAACGTCCGGACCCCGGCCGCAACAACGCGACGCATCATCACGCTCCTCCCCCCGGTCTCAACCCCCGGCGGTCCGAACGCCACTGCAGCGAGTGCTTGCGCTCGAGAACCACGACGCCGCGCCGAATCGCATCCCGGAGGACCTCCGAACGCGAAACACACAGATCCGTGGCGAGCTTGTCGATGTGGTCGTACAGGCCACGCGACACGCGGACCCGAATCGCCTTTGCGAACCGCCTCTCGCCCTGCTGCATTCGCCACGAACGGGGTCGCCTACCGGCCAGGCGGCGACACCCGATCCCCTATCCCGCACACGCGATCCGGCTCAGCCTGCCTATCGGCGCCCAGCCGCCGCGCCTCCTCCTCGATCGCCCGCTGGCGGGCCAGCAGCGCGTCCGGCGCCGGCCGGCAGTCCCCTCCCGTCGTGCACGTCACGGTCGTGCGGGGATCGAGCCCCTCCGCGAGCCGGAGCAGGCCGACAGATCCGGCCACCTCCGCGGCCCCGTGCGAGCGGGCCCGCTCCACCCACGCGCCCCACAGGGAGTCGGCTGCCCGGCCCATGAGCAAGTCCCGGCGGCCGCAATCAGTCCACGGCGACAACGGAGCCCCGAAGCGCCGCGCCTCGGCCGCCACACCGGAACCGACGTCGGCGCCGCCGCCCCACGGCGTATCGAGCTCGAGGACGCCCGCGAGGCCCGACGCGCGGCGCACGTCCCACGAGTGCGACATCATCGAGGCGGCATCGTCGAGAAACAGCGAGGTGATGCGGCCCGTGCCCGCGGACGTCGCCACCTGCCGCCGGAACGAATCGAGACGCCGGCCGCGGGCGGGGGACACAGGGAGATCGACACCGCAGTCCACGCCCGCCACCGGAGCCGGGTCGGCGCCCTCCGGCCAGTCCGAGCACGGCCTCGACGAGCGGTACTCCCGCAGGGAGTACGACTCGGCCGCCGCCTCCTCGTGGATCAGCGGGGCGAAGTCCACGGACACGGGGACGTCGTACGCGGGCGCCGGGCTACCGGCCGGCGCGGACGTGAACCCCGCGGTTCCGTCCTCCTTCGGACACTCGACCGGGACAGTGCCCGACCGGTAGTCGGTCCACGTGCCCGCGAGCCGGCCGGCTACCGGGGGGACTACCGCCGGCAGGGCCGGGCTGCGCACGAACCCCTTGCCGATGAGGCACACCCCCGTCCCGTCGTCGCCCAGGAGGACCCCGCCCGACTCGAGCGTGGACCGGCCGCCGCCGTCATGCCAGAAGACGCGCGCCCACGGAAGGTGCGGGTCCGTCTCCGCCGCGTTGGGCTCCCACACGTGTTCCCACCACGTGTTCCAGTAGCCGGACTCCACGGTGCGGCTGCCCGCGGGATCGAAACCCCCGGCGCCGCAATGCGGCGGCTGCAGATCCCCCGGTGGCGTCCCCGGCGGAAGGACCACGCCGCTCAGATCGCACGTCGGGTCGTACTCCGTGTAGCTCGTGTCGACCCAGCTCCGGCGGAGGTATCGGCGGAGCACGATGCTCTCCCGCTCGACGCACGCCATCCCGGAGCTGAACGCGGCGACCACCGGCGCGTCTGCGATACGGCGACCGCGGCCGAGCCCGTCGCCGGGCCGCGCCCGGGGCGTGGTCTCGATGTCCCACGGGCCGTCGCCGCCGCCGAACGTGCCGGCGCCCGGCAGGTACCGCGCCTCGACGTTGAGCTCGTCGCCGTCGAAGATCGGGCCCGAGTCAGCCGGGGACAGGCACCTCGCCGGAACGCCGGGGCCGGCCGCCGCCTGGTCGACCCGCTCGCCGAGCTGCCGCGCGAACATCCCGAACTCCGGGCAGGTGTAGCCGCTGCGGACCTGGGGTCGCCGCACGGCCTCCACCGGCGACTCCTCGCCGCCGGCCGCACCCGCCGGGCGCATGAACGCGGGCACCTGGAACGAGGCGGACGGATCCGCCTGCCAGCTCCGCGACACCCACCGCCGGGCCTGCGGGTCGTAGCGGGAGGCGCGCTCCCACTCCACCCGTTCGGGACGTCCCCCGAAGAACGAGGAGACGAGGCGGTCGCCGGCGGGAACGCTCGCTGACCGGACGCCGTAGGACGCGCGCTCCAGCGTGCTCGCCCCGCGCACGGCCGCCGCCGTGAACCACCGGTCGTACGCCTCGCCCCGCGCGCTCTCGGCCGAGCAGAACAGCCTCGGCGTGCCGCCCGCGCCCCAGCGGGCGCTGTACACCGTGACCACCGACCCCTCCGCGAAAGGCGCGGGGTCCGGCCAGGGCACGGCCGACTTTCCTCCCGCCTCGTGGAGCCAGCAGTCGTGGCGCGACGCCGCTGTGGCGCGGACGCCGGCCGGAAACGGCGCGTCGCACGTCAGCCGCGGACCCTGCGCCGACACCGCCGCCGGCACCGGCCAGAGCCCCCCCATCGCCAGCGCCAGGGCGCCGGCGCACACCGCACAACCGAAGGACCGCACACGCATGCCGCCTACCCCCTTCCCAGACCGAGATCCACCGCCGCCTCGCCGCGGGCCGGCGCCGCGCCCCGCTCGCGGGCGAGGCCCTCCTGCCGCGCCTCGCGCCGGGGCTTCTCCCCGAAGCTGTGCCGGGCGATGAAGTCGACCTGGTGGTCGACCTCCTTGTGTCGCTCGAGCTGCTCGCGCCCGAGCGTGGTCTCCAAACGCTGCTGCACCCGGACGCCCACCTCCTGGACGAGCGCGTTCCCGCGGCGGAGCAGCTCGTCGCTCACGCGGGCCGGATCGACGCCGCGGGCCTCCTCCGGCGGCTCGTAGGTCGCGTCGAGGCGCTCGGCCATCGCCGACGCGAGCATCCCGGAGAGGACGACGGCCTCGCGGTTGCCCGGCGCCATCGTCGGGTTGCGCGCCGCGACGATCGCCTGAGCGGCCCCGTAGATGAGGGCCGACTGCCGCTGCTCGTCGTCGAGGCCCTCGGGGACCTCCACCGCGAGGTCCTTCCCGACCCGCAGGCGGGCGTCCGCGCCATACCGGACCCGGCCGCCCGAGACGAGCAGCATCGCCTTCACGCCGTCGGCCGGGCTGCCGGGCGGCGGCACCCTGTCCGGGTGCGTCCGCGATCCATCGAACAGCCACCTGCGCCCGTCGAACGACTGCGCGCCCCTGCCCTGCCACGCCTGCGCCCACACCCGGACGCGGCCCTCGCGCACCCGCTCGCGGAGGAGATCGAAGTCCCTGTCCCCCGACCGCCGGGCCTCCGCCGCGCGGTCCCTCTCCCGCGAGCACGCCCCGGTGATCGCCTGGTGGCGGTCGGCGTGGAGGGCCTTGAGCATCTCGGGGACCTCGCCCTTCCGGCCGCGGCAGTCGGCCCACCGATCGAGCCGGGCCGCCCGCGCCGCCGCCGACGTCGCCGCCGTCAGCTCGGCGCCGCGCTGGCGCCGGTCGAGCTCCTCGGCGACCTGAACGAGGCGGCGGTGGTCCGACCCGCGGGCGCCGTCCGCCACAGACGCCGCGCTGCCGGTGGCCACCGCCCGGGCCGCGCCGGCCGAGGAGGCTCCGCACCAGGCCGCGCCTGGCGCCCTCCACCGCCGCGCGGTCCGGACCCTTCGTCTCGGGGACCACGGCGTGGCCGCGCATCCG
>JAPOVI010000382.1 GCA_026708265.1 Acidobacteriota bacterium
CCTCGTCGATCCGGTCCATCGGTCCCTCCACCAACAACCCGGCACAGCGTACGCACCGGGCGTCGGGAAACGGCCCCTACACGCGGCCCGCGCCTCCCTAGACTCCCGCGTCCGCGTTCCGCCCTATCCGGAGACAAACCCCGATGCTCCCACGCTTTGCAGCCTCAAGAGCCGCCGCCACGGCCGTGTTCCTCGCGCTCGCAACCGCGCACGCCAGCGCCGCACAGCCCGCGGACGTCGTCCTCGGACGCGTCACCGACGGGTTCGGCGACCCGCTGCCCGGCGCCGCAGTCGAGGCGATCTCGCCCTCCGGCTACGTCTCGGCGGTCCGCACCGGCGGCGCCGGCCGCTACGAGCTGCCCCCGCTGGTCGCCGGTGCCTACCGCCTGACGTTCTCGCACGACGGCTACGCCGAACAGAGCGTCGCGGTCGAGGTCGCAGCCGGCGCCACGACGCGCCTGGCCGTCTCCCTACAACCGCTGATCCCCACGCGGATCGCGGGAGCCGTGGTCGACCAGCAGGGCCTCGCCCTGCCCGGCGCGCTCGTCGAGGCCGCAGCGGCGGACGCACCGCCGGTGACAGCCACCACCGACGCGGCCGGCCGCTTCGCCTTCGGCCCGCTGCGCCCCGGCCGCTGGCGGCTCGCCGTGACGATGCCCGGTTTCGCCGGCGCCGAGATCGCGGTCGACGTCGCCTTCTCCGAACAGGCGGACCTGCGCGTGCCGCTCGCGCTCGACTACGCGCTCAGGGAGGAAATCGTCGTCGTGGGCTCCCGCCGCCGGGTGAAACAGCGCACCGTGCTCGACTCCCCCGTCCCGGTCGACGTGCTGACCGCCAGGGAACTGGCCTCCCAGCCGCGCACCGACATGGCCGACCTGATGCGCGCGCTCGCGCCGTCGTTCAACGTGACCCGGCAGCCGGTGGCCGACGGCGCGGCATTCGTCCGGCCCGTGACCCTGCGCAACCTGTCGCCCGACCACCTGCTGGTGCTCGTCAACGGCAAGCGCCGGCACCGGAGTCCGATGCTCGCGTGGCTCGGACCGGGTCTGGCCCAGGGATCGCAGGGTCCCGACGTGTCGACCATCCCGGCGATCGCCCTGCGCCAGGTCGAGCTGCTGCGGGACGGCGCCGCCGCGCAGTACGGCTCGGACGCCATCGGCGGCGTCGTCAACTTCGAGCTCGCCGACGCGCGCGAGGGGGGCGCCGTCCACCTCACCACCGGAACGCTGCTCACCGGGAACGACGGCGACCCGGCCACCTGCGGCGCCTCGTTCTCCTGCGACGGCCTCGGCGGCCGGGCCGGCCAGCGCGCCATAGCGGCCAACGCCGGCCTGCCGGTCGGAGCGTCCGGCTTCGCCAATCTCAGCATCGAGTACGGCGGGTCGCAGCCGACCAACCGCGCCGTGCAGACCGACGAGGCCGCCGCCGTCGCAGGCGCGCGCGACACGGCCTACGTCTGGGGCCGGCCACGCCTGTCCGACGATCTGAAGACCTTCGTCAACATGGCGTTGCCGCCGCTCCCGAGATTCGAACTGACGCCCTACGCGCACGGCGGGTACGCCGAGCGGCGCCTCTCGTCGGCGTTCTACTACCGGTCCCCCCATTCGCCGCACACGCTGGGCGTCTACCGCTATCCGTACGGACTCGCCGACGCGCCGCCCAACGCCGACTCCCTGCTGCTGGTCGGCCGCGAACCGGGCGGCGCGCCGTGTCCGCAGGTTCCTCTCGACGCCGACGGCCGACCGGCGCCTGCCGCGCTGAGAGCATTGCGCGCGACGCCGGGCTGCTTCTCGATGCTCGACACCTACCCCGGCGGGT
Organism: Acidobacteriota bacterium; assembly: GCA_026708265.1. Lineage (GTDB taxonomy): Bacteria > Acidobacteriota > Vicinamibacteria > Vicinamibacterales > UBA8438 > JAGWAJ01. Next base: position 1,819 of record JAPOVI010000382.1, read on the forward strand.
TCTCGCCCCACTTCAGCGGTCTGCTGCGCGACGTCTCCGGCGTGGCCGGCATCCGCCACATCGCGCCGAGCGGATTCGCATGGGACGCCTCGGCGAACGTCGGGCGATCGTCGCTGGCCATGGACCTGTCCCACACCCTGAACCCGTCGTTCGGTGTCCCCGGCGCGCAGGGGCCGATCCGCCTGGGCGACACGCGCCAGGACGAAGTGTCGCTGAACTTCGACCTCGCCCTTCCGCTGGGGCCGTCGTGGCATGCCATGGCGGGGGCCGAATGGCGGCGCGAGCAGTACCGCGTCGGCGCCGGCGAGGAGCTGGCGTGGGACGCCGGGCCGTACGCACAGCAGGGGTTCGCAGCCGGCGCGCACGGTTTTCCCGCCCATCACCCGCGGCTCGCGGCCGGGGCGCCGCCGCAGGCGCGCGCGAACCTGAGCGCCTACGGCGAGCTCGAGTACCTGCACGAGGCCGGCCACTCGGCCGCCGGCGCAATCCGGGCGGAGGACTTCTCCATCGTCGATTCGATCGACGGGCGCGACGCTGCCGACTGGCTGACGGTCAACGTCAAGGGGGCCGGGCGGCTGGCGCTCGGCGGCTCGCTGTCGGTCCGCGGCGGCGTGTCGACCGGATTCCGGGCGCCCACGCCCGCGCAGCAGTACACGTTCGCCGTCACCAACAACTTCATCGATCTCGCCGATGAGCGGCTCGGGGGGCGCGGGGCCCTCACGAGGCTGATCCTCGGGAGCACGAGCATTCCGCAGGCCGCCGTGAGAACGTTCCTCCGCGCATCGTCCTCGTATCTCGAACCGGAGCGGTCGCGGCACGTCTCGGCCGGCGCGGTCGCCAGTCCGGGGAACCGGACACAGTTCGGCGCCGATTTCTTCGACGTCCGGGTACGCGACCGGCTCGCGTTCTCGCCGCAGTACGCGCTCGGCCACGTCGTGCTTCAG
>JAPOVI010000230.1 GCA_026708265.1 Acidobacteriota bacterium
CCCAGCCCCCACCGGCCCAGGAGCTTGCGCCGCGGCACGCACTCCGTTGGCGTTCCGCGGCGCAAGCTCCTAGAATGGGCACTTGGGCGCCGCACGCCGTGCAACCTCAGCCAGGAAAACCGCGCGCGAGCGTTCAGCCGGCCCGCTTGGTGTGGGCGCACCGGGCGGGCCATCTCACTCTCTGACGCCGGGGCGCATCCCCGAGCCGTCTCGAGCGTCCTCAATGGACAGATCCCGATGAAGTGAGATTCAGTCTCACTTCAGTTCGGGCGACTATACCGCCGGCCGATCCGGTCGGTCAAGCAAAGTGAGACTCAATCTCACGCGCGGGGCGCCCCCGCGTCCGATGGCGGCGCCCCCGCCGATCGCGTCCGCAGGCGAGTGACGACGACTCCGCTCACCTATCGCAACATCCTCCTCTTCTGGCTCCCCCTCGCCGGCACGTGGCTGATGATGGCGGCCGAGGGCCCGTACCTCGCGGCCATCATCGCGCGCCTGCCGGACCCCACGACGAACCTCGCGGCGTTCGGCGTGGCCTTCGCCTTCGCCATCATCATCGAGTCGCCGGTGTTCATGCTGATGAGCGCATCGACGGCGCTCGTCGAGGACGAGCCGAGCTACCGGGCCCTCCGGCGCTTTGCGTACCGGCTCGCGGCGCTCGTCACCGCGGCGCAGGTCGTCCTGCTGCTTCCGCCGGTGTTCGACGCCGTCGCGGACCTGCTGCGTCTTCCGGCCGACGTGGCGCGCCTGACGCACGGCGCTCTCGTGCTCCTGCTGCCCTGGCCCGGAGCCATCGCCTATCGCCGGTTCCGGCAGGGGATCCTGATCCGGCACGGCCAGACCCGCCGCGTCGCGACGGGGACCGTGATCCGCCTCGCCGCCATGTCGGTGACGGCGTTCGCCGCCTTCCGGGCCGCGAGCCTGCCGGGCGTCCAGGTCGGTGCCTTGGCGCTGTCCGCCGGCGTGCTCACCGAAGCGGTTGCCAGCCGCCTGATGACGCGAGGGCTGGTCACGGCGCTCCGCGGCCGGCCGCGGCCGGCGGACGCGATGGAGGCGCTCCGCCCGGCGGCGCTGGCGCGCTTCTACGCCCCCCTGGGGCTCACGACCTTCGTCGCCCTCTCCGCCCAGCCGATCGTCACGTTCTTCATGGGGCAGGCGCGGTTCCCCATCGAGTCGCTCGCGGTCCTCCCGGTCATCCACGGCCTGACGTTCGTCTTCCGAGCCCTCGGCCTGTCGTTCCTCGAGGTGGTCATCACGCTGCTCGGCCACCGCCGCGAGCACTTCGCCAAGCTGCGCGACTTCGCCTTCCTGCTCGCGCTGGCCGCGACGGGAGGCCTCATGGCGATCGCCTTCACGCCCCTGGCCGAGTTCTGGTTCCACACCGTGTCGGGGCTCGACCTCGCGCTGACCCGCTTCGCGCTGCTCCCGGTCCGCATCCTCTCCGTGTTCCCGGCCCTGTCCGTCGTGCTGCACGTCCAGCGAGGCCTGCTGGTGCACGCCCGCCGGACGCGCCCGACCACCACGGCCACCGTGCTCGAGGTGGTCGCCGTGAGCGCGGTGCTCGCCGCCGCCATCCATGCGCTCGACTTCCCCGGGGCTGTCGCGGCGGCGACGGCCATCCTGGCCGGGCGGCTCGTCGGCGTGGCCTGGCTCGTGCCGCCGTGCCTGCGGCTGCTGCGGTCGGCGCCGACGACGTGACGTTGCCGCGTCCGCCGACGCGCCCTTCGGCGGTACGGGCGGGATCCGCGCGCGCGCGGCGCCGGCGAGTCTCGGCCGGACGGGTCCCGGGCGGGCGGGGCACGGCGGCGGGTCCCGGGCGGGCGGGCGCTATAATCGGCGCCACGATTCGGTAGCAGACTGGAGGGAAGGCAACCGATGACTCGCAAGCTCCTCGTCCTCGTCGCGCTGACCGCCTGGGTCACCGGCGCTCCGGCCGTCGCCGGCGCCGCGGACTACCACCACATCCACCTGGTCGCGACGTCCGCCGCCGAGGCCAAGGAGTGGTACATGACCCACATGGGGTGCACCGACTACGGACGCCACAACGCGTGCGCCGCCGGCGACACCCTGATCATCTTCTTCGAGCGCGAGCCGACCGGGCCCAGCGTGGGCAGCGGCGTCGATCACATCGGGTTCTCGTTCCCGGACCTAGCCGCGAAGATGGCCTCGTACGAGGCGGCGGGCGTCAAGATCCTCGAGCCGATGCGCGAGATCGACGGCCTGTTCAAGCTGGCGTTCGTCGAGGACCCGTGGGGCACGAAGATCGAGGTGGTCGAGGACGCCGAGTGGCTCGGCTTCCACCACCTGCACCTGCGCTCGACGGACCGGACCGCCGCGCTCGACTGGTACGAGAACGTCTTCGGGGGCGAGCGCGACAGCCTGAAGGGCCGCATCGCCGGCCTCCGCTACGGCACGGTCTGGCTGCTCGTCTCGCAACACGAGGGGGAGCTGGCGCCCACCGACGGCCGTGCCTTCGACCACCTGGGCTGGCAGTTCCCCGACCTGCGCGCGGCGGCCGAGGAGATCAGGGGCAAGGGCGTCGAGTTCACGATGGAGCCGCGCCCCTTCACCAACCCGCTCGGGGAGGACATGCTGATCTCGTTCGTGGTCGGCCCCGACGGCGTCCGCATCGAGATCGTGCAACCCCGCGCGTAGGCAGGGTGCGGCGCCCCGGTGCCGGAACCGATGGAGAGCCGCGACGGATGCTGCAAGCGATGGACCGTGCGCGGTTGGAGCGCGAGCATCCGGAACTCCTGCGACCGCGGCCCCGGTAACGACGATCCGTTGGGTCCCGACGTGCGCGGCTCATCCGTGGTAGAACAGATGCGTCACCACGATCCTCCGCCCACGCAAGGAGCAGCCATGCGCATCCAGTCCCCGACCGCCGACCGCCGGAATCCGTCTCGCCGCCGTTTTCTCGAGAGCGCCGGCCTCGCTGGCGGGGCCGCCCTGGCGGGGGCCGCGGTCCCCGGAGGCGCCGCGGCCGCTGGTCGCGCGGTCGCGACCCAGGCAACGGAGCCCGACAGCCCCGGCGCGCGCTTCCGGCGGCTGCTCGGCGGCGACTCGCCGCCGCGCTGCATCAATTGCGGCGACGTCGCCACGGCCCGGCTGGCCGAGATGCACGGATTCGAGATCGTGATGACGGGGGGCAGCGCCCTGTCGCTCAGCAAGTACGGGGTCGGCGACTTCGGCGTGATCACGATGGACGACCTCGTCGAGTTCTGCGGGCGCACGGCCGACCGCATCGACGTCCCGATCATCGCGGACGCGGACGACGGCGGGGGGAATCCGCTGAACGTCTACCGCACGGTGCAGCGGATGGAGAAGGCGGGCGCCGCGTGCATCATGATCGAGGACCTCTACGGCGCCAAGCACCTCGCCGGCTACGACGAGGGCAAGATCCTGGGCCGCGAGGCGATGGTCGACAAGGTGCGGGCGGCGGTCGACGCGCGGCGCGACGAAGACCTCGTGCTGCTGGTGCGCAGCGACGTCGTGGCCGACGGCGGGCCCCTCGAGGACGCCCTGGAACGCGTGACGGCCTACGCCGCGGCGGGCGGCGACCTCATCTTCGTGCCCGGCATTCCGCTCGATCAGTGCCGGCGGGCGGTCGCGATGGCGGGCCGCCCGATACTGACCGGCGCCCCCTCGCTCGCCGCGGCCCGCGACGCCGGCGTGGGCGTCCTGTTCATCGGCGCGATGGGCGCGATTGCGGCGGGGGCCGTGGACCGGGCGATGGCCGAGCTGACGCGCGACGGCGAGCTCGGCGAGACCGCCGCGCTCTCGCTCCCGGGCGCGCGGCGCCTGGAGCTCATCGGCAACGAGGCGGCCGCCGACCGCGCCCGCCGCTTCAACGCGCTCCGGGAGGACGGCCAGTAGGGCACGGCGCAGACTCCCAGGGAGGTACTCATGGTCTCGGTCCCCGCCCTCTGGCTGCCGATTCTCGTCTCCGGCGTGCTGGTCTTCCTCGCCAGCTCGCTCTTCCACATGGTGCTGAAATACCACCGGAGCGACGCCGGGCCGCTTCCCGACGAGAAGAAGGTCGCCGACGCCCTGCGGCCGCTCCGCATCCCGCCCGGCGACTACTCCCTGCCCTACGGCGCGGGACCGGGCTCGCCGGACGTGATCGAGAAGTTCAAGCAGGGTCCGGTGGCCATCCTCACGGTGATGCCCGACGGGCTGCCCGCGCTCGGGGTCAACCTGGCGCGATGGTTCGGCTACTCGCTCCTCGTCGGCGCGGTCGCCGCCTACGTGGCCGGGCTCACCCTGGGACCGGGGGCGGAGTACTCGCTCGTCTTTCGCGTCGTCGGCACGGTGGCCTTCGCCGGCTACTCGCTGGCCATCCTGCAGTCGAGCATCTGGTGGTCGCGGAGCTGGAGCTTCACGCTCAAGACGATGGCCGACGGAGTCGTCTATGCGCTCCTCACCGCCGGAACGTTCGGCTGGCTCTGGCCCTAGGAGCTTGCGGCGCAAGCTCCTGGGACGGTGGGGGCTGGGGCCGACCCGGAGCCTGCGACGGGTTGGCGGCGCCAGCCGGCCGCGGACCGACACCGCGCCCGCGCCGACTCCCGACGCGCCGGCCAGGGCGCGCTACGGCTTCGTCCCGGTCGCCGCGCGTCGCGTGCTCATCTCGCCCAGCGCCACGCTGCGCTGGAATGCCGCGAGCACCGCCTTCGACATGACGGTCCGGAAGCTCCCCTTCTCGAGCTGGTAGAGAGCGTCGGCGCTCGTCCCGCCGGGCGAGGTCACGCGGTTGCGGAGCTCCGCCGGATGGACCGGCTGCTGCTCGGCGTAGATCGCCGCGCCGCGGATGGTCTGGACGACGAGCTCGCGCGCGTCGCTGCGCGAGAAGCCGAGATGCACGGCGGCGTCGATCAGCGCCTCCATCATCAGGAACACGTAGGCCGGCCCCGATCCGCTGATGGCGGTGGCCATGTCGAGGAACCGCTCGTCGTCGACGAAGAGGTGCCGTCCGAGGGCCCCGACGATGGCTCCCGCCTGCCGGCGCTGGGCCTCCGAGACCTCCGGGGTCGCGGTCCAGACGGTCATCCCCTCGCCGACCTGGGCCGGCGTGTTCGGCATCGTGCGGACGATGGCCGCGTGCCGCAGGCCGGCCCCGATCGACGCGATCGTGGCGCCGGCGACGATCGACACCGCCAGCGCGCCGGGCCGCAGGCGACCCTGAAGCTCCTCGAGCACCGCGGGCAGCACCTGCGGCTTGACGGACAGCACGACCACGTCCGCGTCACGCGCCGCTTCGCCGTTGTCGAGGGTGGTGCGGACGCCGAGCTGCTCCCGGACCGCGGCCAGGCGCTCCTCGTGCCGGTCGCTCGCGGTGATGCGGTCCGCCTCCACGTCGTGCCGCGCCAGCAGGCCTCCGATCATCGCCGTGCCCATGGCGCCGGCGCCGACGAAGGCCAGATTCACGTCGTTCAACAGACTCGTCGCCACGCTGCTCCCATCCGCGCGCCCGAGAACCGCTCCGCGCTTCGGTATTCTAATGGGCGCCATGGACCCCCTCGCCCACACGCTCGTCGGGGCGGCGCTCGCCGAGACCCGCCTCGGCTCCCTGGGCCGCACGACGCTCGCGGGGCCCGCCCTCATCCTCGGCGCCAACGCCCCGGACATCGACGCCGTCACCATGTTCCTGGGCCGGGACGTGTCGCTCGGCTTCCGGCGCGGCTGGACCCACGGGGCGCTCGCAATGGTGGTCCTGCCCCTCGTGCTGACCGGGCTCCTCCTGCTGGCGGACCGGGCGGTCGCGGCCTGGCGCGGGCGCGAGCCGCGGGCGCGGGCCGGGCCGCTTCTGGCCCTCAGCACGCTCGCGGTGCTGTCGCACCCGGCCCTCGACTGGCTGAACACCTACGGCGTGCGCTTCCTGATGCCGTTCGACGGCACCTGGTACTACGGCGACGCGCTGTTCATCGTCGACCCGTGGGTCTGGCTGCTCGCGGCGACGCCGGTGGTGCTGGCGCACAGCGCCTCGCGCGCCAGCGCGGCCGGCTGGATCGTGCTCGGGATCGCCGCCACGTCGCTCATCACCGGATTCGAGGGCGCCCCGGCGCCCGCCCGCCTGCTCTGGTGCGCCGGCGTGGCGGCCGTCGTGTGGCTCCGCTTCAGCGGACGCTGGGAGCGGCACCTGCCGCGGGTCGCAACCGCCTGCGCCGCCGTGCTGGTCGCCTACGCGGCGGTGATGGCGGCGGCCTCCGCCGCTGCGGAGCGGCAGGTCGAGGCCCTGCTCCGCGCGCGCCCGGTGTCCGGGGAGGCCGGGTCCTCCGCCCCGCTCGAGGTGCTGGCGAGTCCCGCTCCGGCCAATCCCTGGCGGCGGGACATCATCGTGGCCGATGCGGCGCACTACCACTTCCTGGAGCTCGACTGGCTCGCCGATCCGCCGATCCGCGCGGTCGGCGGATCGATCCCGCGGGGCAAGCGCGACGCGGTGGTCGAGGCGGCCCTCACCGCGCCGCACGTCCGGGGGCTCGCCACGTGGATGCGCTTCCCCGCGTTCGACGTCGAGGAGACCGGGGACGGGTACCGGGTGTCGATCTCCGACGTCCGCTACGCCCGCCGCCCCGGCGGCGGCTTCGGCGCCACGGTGGTCGAGCTCGACCGCGACCTGCGCGTGCGGGAGCCGGACGCCCGGCCGCGCCGCGCGGACGCTCGACGGGCGGCACCGCAGACCGGAGGTGACTGATGGCGACGGCGCGACGGGTCTCCCGAACCGGGGCGGCGATGGCGGCGCTCTCTCTGCTCGCCTGCGGCGGGTCGGAACGGACGGCGACCGAGGGGGCGGAGGCCCCGGGGCCCGATTCGGCAACCGCGGCGGAGGACGGTGCGCTCTACTTCCCGCCGGCGAACGGCGCGTGGGAGACCGTGCCCCCCGCCGCGGTCGGCTGGGACCCCGCGCGCCTCGACGCCGCGCTCGCCCTGGCCGCGGACCGCGCCTCCACCGGGGTCGTGGTCCTGCACCGCGGCCGGATCCTGGCCGAGCGCCACTGGACGCTCGACGACCCCTCCCCCGCGCACGCCAACGGCAGCCATCCCCCGACCGCCGACGGGCACGCCGTGGAGGACGTCGCCTCGGTGCAGAAGAGCGTCGTCGCGGTCCTGATCGGGATGGCGCGGGCGCGCGGCCTGCTCGACCTCGACGACGCGGTCGCGGCGCACGAGCCGGGCTGGAGCGCGGCCTCCCCCGAGCAGGAAGCGGCGGTGACCATCCGCCACCTGCTGGCCATGACCACCGGCCTGACGCCGGAGCTCGCCTTCGAGGCCGCACCCGGGACGACCTGGCGCTACAACACCCCCGCCTACCATCACCTGCTGCGCATCGTCGCCGGCGCGGCCGGCCGCGAGCCGAACGACGTGACCCGCGACTGGCTGACCGGGCCCCTGGGGATGACCGACTCGCGATGGGAGCCGCGGCCCTGGGCGCGGGCCGCCATCGGAACGGGCTTCGCGACCACGGCCCGCGACCTCGCCCGCTTCGGCCTCCTCGTGCTGGCCGGCGGGGTCTGGCAGGGACGGACGATCGTGGACGACGCCGACTACCTCGCCGAGATGCTGCGCCCCTCCCAGACCCTCAACCCCGCCTACGGCCTGCTGTGGTGGGTCAACGGGCAGGCGTCGGCGCTCTCCTGGGCACTGCCGCCGGTCGAGGCCGCGGGACCGCTGATTCCGTCCGCCCCGCCCGACCTGGTCGCGGCCCAGGGAGCGCGGGACCGCAAGCTCTACGTGGTGCCGAGCCTGGACCTCGTGGTGGCGCGCCTCGGCGACGATGGCTCCACGGACGCGTCCTCGTTCAACGACGCATTCTGGTGGCTGCTCGCCCAGGCGGCGCCGCGCTCGTAGCGGGCCCCTTTCGCCGTCCCGGCGCGGGGTCGCTGCACCGCACCCGGCCAAGGGCTATGATCGGGGAGTGCGAGCCGTGGCCGCAGCCGCGCTGGCCTGCCTGCTGAGCACGGCGCCGGCGTCCGCCCAGCCCCGCCTGACGATGCAGTGGCGGGCGCTGGCCGAGCGCCTGGTGACGCAGCTCGCTCCGGAACCGGGCGAGCGAATCCTGCTCGTGGCGAGACCCGGCCAGTTCGACGACCTGATCCCCCCCCTCCGCTACGCGCTGGCGGAGGCCGGGGCCGTCGACCTCGGGGTGATCGACGTCATGGCAGAGCCGCACCCGGAGCACTGGGACGCCGGCCCGCTCGCGCGGAGCTCGGACGCCGCGCGCGGCCTCTGGCGCGAGATGCTCAGAGGGAGCGTCGACGGCGCCATCATGCTGCCCGGCGCCCGCCCCGATCACACCGTCTACGCGGCGCTCCAGGACCTTCTGCACGAGGGCCTCGGCCGGACCATCCACTTCCACTGGACCCAGAACGGCAGCGCCTTCCCCGTGCCCGGCCAGCCCATGCCGGGCCCGGCGGCGGTCGACGCGACCTACCAGCGCGCCGTCCTCGAGACCGACTACGCCGCGCTGGCGGCGGCGCAGGACCGTTTCGTCGCGGCGCTGCGCGGGTCCGAGGTGCGCGTGACGACGCCGGCCGGCACCGACATCCGCTTCCGCATCGGCGACCGACCGGTCAACCTCGGCAACGGCGACGCGTCGAAGGCGCGGACGGATCGGGGCGTGATCCTGATCGACCGGGAGATCGAGCTGCCGGCCGGGGCCATCCGGGTGGCGCCGGTCGAGGAAACGGTGACCGGCACCATCGTCTTCCCCGCGTCGCAATGGGACGGCCGGCCGGTCGCGGACCTCGCCCTCACGTTCGAGCGCGGCCGCATTACCGGCGTCCGCGCGTCGACCGGGCAGGCCGCGGCGGAGGCGGAGCTGGCCGGCGTCCCGGACGAGGCGCGCGCCTTCCGGGAGTTCGCCCTCGGCTTCAACCCGCTCCTCGCGGTTCCCGAGCGGAACCCCTGGATCCCGTACTACGGGTACGGCGCCGGCGTGGTGCGCCTCTCGCTCGGCGACAACTCGGAGCTCGGCGGGCAGGTGGGCGGAGGCTACGTGCGCTGGAACTTCTTTACCGACACCACCGTGACCGTGGGCGACGATGTCTGGGTGCGCGACGGGCGACTCGTCAGGTAGAACCGGACCGCCGTCAACGACATGGCCCATCACGGCAAGCTCGGCATCCTCGCCGCCGGAGGGCCTGCGCCGGGCATCAACAGCGTCATCAGCGCCGCGACGATCCGGAGCCGCCTGGAGCATGTCGACGTGATCGGGATCCGCGACGGCTTCGAGTGGATCATGCGCGGCGACGTCGATCACGTCACCCCGCTCGACATCGAGGGGGTCAGCCGCATCCACTTCCGCGGCGGCTCGCAGATCGGCATCTCGCGGGCCAATCCGACCCGGAGCCCGGAGCACCTCGAGAACACGATCGTCTCGCTCCTGCGCCTCGACGTGACCCAGCTCATCACGATCGGCGGGGACGACACCGCCTACACGGCCATGAAGCTGGCCGAGCGGAGCGAAGGGCGCCTGCGCGTCGTGCACGTCCCGAAGACGATCGACAACGACCTCGACCTGCCGCCCTACGTCGACACCTTCGGCTTCGCCACCGCGCGCCACTACGGGGTGGAGATCGTCAAGAACCTGATGGTCGACGGCAAGACCACCTCGCGCTGGTACTTCGTGATCGCGATGGGCCGCAAGGCCGGACACCTCGCCCTCGGGATCGGCAAGGCGGCCGGCGCCACGCTGACGCTCATTCTCGAGGAGTTCGCCGACCACCGCATCCGCCTCAAGTCCCTGGTCGACACGCTGACGGGCGCGATCATCAAGCGGCTCAACCAGGGCCGCCGCGACGGAGTAGCCATTCTCGCCGAGGGCGTCGTGCTGGGGATCGATCCGGAGGATCTGGCGGGCCTCGACGACGTGGAGCGCGACAGCCACGGCAACGTCCGGATTGCCGAGGTGAACATCGGCGAGATCCTGAAGGAGCAGGTGCAGGCGAGGCTCCGGACGCTGGGGCTCTCGCCCACCCTCGTCGCCAAGAACATCGGCTACGAGCTGCGCTGCGCGGACCCGATCCCCTCCGACCTGGAGTACACGCGCGACCTCGGCTACTGCGCGGCGCGCTACGTGATGGCGGGCGGGAGCGCGGCGATGATCTCCATGCAGGGCGGGCGCTTCGTGCCGATTCCGTTCGAGCGGATGGTGGACGCGGAGACGGGGCGCGCGCGCGTCCGCCTGGTCGACGTCCACTCGACGCGCTACCGGATCGCGCGCCGCTACATGCTGCGCCTGCGCCGCGACGACTTCGAGGAGCCGCACGAGCTGGCGAAGCTCGCCGCCTGCGTCGGCCTCTCGCCGGACGAGTTCCGCCGCGAGTTCGAGTACCTCGTGGCCCAGGAACCGCCCCCCCTCGAGCTCGATCTCGCGCAGGGCTTCACCCTCGGCGGGGCGTGACGCGAGACGGCATGCAGGGCCGGGGACTTGCCCTCGCCGTGCTGGCGGCGGCGGCGTGGATCGGCGAGCCCGCGGGACGACAGAACACGCCCCGGCAGGATGCTCCTCCCCCGGTCGAGGCGGGTGCCGCCGCTCCCCAGGACGCCGCTCCCCAGGACGCCGCTCCCCAGGACGCCGTGGAGGGCGACGAGACCGCTGGAGACACCGCCGCAGCCGACGACGCCGCGGCGGAGGGCGGCGCCACGGAAGGCGCCGACGCGGAAGACGCTCCCCCGGAACCGCCGCCGGAGATCCTCGAGATCGGCGACGGACTCTACGTGCTGCCCTACTGCGGGAACGCGACCCTGCGCGTCACGGCGGACGGCGTCGCGCTCGTGGGCGACCGGCTGGCGCAGTACCGGGCCGAGATTGCGAGGCTGCTGGCGACGCTGACGGACCAGCGGATCGCGTACGAGCTTCACACGCACCGCCACGGCGCGGACGACGACTTCGCCGCCGCGGCCCCGGGATCGCGGCGCCTGGGGCCGGTGGGCGGCGGCGCTCCGCCCCGCGAGCCGGCGGCGACCCCGGACATCGTCTTCACGTCACGCCTCTCGCTCTTCCTGGGGGACGCGGAGATCCGCCTGCGCCACGTCGGGGGCGGACACAGCGGCGCCGACGCCGTGGTCGCGTTCCCGGATCGGGGCACGGTCCATGCCGGACATCTCGTGACGGACGGACCTCCGTTCATCGACTACGCGAGCGGGGGAAGCGCCGGGGGCTGGATCCAGGCGCTCGACGACCTGCTCGCGCTCGAGTTCGACACCCTCGTCCCGGGCGCGGGGCCGGTGCTCGAGAAGGGCGACGCGCAGGCGTTTCGCGACCGTCTCGTCACGCTGCGGACGCGGATCGAGCAGCTCGTGCGGCGCGGCGTCGCGAAGGAGGATGCCGTCCGGCGCCTCGAGACCACCGACCTCGGATGGCCGCTCGACCCGGCCGGGGACTTCGTACGGGAGACGCTGCCGGGCCTCTACGACGAGGTGGCGGGAGGTCCCTGAAGGCGGCCGTCACGACCGCCCGGCGATCTCCCGGGGTCGCCACAGGTTCACCAGGCGGCCGCGCGTCGTCAGCCGCAGGCTTCTCCAACCCCGGATCGGCAGGTCGATGTGGGCGAGGCCGGCTGTCGGCAGAGGCTCCACGTAGCCGGTCAGCCGGGCGATGAGCGCCTCCAGGCCCGGGTTGTGGCCGACCAGGAGCACGCAGGGAGAGCGGCCGCCGACCTCGCGCACGACGTCCACGATGGCCGCCGGATCGGCGAGATAGAGCCTCCGGTCCAACTGCGCGAGGCCCTCGTGCGCGCAGCGCTGGGCGACCGCCTCCGCGGTGCGGCGCGCCCGCTTGGCCGTCGAGCTGAGGATCAGATCGGGCCGCAGCCGGAGCTCCGCGAGCAGGGTGGCCATGCGGGGGGCGTCCCGCTTGCCGCGTCCGTTCAGGGGACGGTCGTGGTCGGACAGCTCGCGGTGCTTCCAGCTCGACTTCGCGTGCCGCAGCAGGAGGAGCGTTCTCATCTCGGTCGGGATCGCGGCTCGACCCGGCCGGTAGTATGATTCGACCTACGACGTGTTCCATCAACCCTGGCCGGTCGCCTCCGCTCCCTGATACTCATGCTCCTGGTTCTCTTGCTCGACGCCTACACGCTGGTCATCTTCGGCGCCGTCATTGCGTCGTGGCTCCAGCTTCCACCGTCGCATCCTATCGCGAACGTCCTGAACGTGCTGACGGAGCCGCTCCTCGCCCCCATCCGCCAGCGGCTCCCCGCCATGGGCGGTATCGACTTCTCGCCGCTGGTGCTCCTCATCGCCGTGCGCCTCGTGCGAGGCGTATTCCTCTCGGGCTTCTGAGCCCCGCCCAGGGAGCGCTCGGGGCGCCGCCACCCCCCGGGTCCACGGGTTCCCGCCACGTAGGCGTGTCCCGCGGGATCGGACTATCATGCGTCGGAGAGTCGGGTCCGGCGGCGTCTGACCGGTCCGGCCCCGAGCCTGTTCATCGATTCGCGGAGAGGGTGCACCATGCGCAGAGCACTAGCAGTTGGCCTCGTCCAGGCCGTGTGGGCCGCCGGGCTCGTCGCCGGCGGCGGGTCCGCGGCGCCGGCGGCGGCCCAGGAGAACCCGTTCACGACATCCGTCGACGTCCGGATGGGCGAGCGCCTCTTCCGGGCCCAGTGCGGGCGCTGCCACGGCCGCGACGGCACCGGCAACGACGAGACGGGCGCCCCCGATCTGACGACCGGGACCTTCGCGAACGCCAGCTCCGACGCGGGACTCTTCGACGTGATCCGCGACGGCATCGACGGCACGGCGATGATCGGGATCAGCCCGCGCGCCTCGGACCAGACCGTCTGGCAGATCATCTCGTACGTCAACTCGCTGAACCTGGACCCCGAGGACTACGAGCTGCCCGGCGACGTTGCCGCCGGCCGGCAGATCTATGACGGCAAGGGGAACTGCGCGAACTGCCACATGGTCGGCGGGGTGGGCGGCCGGCTCGGGCCGGACCTGTCGACGGTGGCCAACCGGCGCGACCCGGACGAGCTCCAGTCCGACCTGCTCGCGCCGGACGAGGAGGTCGCCCCGCGGTGGTGGACGATCCGGGTGACGCGCGCCGACGGCTCCGTCGTCGAAGGGCTGCGGATGAACGAGGACACGTTCACGGTGCGGATCATGGACGCCGAGGAGAGCCTCTGGCACTTCATGAAGAGCCAGGTCCGGTCGACGGAGCGCATCACGACCTCGACAATGCCCGCGTCCGACAACCTGACCCCGACCGAGGTGGACGACCTGATCGCCTACCTCTTCTCGCTGCGGAGGGAAAGCTGATGCCGAAGCGCCTCGCAACCATCCTTGCGTTCGCCGTCGCCTGCACGGCGGCGACGGCGGCGGCCCAGACGCAGTCGGAAGCGGCCGCGGACACGGCCGCCGCGGACGCGGCCGCCGCGGCCTTCTCGCCCGTCACGTGGGAACGTCTTCTGAACGCGGCCGATGAACCGCAGAACTGGCTGATGTACTCCGGCACGTTCGACAGCCAGCGGCACACTCGTCTCGAGCAGGTTCACACTCGCAACGTCGACCAGCTCGAGCTGAAGTGGGCCTACCAGATCCCGGAGATCGACCGGGCCGAGACGACGCCGCTCGTCGTCGACGGGGTGATGTTCGTCACCGAGGCGCCGAGCAACGTCGTCGCGCTCGACGCCGCGACCGGGGGGAGGTACTGGCGCTACGAGCACGAGCTGCCCGACGACCTGCGGATCTGCTGCGGGCGCAACAACCGGGGGGTCGCCATCCTGGGCGAGACGCTCTACATGAGCACCCTCGACGCCCACCTGGTGGCCATCGACGCCCGCACCGGCAACCTCGTCTGGAACCGCGAGGTGGCGGACCATCAGGCCGGATACAGCAAGACGGCGGCTCCCCTGATCGTCCGGGACCAGGTGGTCACCGGCATCGCGGGCGGCGAGTACGGCATCCGCGGCTTTCTCGACTCCTACAACGCCGATACCGGGGAGCAGGAGTGGCGCGCCTGGACGATCCCGGGGCCCGACCACCCCGACAATCGCACCTGGTCCGGCGATTCGTGGCGGACGGGCGGCTCGCCCACCTGGATCACCGGCTCCTACGACCCGGACCTCGACCTCGTCTACTGGGGCACCGGCAACCCGGGGCCGGACTGGAACGGCGACGTCCGGCTGGGCGACAACCTCTACGCCGACTCGGCCCTGGCCCTGGACGGCGAAACCGGCGATCTGAAGTGGTACTTCCAGTTCACGCCCCATGACGTGCACGACTGGGACGCCATCCAGATCCCGATCCTGGGCGACATCATGTACGAGGGCGAGCTGCGCAAGGTCATGATGTGGGCCAACCGCAACGCGTTCTACTACACGCTCGACCGCGAGACCGGCGAGTTCCTCGTCGGCACGCCGTTCGCGAAGCAGACGTGGGCCGAGGGGCTGGACGAGAACGGGCGCCCCATCCGCGTCCCGAACACGGCGCCGACTCCGGAGGGCGTCGTGGTCTCGCCGCCGATCGGCGGCGGCACGAACTGGTGGTCGCCGGCGTACAGCCCGCGCACCGGGCTCTTCTACGTCAACGCCTTCGACGGCGAGCAGGAGTACTTCACGCGCGAGGAGGAGTACGTCGAGGGCGAGACCTACATGGGCGGCGGCGGCAACAACGTCCTGCCGATCGACCACTACCAGAGCTACATCCGCGCCATCGACCCCGCGACCGGCAATATCCGCTGGGAGTACCCGATCGCGCCGCGGTCGACCTCCGGGCTGCTCTCGACCGAGGGCGACCTCGTCTTCGGGGGCACGGTCGACGGCTGGTTCTTCGCCCTCGACGCGCTCACCGGCGAGGAGCTGTGGCACATCAACGTCGGCTCGCGCGTCCACTCCGGCCCGATGGCCTACGCGGTCGACGGCCGGCAGTACGTGGCGGTTGCGGCCGGGAACGTGGTCTTCTCGTTCGGCCTCGACGACTGAGCGGCGCCCGGCCGCGCCCTCCCGCCGCGCGGCGGGTGACCCGGGCGATCACCCGTCGCGCGCCGCCGGTATATCGTGGAGGCAGGAGGGTTGCATGAATCGGAATCACTTGCGTTCCGCCCGCTCTGCGACTCGGCTCACCGCGGCGCCGGGCCTCGGCGCACTGGCGAGGCTCGGGGTGGCCACGGGGCTTGCCCTGGCATGGACGTCGGGTGCCGGCGCCGCCGCGCAGAGCGGCGATGCGCTCGCGCGAGCCGTCGAGGATGCGCTCGACGACGAGCGGGCGCTGCGCCGGCTCGAGGTCTCCGTCGCCGGCAGCGAAGTGACGCTGTCGGGCTCGCTCCGCAACTTCTGGGAGAAGAGCGAGGCTCTGCGCATCGCGTTCGACGTCGAGGGGGTGGAGACCGTCGCCAGCGAGATCGAGATCCCGGAGCCCGAGGACGACCAGGAGCTCGCCAACGAGGTCGGCCGCCAGATCACGCGCTACCCGTTCTACACGATGTGGGACGTCATCAACGGGCGGGTCGACGACGGCGTGGTGCGGCTGCGCGGCCTCGTCACGCCGATCCGCGACAAGGCCGGCGAGCTGTTCGAGCGCATCGCCAAGATCCCGGGCGTGCAGGATATCCAGATGGATATCCGGCCCTTGTCGCCGAGCAGCGGCGATGCGCGGATCCGCTCCATCATCTCCCGCCAGCTCGCCCGGAACACGCACTTCGAGCGCTTCGCGCGGATGCGCAACCCGCCGTTCCACATCATCGTGAACAACTCGCTTGCGACGCTCATCGGCTACGTGCAGGGCGAGATCGAGCGGATGGAGCTGCAGCGGATCGTCGCGCAGACCCCGGGCGTGCTGCGGGTCGACAACCAGTTGCAGACGCGGTAGGCCGAGGGCCTCGCCCCCTCCGGCGGCGGCGCGGCGCCGGCGGGCAGGCGCCGCGTCCGCCCCGAGCTCAACCGGCAGCGGCCGGGTCGCGGTTCCGGTCGGGCGCCGGGGCGGCCTGCGGCGCGGAGACCGCCCGCGTGACGGGCGCTTCGGGCCGGAGCTCGACGATCTCGCCTTCGTGTCCGATGGTCAGGGGGTGCGCGCCCCTCAGACGATAGGTGGCGCGCTCCGGCGTCAGCTCGATCTCCAGGCGCTGCCCGCGGACCTCGAGCGGAAAGCGCAGGCCGCCGAGCTCCGGCGGTACCCGGGGCGCGAACGTGATGCGTCCCCCGTTGTCGCGCATTCCGGCGAACCCGTAGATCAGCGTCATCCAGAACCCGCCCATCGACGCGATGTGGCAGCCGTCGTGGACGTTGCCGGCCACGTCCGCGAGGTCCATGAACCCGGCGTCGATCGAGTACGTGAACGCCTTCTCCATCTCGCCCACCTCGGCCGCCACGATGCTCTCGATGGAGCACGAGAGCGACGAGTCGCGCGTCGTCAGGCGGTCGTAGTAGACGAAGTTCCGCCGCTTCTGGGTCAGCGAGAACTGATGACCGAGGAGGAACATCGCGAGCACGACGTCGGCCTGCTTGACGACCCGGTGCCGGTAGATGACGAGGGGGTGATAGTGCAGCAGCAGCGGGTAGCGCTCGGCCGGCGTGTTGTCGAAGTCCCACTCCTCCTTGTCGGTGAAGGCGTCGTCCTGCAGGTGCACGCCGCTGCGGTCGTCGTAGGGCAGGAACATCCGGTCCGCCGCGCGCCGCCATTCGTCGATCTCGGCCGGGTCGAGCCCGGTCTCCCGCACGAGCACCGCGAAGCGGCGCGGGTCCGCATCCCGTAGCGCGCCAATCGTCTCCGCCGCGTACCACAACCCCTCGCGCGCCATCAGGTTCGTGTAGAGGTTGTTGTTGACGACCGTGTTGTACTCGTCGGGACCGGTGACGCCGTTGATGCGGAACCGGCCGTCGCGGCGATCGAAGAAGCCGAGATCCACCCACAGCCGGGCCGTCTCGATGAGGAGCTCGGCCCCCACCGCGCGAAGGAACTCGTCGTCGCCGGTCACGTCGACGTACTTGCGCAGGGCGTAGACGATGTCGGCGTTGATGTGGTACTGCGCCGTCCCCGCCGCGTAGTAGGCCGAGGCCTCGGTACCGTTGATCGTGCGCCACGGGAAGAGCGCGCCCTTCTGATTGACCTCCCGCGCGCGCTGCCGCGCCAGGTCGAGATTGGCGTGGCGCAGCCGCAGCAGGTTCTGCGCGATGCGCGGCTTCGTGTAGGTGAGGAAGGGCAGGACGTAGATCTCCGTGTCCCAGAAGTAGTGCCCCTCGTACCCGGGGCCGGTCAGACCCTTGGCCGGCACCCCGACGCCCTCCGCGCGCGCCGTCGCCTGGCACATCTGGAAGAGGTTGAAGCGGATCACCTGCTGCCAGCGCCGCCGCCCGGACTGAACGACGTCGCTGCGATGCCAGAAGTCGTCGAGGAAACGCCGCTGGGTGTCGAGCAGCTCCTGGAAGCCATGGCGGACCGCCCGATCGAGGAGGCGCTCCGCCCGCTGGCAGAGCTCGCCGACCTGCGGCCGCCGCGACGAGTGGTAGGTGATGTACTTGACGAGGCGGATCGGGACGCCGACCTGTCCGTCGATCGAGAAGACGACGCGTCCCCGGGGACCCTCCGCCTGCGCCTCTCCGGAATGCGGGCACTCGGTCTGCACCTCGTGGTCGATGGCGCACGAGAGCGTCATGCCGCTCGAGCGGGCGGAGTAGCCGAGAACCACCCGGAGGTCGGCGGCCCGGCTGACGTGGCACGCCAGCACCTCGCACCCGAGCTGCCGGGAGCGCGGGTCGCCGGTCGGCGGGGATGCCCGCTGGCTGTCGGCCACCTCCGAGACGATGACGACGGGGGCGTCGTTGGCGAGCAGCGTGACCTCGTAGGCGATCGCCGCGAGGTGACGGTGCTCGAGCGAGACGAGGCGCCGGGAGCTGATGGCGACCCGCTGCCCGGACGAGTGCGCCCAGATCAGCGTGCGGTCGAGCGTCCCGGCCCGCATGTCGAGGGCCCGCTCGAACCCTTCCAGCGTCGCCGTCGGCAGGTGGAACGGCTCGTCGTCGACGTACAGGCGAATGACCTTCGCGTCCGGCAGGTCGACGATCGTCTGCCCCTGCTTGGCGAAGCCGTACGCCTCCTCCCCGTACACGATCGGCCACGTTTCGTGAAAGCCGTTGAGGTACGTCCCGCTGTGCTCGACGGGAATGCCCTCGTCGCACGTGCCGCGCATGCCGAGGTAGCCGTTGGCGGTCGCGAAGAGCGCTTCGGCGGCGGCGAGGCGCTCTTCGTCGAAGCGCGTCTCGACCAGGCGCCACTCGTCGACGGGATAGATGTCCTCGGGCGGCTCGATGCGGGGGGCGCGCCGGGCCATCAGCCTTCCGCCCCGCCCGCCGCTCCCGGTCCGGACGGGGCGGCCTCCGGCCCCAGCGTGTCGCCGAGATCGGTCACGACGACGTCGGCGCCGGCCTGCGCCAGCGCCTCGGCGCTGCCGGTGCGATCGATGGCGACGACGAGGGCGAACCCGCCGGCGCGCCCTGCCTCGACGCCCGCAATCGCATCCTCGACGACGGCGCTCCGGGACGGCGGCGCCCCGAGCGAGCGCGCCGCGTGCAGGAAGGTGTCGGGGGCCGGTTTGCCGGCCAGGCCTCGCTCGTCCGCCACCACCCCGTCGACCCGCACCCCGAACAGCTCGCTCAGGCCGGCCGCGGCGAGTATCGCCTCACAGGTCCGGCTCGACGACACGACGCCCGTGCGGATCCGGTGAGCCAGCAGGTGCCGGACCACGGCCACGGAGCCCGGGTAGGCGTCGACGCCCTCCGAGGCGAGGAGGTCGCTGAAGAGGCCCTGCTTGCGGTTGCCCAGTCCGCAGACCGTTTCCCGGTCCGGCGGATCGTCGGGCGATCCGGCCGGCAGCTCGATGCCCCGGGCGGCCAGGAAACCGCGCACGCCGTCGTAGCGCGGCAAACCATCCACGTGGAGCGCGTAGTCGCGAGGCAGCGCGAAGGGCGTGGGAATCTCGCCCGGGCTCGCCCGCACGGTCAGGAAGTCGTCGAACATCCGCTTCCAGGCCCGGGCGTGAAGCGCGGCCGTCGCCGTCAGCACGCCGTCGAGGTCGAAGAGGACCGCTTCGTACGTCTTCCAGTCAATCACCATGAGGCGCCGCGGGACTCTCCGCCGTTCATCCTATCGGCGCAAGGGCCCGGCTCCAGAAGGCCGGCCCGTGCGGCGCGCTCCTCGCCCGCCGTTCTACGGCGCGGACTCCGCGCCGACGGCGACGCCGACCGGGCAGCGCACGCCGGTGCCGCCCAGTCCGCAGTAGCCGCCGGGATTCTTGGCGAGGTACTGCTGGTGATAGGCCTCGGCATGGTAGAAGGGAGGCTCGGGGCCGATGGTCGTGGTGATGGGCCCGTAGCCTGCCGCCGTGAGGCCTTGCTGGTAGACGTCGCGCGAGGCCGCCGCCGCTCGCCGCCCGGCCTCGTCGGGGGCGAAGATCACGGACCGGTACTGGGTCCCGACGTCGTTCCCCTGGCGCATGCCCTGGGTGGGATCGTGGCTCTCCCAGAACAGCGCCAGCAGCTCGTCGAAGCTGACCGCGGCCGGGTCGTAGAGGACGAGCACGACCTCGGCGTGACCCGTCGCGCCGCTGCACACCTCCTGGTAGGTCGGGTGGGGCGTCACGCCGCCCGCGTACCCCACCGCCGTGGTGTAGACGCCGCCCCGCTGCCAGAACACCCGCTCCGCGCCCCAGAAGCAGCCGAGCCCGAAGACCGCACGGCGGGTGCCCTCCGGGAAGGGCGGGACGATGGGCCGGCCGTGCACGTGGTGCGCGGTCGGAACCGGCATCGGCTCGTCGCGCCCCGGCAGCGCCTCCGTGGCGCTCGGGAGCCGCAGACTGGCGGGATTGGCGAACAGCATCGGTCACCTCCGGAGTCGCGGGGCGCGTCACCGGCTGCCCCGCTCCCCAGAGCATAGTGAACGCCGGGGCGCGGGGCCACTCCCCTTGCCCCCTTCCGGCCGGACCCGGCGCCGCTACCGAGTCGCAGGGAGGCAGCCGCTGGTCGGCGCCGCGGCTGCCGCTTGGCGCGCTCTCCGACCGAGAACGGCACCGATGGTCCGTGGCTCGGGCCAGGCGGAGAGCGGCGCCCGGACGCTCGGAACCGTATGGAACCGCTTGCCTGATCGAGTAAAATGATATTGAATCATCCTCCCATGCCAGCGCGGGGTCTTGCACGCGGCAGGCGATCGATCGTGCTTCTCGGGTGGGTCGTCGCGGTGACCGTCGGCTGCGCAGGGGAGGCAGGTCGGGGGGCCGGTGCCGGCGAGGGCGGACGTCGGACGCTCCTGGTTTCCGCCGCAGCAAGCCTGTCCGAGGCGATCGACGAGATCGCCGGGCGGTACGAGGACGGGCAGAACGTCCGCATCCGGCTGAACGTCGCGGGCTCGCAGACGCTCGCGGCGCAGATCATCGAGGGTGCGCCGGTCGACGTCTTCATCAGCGCCGACGTGCTGCAGATGGACCGCGTGGCGGTGGCGGGCCGCGTCGACCCGGCGCGGCGGGTGGACCTGCTCTCGAACCAGCTCGTGGTCGTCGTGCCGTCGGACCGGGCCGGCGTCGTGGCGGCGCCGCGGGACCTCGCGGGCGCGTCCGTCGCGCGCATCGCCCTCGGAGACCCGGAGGCGGTGCCGGCCGGCGTCTATGCCCGGCGCTACCTGGAATCCGAGGGGCTGTGGGATGCGCTCGCGCCGCGCATCGTGCCGGCCAGCAGCGTGCGGGCGGCCCTGCGCGCCGTCGAGGCGGGAACGGTCGACGCCGGGATCGTCTACCGCACGGACGCGGCGAGCTCCGGCAGCACGGAGGTCGCGTACGCCGTGCCGCCGGTGGCCGGGCCCGCGATCGTCTACCCCGCCGCCGTCGTCCGGGGCGGCCCGGACCCCGTCCGCGCGGCTGGCTTCCTCGAGCATCTGCAGAGCGGCACGGCGCGCCGCATCTTCGAGGCGGCGGGCTTCATCGCCCTGCCGCGCGCGGCGGAGGGCGGGTCGTGACGGCCGAGCTGGTGCAGGTGACCGCGTTCACGGTCCTGATGGCCGCCGTCGCCACCCTCGTCATGCTGCCGCCCGGCGTGGCCGTGGCGTGGCTGCTCGCGCGGCGCGAGTTTCCGGGACGCACGATCGTGGAGACCCTCGTCTCGCTGCCGCTCGTCGTTCCGCCGGTCGCGACCGGGCTCATCCTGCTGAAGCTCTTCGGGCGCCGCGGGCCGCTCGGCGCCGTGCTCGAGCCGCTGGGCATAGACGTCGTCTTCACCTGGCGCGCGGTAGTGGTCGCGATGGCGGTCATGGGTCTGCCGCTCCTCGTGCGGGCGGCGCGGGCCGGGTTCGAGCAGGCCGATCGCCGCTACGAGGCGATCGCGGCCACCCTCGGCGCCCGGCCGTGGCGCGTCTTCTGGACCATCAGCCTCCCGCTGGCCCGGCGCGGCGTGCTGGCCGGGACGGTCCTCGGCTTCTCGCGGGCCATCGGCGAGTTCGGCGCGACGATCATGCTGGCCGGCGCCCTGCCCGGCGCGCGCACGCTCTCGGTCGCCATCTACCGCAACGCGGAGCTCGGCCGGGACGCGGCGGCGATGACGCTCATCGCGGCCGCCGTCACCATCGGCTTCGCGGCGGTCTACCTCTCGAACCGCCTCGGAACGGCGTCGTGAGCGGCGGCGTCTCGAGCGGCGGCGTCGAGGCCGCGGTCGTCATCGACATCCGGCTTCGCGCCGGCGCCTTCGCGCTCGACCTGCGCGAATCCATCGCCGCCCGCACCGTTGCGCTGTTCGGCCCGTCGGGGTCCGGGAAGACGACCACGCTGGACGCGGTGGCCGGCCTCCGGCGGCCCGACGCCGGCGTCATCCGCGTCGGCCGCCACATGCTGTTCGATGCGCGCCGAGGAGTCGACGTGCCGCCGTACGAACGGCGGGTCGGCTACGTGCCGCAGGACCTGGCGCTGTTCCCGCACCTCGACGTGCGGGGCAACGTCCTGTACGGCGCCCGCCGCCGGGCCACGGAGCGGGATCCGGCGGCATCGACCGCCGGCAGGGGCGGAGCGGGCACGTACACGCACGCCGCTCACGCGCCCGTGCTCGAGATCCTCGAGATTGATACGCTGCTGTCGCGCCGCGTGGCCGGCCTGTCGGGCGGCGAGCGCCAACGGGTCGCCCTGGCGCGCGCCCTGATGACCGAGCCCGACCTGCTGCTGCTCGACGAGCCGCTTGCGGCGCTCGATCTCGGCCTGCGCGACCGGATCCTGCCGTACCTCGAGCGCGTGCGCGACGAGCTCGCGACGCCGATGCTCTACGTCTCGCACGCGGCGGACGAGGTGCGGCGGATGGCCGATCATGTACTGGTGCTCGAGGCCGGCCGCGCGGTCCGCTCGGGCGCGCCCGCCGACGTGCTGGCGCCCTACGCAGGGGGCCGCTGAGGCCGACCCGCCCGCGTCGCCGGCTCGCCCTTGCGGGGCGCGGGGGCGTGTACTGCTTCCTGGAGAGGTGAAATCGTGACTGGCGCAACCCCGTCCCTGCTCCCCGACGATGCCTTCAACCGCCGCCTGACCGGCCATGTCCATCCGCCCGCGTGGCGCAACCCGGCTCCGGCCGGACGCTACAACCTGGTGGTGGTCGGGGCCGGCACGGCCGGGCTCGTGACCGCCGCCGGGGCAGCCGGGCTCGGCGCCCGGGTGGCGCTCGTCGAGCGGCACCTGATGGGCGGCGACTGCCTGAACGTCGGCTGCGTCCCCTCGAAGGCCGTCCTCCGGGCCGCGCGGGCCTGGGCGGCGGCCCGGAACGGGGCCGAGTTCGGATTGCGCCTCACGGACGAGGTGCCGGGCGACTTCAGCGCCGTCATGGCCCGCATGCGGCAGATCCGCGCCGACCTGGCGCCCGTGGACTCGGTGGCGCGCTTCACCGGCCTCGGCGTCGACGTCTTCCTGGGCGCGGGGCGCTTCACCGGCCCCGACCGCCTCGCGGTAGGCGACGCGACGCTCCGCTTCGCGCGTGCGGCCATCTGCACCGGGGCGCGCGCCACGGCCCCGCCGATCCCGGGCCTCGCCGACGCCGGCTATCTGACGAACGAGACCGTCTTCTCCCTCACCGAGCTCCCCCCGCGGCTAGGAGTGATCGGCGCCGGCCCCATCGGCTGCGAGCTCGCGCAGGCGTTCGCCCGCTTCGGCAGCGAGGTGACCCTGCTGGAGATGGCCCCGCGCATCCTCCCGCGCGAGGATCCCGACGCCGCGGAGGTGGTCGGCGCGCGCCTGACGCGCGACGGCGTCCGGGTGGCCGTCGACGCGGCCATCGAGCTCGTCGAGGCCGTTCCGCCGGCCGCCGCCGGGGAGGGGCAGGGCTCGGGGAGCCGTGCGCTGCGGATCCGCTACGCGCAGGGCGGGTCGCCGCACGAGGTGACGGTCGACGAGATCCTGGTCGGCTCCGGACGGACGCCGAACGTCGAGGGGCTCGACCTGGAAGCGGCCGGCGTCGCCTGCGACCGCTCCGGAGTCACGGTCGACCGCTACCTGCGGACGACCAACCCGCGCATCTACGCCGCGGGCGACATCTGCTTCCCGTTCAAGTTCACCCACACCGCCGACGCCATGGCGCAGATGGTCATCCAGAACGCCCTGTTCCCGCATCCGCTCGGCCTCGGGCGGGCATCGACGGACCGGCTGATCATCCCCTGGTGCACCTACACCGAACCGGAGATCGCCCACGTCGGGATGTACGAGGCGGACGCGCGGCAGCGGGGGATTGAGGTCGAGACGTTCACCCAGCCGCTCGCGGACGTCGACCGCGCGGTGCTCGACGGCGAGGACGCCGGGTTCGCGCGGGTGCACGTCCGGAGGGGGACCGACCGCATCCTCGGCGCCACGATCGTGGCCGCCGACGCCGGCAACCTGATCAGCGAGGTGACGGTGGCCATGCGGGCGGGAGCGGGCCTGCGCACGATCGGCGCGGCGATCCACCCGTATCCGACACAGGCGGAGGCGCTCCGCAAGGTGGCGATGCAATTGCGCCGGGCGCGGTTCAGCGCGCGGCAGCGCTCGATCCTCGAGCGCTGGTTCGCCTGGACGCGCTGACCGCGCCTCAGCCCCCGAGGCCCAGCAGGCGCGGCACGTCGGCGACCGAGTCGACGACGGCATCGGGCGCGGGGGCCGCGTCGAGGTCCGCCGGGTGGAACTTGCCGGTCCGCACCAGCACCCCGCGCGCGCCGGCCGCCATCGCGCCGCGCACGTCGCTGTCGACGTCGTCGCCCACCACCAGGAGGTCGGCCGCCTCGAGCCCCATCGACGCCGCCGCGCCACGAAAGAAGGGCGTGCTCGGCTTCCCGGCCACGGTGGCGGAGCGGCCGCTCGCAAACTCGATGGCCGCCACGAACGGACCCGCGTCGAGGGTGAGCCCGTCGCCGGTGCGCCAGTAGCGGTTCTTCTGGATGGCGACGAGCCGCGCGCCGGCCGCCACCTGCCGGAAGGCGCGGTTCAGGCGTTCGAAGGACCAATCGGCGCCGAGGTCGCCGACGACGACGGCATCGGGCGCCTCGTCGTCGAGGGCGAAGCCGGTGAACTCGGCCGCGGTCGCCTCGGTGACATGGAGCGCCAGGCACCGGACGTCGTGCGCCGCGAGCCAGGCCGCCGCGACGCGCGGCGCGGTGACGATGTCGTCCGGCTCGACGGCGACGCCGAAGCCTCGCAGGCGCTCGACGAGGCCGTCGCGCGGGATGCGGGTGGTGTTGGTCGCGAAGCGCAACGGCAGGTCGGCGGCGCGGATGCGGGCGACCGCGTCGCGGGCACCGGGGATCAGGCCGTCCGCTTGGTAGACGGTCCCGTCGAGGTCGAGCAGCACGCCGCGCGCGCGCAGGATCGGCGGCGGCGGCGTCACCGGACCTCCGCGCCCGCGGACCGGTCGGCGGGGCGCCGGGCCGGGGTGCGGCCGAGGCGGCGTTCCAGCTCGACGAGCCGCTCCCACGCCAGGACCGGCAGCGTCACTCCCCGGACCGTCCGCGCCACCGACGCGTCGAGATCGACCGCGGCGTCCACCCAGGCCCCGGTTGCCGCGTCCCGCACCCGCGCGGCCTCCCGGACGCTCACCGTGATGCGCGTGCCCTCGTGCTCGAGAACCGCCGCGACGCGGTCCCAGCGCTCGTCCCGGCGCCGCCACGGCGGCTCCACGACGCGCGCTGCCTCCAGCCGAAGGAGCCGCGGCAGGTCTGCCGCCGCCACGAAGATCTCGATGCCGGCCGCAGGGGGAGGCGCGCCGGCCGCGGGGGGAGGCGCGCCGTGCGCAGCCACCGCGACCTCGCCGGCGACCACGAACGGGATTCGGGCCGCGCCCAGCACCTCCGCCACCCGGCGCAGGGCGCCGGCCGCGGGGTCGACGGCGCCGGGGTCGACGGCGCCGGGCGTCATGCGTCGCCGCGACGGGGCGGCATCGGCACCCTCATCACGACATCACAACCCGAACGCCATGCCTTCGCGGGCGACGTCCGGCGCCCCCGCCAGCGCCGGGTTGGTGTGGTTGAGGTGGATGAACCAGACCTCCGCCGGGCTGCCGGCCAGCAGACGGCGCGTGTCCGGAATCAGCGGATGGCGGATCTCGTCGAACGAGCGGCCCGAGATCTCGTCGGCCGAGCTGAACGTCCCGTCGAGAAACGCCAGATCGACCTGGTCGACGAGCGCCCGGATGTCCCGATCCCAGCGATCCCAGCGGTCGACGTCGGGAATGAACAGCGCGGACGCGCGCGGCCCGTCGATGCGGTAGCCGACCGTGTCGGTGAACTCGTCCCGGTGGGGGACGGTGAACGCCGTGACCCGCAGGCCGTCCCCCAGGGCGACGGGCTCGTCCGGCGTGACGACGTTCAGCGCGATGTGCCCGTCGGCGACGAGCAGGCTCCACGGCCCGTTGGCGCTCAGGTAGTCCGACATGCGGCGGGTGCCGTACACGGGCAGGCGGTCCGCGGCCAGCACCTCCTTGCCCAGGAACATCAGCCCCGTGTAGTGGCCGATGTGCCCGTGCGTCAGGAAGATCCCGTCCGGCGCCGCGCCGCCGGTCAGGGCGTCGAGCTGGGCCGGCATGTCGGGGGTCGCGTCGAACAGGTAGGCGCGCCCGCTCGGCCGGTGGACGAGCCCGAGGCTCGCCACCTTCTCCGCCGGCCGCCGGCCGGCGCGGACGTCGGCGCAGAAGTCGCGGTGGCACCCCAGGTGCGGGATGCCGCCGTCCTGGGCGATGCCGAGCACCGTCAGCGTCCAGCCCGAGTCGGCTCGCTGCATCGTCCGCGACCCCACCGGCGCCGCGACCAGGACCGCAGCCGCCAGAGCCAGGAGTCTGAAGCGCAGTACCGGCGACGCGCACCGATCCAGCCTCACGACGCAAGCGTCACACACGGGGCGGTCGCGGATCAAGATGCACCGGCTCAGCCCGCCGGCGCGCCTGCCGTGTCGGCCCTTCCACGCCCGGCGGCGATGCCCGCGAGCCGCCCGGCCCGCGTCGACAGGAAGCGCGCGTCGGAGTAGGATTCAGGCAGGAGATTCGCCACCGATGAACGTCTCGATCACATACTGCACGCGTTGAAAGTACCTGCCGAGGGCCTCCAGTCTGGCGGCCGAGATCGAGCAGGCGTTCGGCGTCCAATCCGAGCTGGTCGAGGGCACCAATGGCGTCTTCGACGTGGTGGTGGACGGCCGCACCGTCTTCTCCAAGCATGACGAGCAGCGGTTTCCGGAACCGGGGGAGATCGTCGATGCGTTGCGCGCGATGAGCGCGGCGTAGTGGGACGGGCTCAACGGTCGGCGCAGCCCGGAGGGGCGGCAACCATCGGCGTAGGGAAGGGGCGGCAACCATCGGCGTCAGCGTGCGTCCGACACCGCTCGGGGGCAAGCGCGGGTAGGTGCGCCATGCGGGAGGATCCATGCCCAACAAAGTGAGCCGTCGGGACTTGCTGGCGGGTGCGGCCGGGGCGCTCGGGGCGGCGGCGCTACCGTCCGCCCGCGAGCGTGTGCAGGCACAGGAGGCGGACACGACTCGCGTTCCCGGGGGCCCTGCCAGCGCTCGGGGCGGTCGTTCGCCCCACGTGACGGTGCAGCGCGACGCCCGGGGCGGCCTCGCGTCGCGCACGCCGCTCCAGGATCTGCACGGCACGATCACGCCGTCGGACCTCCACTTCGAGCGCCACCACGCCGGCATCCCCGCCGTCGATCCGGAGGCGTACCGGCTCCTCGTCCACGGCATGGTCGAGCGCCCCATGGTCTTCACGCTCGCCGAGCTCAAGCGCTTCCCGGCCACCTCCCGGATCTGCTTCCTCGAGTGCTCCGGCAACTACCCGACGAGCGCGGGGCCGGACACCCGGCCGGAGGCGGTCTGCGGCATGACCTCGACGACCGAGTGGACCGGCGTGGCGCTGGCCACGCTCTTCCGCGAGGTGGGGGCCAGCCCCGACGCCGCCTGGTTCCTTGCCGAAGGCCAGGATGCCGCGGTGATGACGCGCAGCATCCCGATGGAGAAGGCGTGGGACGACGCCCTGATCGCCTACGCGCAGAACGGCGAGCCGCTCCGTCCCGGGCAGGGCTACCCGGCGCGGCTGCTGTTGCCGGGATGGGAAGGCAACTCGAACGTGAAGTGGCTCCGCCGGGTCGAACTCGCCGACGGCCCCTTCATGACCCGTGAGGAGACCTCGAAGTACACCGACCCGTTGGCCGACGGCACCGCACGGCAGTTCAGCTTCGTCTTCGACGCGCGCTCGATCATCACCGCGCCCGCCTACCCCGACGTCGTCGAGCCGGGCTGGGTCGAGATTCGCGGCATCGCCTGGTCGGGACGGGGAACGATCGCGCGCGTCGACGTCAGCACGGACGGCGGCCGGACGTGGGAGTCGGCGCGACTCCAGGAGCCGGTGCTGCGGCAGGCGCACACCCGTTTCCGCCAGCTGTGGCGCTGGGACGGGACCGAGACGGAGATCATGAGCCGGGCGGTCGACGACACAGGCTACGTCCAGCCGACGCGAGCGGCACTGCGGGCCGAGCGCGGGCGGCGGGCGCGGCGCTACCACCTCAACCCGATCACCGCCTGGCGCGTCCGGGCCGGCGGGCAGGTCGAATACCGGGTGGAGGCTCCATGGGACGCCTAGGAGCTTGCGCCTGGTGCCCAGGCAGGCCTGCAGGAGTCCGCGCCGTTCCCCGGCGCAGACTCCTGGGCGCGCGCCGCATCCTGGGGGCGGTGGTGCTCCTCGCCCTCGCGTCAGGCGGCTTGCTCCCGGGGCCGGCAGCAGCGCAGACCGCCGCCGGCAGCGCCGAGTCGCAACCGGCACGGTTCGGATTCGGTCGCCCCGCGGCACCGGAGGAGATCGCCGCGTGGGACCTCGACGTGCGGCCGGACGGCGCCGGGCTCCCGGCGGGCGAGGGGACGGCCGCGAGCGGCGCTCCGATCTACGCGGCCCAGTGCGCGGCCTGCCACGGGCCGAACGGCGAGGGCGGCATCGCCGATCGGCTGGTCGGCTACGACCCGGCCAGCACGCCCCCCTTCGGCCCGCGCTACGAGGCGTGGCGCGGCGACGGCGCCGACGTGCGCTTCTCGGTCGGCAACTACTGGCCCTACGCCACGACCCTCTACGACTACATCCTGCGCGCGATGCCCTCGGCCTCCCCCGGCTCGCTCGCTCCCGACGAGGTCTACGGCCTCGTCGCCTGGATCCTGGCCGAGAACGGCATCATCGGCCGCGACGCGGTGATGAACGCCTCGACGCTGCCGGCGGTCGAGATGCCGGCCCGCGACATCTTCGTGCCGCAGGAGCGCTGACATCGAGCGCCGCCGGCTTCCCATCGGCATCCAGACGTTCCGCGAGATCCGCGAGGAGGGCTACTACTACGTAGACAAGACGGCGTGGGCGCGGCGCATGGTGGAGGACGGCAAGCACTACTTCCTGTCCCGCCCGCGGCGCTTCGGGAAGAGCCTCTTCCTCGACACGCTGAAGGAGCTGTTCGAGGGCAACGAGCCCCTGTTCGAGGGGCTCTCGATTCACGACCACTGGGACTGGTCCGTTCGCCATCCGGTCGTGCGGCTGGACTTCGGCAGCGGCCGCCCGCAGGGTCCGGACGGCCTGCAGGCCGACACGATCGCGCAGCTCGACACCATCGCCTCCGCCGCCGGCGTCGAGGTTCGCTACGACTCGGCGGAGGCCCGCTTCCGCCACCTGTTGCAGGCGCTGCACGAGCGATCCGGCCGGCGCGTCGCGGTGCTGGTGGACGAGTACGACAAGCCCATCCTGGACGCCCTGGAGACCCCGGCGGCGGCCCGCGCCAACCGCGACTACCTGCACGGCCTGTACTCGACCATCAAGTCCAGCGACGCGCACGTCCGGTTCACCCTGCTCACGGGGGTGAGCAAGTTCTCCAAGGTCAGCCTGTTCTCCGGCCTCAACAACCTCAACGACGTCACCCTCGATCCGCGCTTCTCGGCCGTGTGCGGCTACACGGAGGCGGACCTCGACACGGTGTTCGCGCCGGAGCTGCCCGGCCTGGATCGGGACGCGCTGCGCGACTGGTACAACGGCTACGGGTGGCTCGGCGACGAGCGGGTCTACAACCCCTTCGACATCCTGCTGCTGTTCGACCGGCGGCAATTCGACGCGTGGTGGTTCGAGACCGGCACGCCGTCGTTCCTCGTCGATCTCCTGGCCCGGCGCCGCATCGGCTCCGCGTCGCTCGACAACCTCCTCAGTCAGAGCGATCTGCTGTCGACCTTCGACGTGGACGACATCGCAACCGAGGCGCTGCTGTTCCAGACCGGCTACCTCACCATCCACGGCGCCGAACCCCGCGGCGGAACGATGTACTACCGTCTCGGCTACCCCAACCGCGAGGTCCGCCAGAGCCTGAACGAGAGCCTGCTGCGCCGCCTCACGGGGCGGCCGGCCAGCCTGACCGAGCACACTGCCCGCCTGTACGACCTCCTGCAGGCCAACGACTTCGCAGGACTGGAAGCGCTGTTCCGTGCGCTCTTCGCCAGCATCCCCTACGAGTGGCACACGAGGAACGACATCGCCCGCTACGAGGGCTACTATGCCAGCGTGTTCTACTCGTGCTTCGCCGCGCTCGGCCTGGACGTCACCGTGGAGGACAGCAGCAGCCACGGCCGCCTCGACATGGCGGTGCGCTTCAACGGCAACGTCTACCTCTTCGAGTTCAAGGTGCTGGACGGGGCCGCGGGCGAGCGGGCGAGCGCGCCGGACGAGGCGGCGGAGGGGCCTCCGGCGAGCGGACGGTCGGGTGGCCGGGCGATGGCGCAGTTGAAGCGCCGGGGCTACGCCGACAAGTACCGCCACCTGGACCAGCCGATTCACCTCGTCGCGGTCGAGGTCGACCGGGAGACCCGCAACCTGGCGTCGTGGGAGGTGGAGCGCGCGTGACGGCGCGCCGGAGCCCTGGCGCGACCTTGCGGTCGCGTTGGGAGCTACGCGTCCGGCGCCGCGAGGTCGTAGCTGGTGCTGCGTCCGCCGCCCGGATTGCGGCGGAGCAGACCGTGGTCCACCAGGAAGGTGATATCTCGCAGCGCCGTATCCGAGGAGCACTTGGCGAGCTTCGCCCACTTCGAGGTCGTGAGCGTCCCCTCGAAGCCGTCCAGGAGACGATTCAGCACGCGCCGCTGCCGTTCGTTGAGGGCGAGACCGGCCGCGCGCTCCCAGAACCGCGCCTTGGCGAGCACGGCAGCTAGCCTGGAATTCTCACCGGCGTAGCGACAAGAGGCTGCCCGTGATGGCGTAAA
>JAPOVI010000407.1 GCA_026708265.1 Acidobacteriota bacterium
GACGACGCGGAACACCAGCCCGTACTCCGGGCCGAGCGTGATGCCGGCCGTGTAGCCGGCGATGGCGCCGACCAGCAGGCTGTAGCCGAACCAGCGGGCGAGGCTGACGCCGATGGCCATCGGCCCATTGGGGAGCACCGTGACGAACGCCACCGGTCCCGCCTTCATCTTGTCGATGAACGCCGGCTCGTTCATTTCCTTCGTGCTCGCGGGGCGCGGCATGACGTAGTCGCCCGCCGGGATCTTGAACGGCCGGAGCGCGTCCATCACCTTGGCTTCATCGGGGACGGCGCGGGAGTCGCCCGCGTGGTACGACAGCACCATGTGGATGATCGAGCTGACGACGAAGACCAGCACCCCCGAGAGCAGAATGGGCAGCCAGAGCGCCGGGACGGTAACCATGACGATCTCCTCGCGAGTGAGGTGCCCGACCAGCCGCCGGGCCGGTCAGGCGCTCTCGGTTCGAAGCACAGTGACAGGGATGAAGCGAGCCTACTGCCCGTCCTCGCGCAGCGCGTTGAATTCGCGAGCCCGGTTCGCCGTCGCCTCGTTGCCGATCAGCCCCAGCCGCCGGTTGCCGGGGAGCGACAGCGATGCCGTGTCGCCGAGCTGCCCGTCCTGCATGAGCCCGCCCATCGCCCGGTCGATGGCGCCCGCTGCAATGGCCCCCATCGCGCCGACGAACAGGATTCCGACCCCGGCGTCACGCGCCGCCGCAAGAGAAGGGGCGCCGGTGAGGATCGGCTTGCCGGCCATCTCGACGGCGCGCCGGCACTGGTCGAGCGGAATGCCCGGCACGAAGATGACGTCGCCGCCCGCCTCGGCGTAGCTGGCCACCCGCTCGAGGGCGTCCTCGAGCGGGCCGCTGTCGGCGACCACGTCGCTGCGGACCAGCAGCGCCAGGTCGTCGTTGCGCCGGGCGTCGACCGCCGCCCGCACCTTGTCGACCATCGCCTCGCGGCCCAGGATCTTACCTTCGTCGTAGCCGGCGAGGTGCTTGGCGCCGTAGAGGTCCTCGATCATGACGCACGCCGCGCCCGCCTTCTCCATCCGCTGCACCGTGCGGTAGACGTTCAGCGGGTTTCCGCCCCCGTCGTCGGCGTCGGCGATGATCGGCGTGTCGATCCGGTCCGCGGTCCGGCTGCAGAACTCGACCAGGTCGTCCATCGTGATCATCCCGAAGTCGCCGATGCCGTACTTGCTGAACGACAGGGCGCTGCCGCCGGTCATCACGATCTGGAAGCCGTGCATCTCGGCCAGGCGGGCGGTGCCGACATCGCCGCAATTGACGCAGTAGGGTGGGTTCTCTCCGCCGAGGAGCCCGCGGAATCGTGCACCGGGGCTGTCGCTGCCGCTCGACTGCGCCACGGCCGTCCCCGCGGGCACGGCCGTGCCCGCGAACGCCGCGCCGGTGGCGACCCCCGCGCTCTGAATGAACCGCCTGCGGGACGGATTGCGTGTCGGGGCATTCGGTGTCTGGCTGCTCATCGGTGATCTCCTCGCGTGGGGAGGTTTCCGTAGGGTTCTCGTGTCCGCTCACCTTATCCGATCCTGGCGCCTGCGAGGATTCGGTCGCAACAGGTCCGGGTTCTCCCGTTCGAGCCGGGCGCGGTCCATGCGCAGCAGCATCCGTTCCTGCTCCGGATCGCGCGGCCTCCGGCCGGACGGGCGACCCGGCGGTTCGGCGGCGAGGATCCGGGCCCAGCGTTCCCGCTTGAGGCGCCGTACCTCGGCCTGGAACTCGTCGTAGTCGATCATGATCGTCGAGCCTCCCGCGCGACCTGTTGCAGTGCTTCCCTTTCCTCGGGGATCTCGTTCGTGCGCTGCCGCAGGTAGCGCCAGTCCAGGCGGTGCGCGTACAGGTGGGCGAGTCGCCGGGTCCAGCGCCCATCCTCGTCGCTGTTCCAATGTACCCACGCCCGCAGGCGGTCGAGCAGCAGGTCTTCCACTCCGATGACCACGACTCGCAGACCGTCGACGGAGATCTCGGTCCGCGGCGCGTCCTCGCCCGGGAGGCCGGCCGGCGCCGGCGCCTCGAAGAGCAGCTCGAGGTCGGCGTGGTACCAGAAGCGGCCCTCCTTGCGGAATCCCAGCGCGGCGAATGCGGCGTCCACCTCAGGCCCGTGCGCCAGCGCCAAGTCCATGTCGTGGGTCGCGTACCCGCCCGCGGTGTAGAACTCCAGCGCGCCGCCGCCCACCAGGACCGGTTCGATGTCGTGTTCGGCCAGCCGTGCGGTGAGCAGCCCGAGCGCGAGCAGGCGCCGCCGGCGCGGGTCGGCTTCGTTGCGCAGACGATCCACGTCCTCGCCGCAGAGTCTCATTGGTGGGGTCTCTGAGGAGGATCGGCCTGGTTCCGCTTGGCGCGCGGTGGCTGGAAACTCCGCATCCGGTCGACCTGTGCCCTGTACCCGCCGCGCTTCCTTTCGATCAGGTTCTGTTTCATCAGCCAATTGATGTCGCGCGTCAACGTCTTGTCGGTCTTGCCGGCATAGAGCTCGGCTACGGCGGGATCGAGACGTCGCAGTTCGCTCCGCGGTACCGCGTGCTTCCGTTCCGTCAGGGCAAGCGCGATTTCGCGACGCCGGCTGAGCGCCGGCGACCGTCGCTCTTGCCGAAATCGGTCGAACACGAAGTGCTGCCATGCGATGGACAACTGGATTGCGTCTATCTCGTCGCACTGTTTGCCCAGCCCGTCGACGAGACCCTGCAAGGCGTAAAGGACGAACCCCAGCGGAT
>JAPOVI010000166.1 GCA_026708265.1 Acidobacteriota bacterium
AGCTCCGGGTTGTTCAGGCGATCCTTGGTCTGGCCCTGGAACTGCGGCTCCGGCACGAAGATGCTGATGACGCCGGTCAGTCCCTCCCGGATGTCGTCGGCGGTCAGGGTGACGCCCTTGGGCGTCAGGCCGTGCGTGTCGATGAAGTTGCGCAGCGCCTTGCCGAGGCCGGCCCGCACGCCCGCCTCGTGCGTGCCTCCCGAGCCGGTCGGGATCCCGTTGACGTAGCTCCGAACGTGCTCGTCGGTGGACTCCGTCCACTGCAGGACCACCTCGAAGCGCGACCCCGATTCCGCATGCTTCCGGACCAGGGCGAACACCGCGTCGTGAACCTGCGTGGCCTCCCGCTCCCTGACGATCCGGGCGAGGTAGTCGCTCAGCCCCTCGACGTGCCGGAAGACCTCGCGTGCCCCCTCGGTTTCATCCTCGAACACGAACTCGACGCCGCCGTGAACGTAGCTGGCGATCTCGAGCCTTGCCCGCACGAGGCCCGCGTCGAACGCGGTCCGGGGGAAGATGCGCGGATCGGGGTGGAAACGGATGGTGGTGCCCGAGCCGCGGGCCGGCCGCAGGCGCCGGAGCGGCGCGGCCGGCTTGCCCCGCCGAAAGGTCTGCTGCCAGAGGAAGCCGTCCCGCCGGGACGTCGCAACGAGCTCCTGCGACAGCGCATTGACGACGCTCGCGCCGACCCCGTGCAGGCCGCCGGCCGTCCGATAGGTCCGGTTCTCGAACTTGCCGCCGGCGTGCAGCGTCGTGAAGATGACCTCGAGAGCGCTCGCGCCGTTCGTCGGATGCCGGTCGACCGGCACGCCCCGCCCGTCGTCGCTGACGGTCACCGACGAGCCGTCGCCGTGCAGCGTGACCCGCACGTGCGAGGCATGGCCGTTCATCGCTTCGTCGACCGCGTTGTCGAGGATCTCCCAGACCAGGTGATGGAGCCCCGGCGACCCGACGCCCCCGATGTACATGCCGGGGCGCTTGCGCACGGGCTCCAGACCCTCGAGAACCGTGATGTCCTTCGCCGTGTAGGACTGCGCCATGCCGTTCGTTCCGCGGCCTGGGCCGGGCTCCGAGGCCGTCATCGTCGCGGTTGCCCCGATTGGATGACAGGGCCCGCGAGAACGCGTTGAGGGCGGGACCTCAGTCTAGCATGGCCGCCGGCGGTCACGGCTCGTAGCGGCGCAGCTCCTGCCGGACAAGCGGCGCCATCAGGTACAGCCCTATCAGGTTCGGTATCGCGACCACGAAGACCAGCGCGTCGGAGAGGTCGACCACCGCGCCGAGGTCGACGCTGGCTCCGACGACGACGAAGACGCAGAAGAAGAGCTTGAAGCCGAGGTCCTGCGCGCGGCCCTCGCCGACGAGATAGGTGAAGGCCTTGAGGCCGTAGTAGGCCCAGGCGATCATCGTGGAGAAGGCGAACAGCATGGCGGCGACGCCGAGGGGAGCCGCCGACCACGACAGCGTGGAGGTGAACGCGCGCGTGGTCAGCTCGATGCCGTTCACCCCCGCCCCGGCGAGGGCCGGGTCGTACACCGTCGTGATGATGACGAGCGCGGTCATCGTGCAGATGACGACGGTGTCGAGGAACGGCTCGATCAGGCCGACGTAGCCTTCGCTGACGGGCCGCGCGGTGCGCGCCGTGGCGTGCGCGATCGCCGCGCTCCCGAGGCCCGCCTCGTTCGAGAAGGCGGCGCGCCGGAAGCCGATCACCAGCGCGCCGAGCGCGCCGCCGGCGATGCCCTCGGGTGCGAACGCCCCCTGCCAGATGGAGACGAGGGCGTCCGGCAGCTCGCGCGCGTTGAGCGCGATGACGGCCAGCGCCAGGGTCACGTAGAGCAGCGCCATGGAGGGGACCAGCCGGACCGTCGTGCGGGCGATCGAACGGATGCCACCGACGATGACGAGCGCAACGAGGCCGGCGAGCAGCAGGCCGATCAACCACGCCTTGTCGCCGAAGAAACCGGTTTCGCCGCCGGTGACGTCGATGAAGAGCGCCGCGGCCTGGTTGGACTGGAACATGTTGCCGATGCCGAGGCAGCCCACCATCATGGCGCCCGCGTAGAAGGTGCCGAGCGCCCGGCCGAGCCCCGGCCGCCCCCGCGCCCGCAGCCCCCGCTCCAGGTAGTACATCGGGCCGCCGGAGACCGACCCGTCCGGGTTCTCCCGGCGGAACCGCACGCCGAGCGTGCACTCCGCGAACTTCGTGGACATCCCGAGCAGGCCGGCCACGATGAGCCAGAAGGTCGCGCCGGGGCCGCCGGCCGAGATGGCGACCGCCACGCCGGCGATGTTCCCGATGCCGACCGTCCCGGAGACGGCGGTGGTCAGCGCCTGGAACTGCGGGATCTCACCCGGATCGGCCGGCCCGGCCCGCCGGCCCGAGAGGATTCGGAGCGCCTCGACGAACCCGCGCACGTTGATGAAGCGGAGGTAGATGGTGAAGAACGCGCCGCCGCCAACGAGCCACCCGACGATGAGCGGCAGCTCCGCGCCAAGTACCGGCACGGTGACGAAGACGACGCCCGCGACCGCGTCGGCCACCGGTCGCATCGCCGCGTCGATGATCCGGTCGATGCTCATGGGGTGGTCCGGTGGCCGCGCCCGCGCGATGGACTCATGCCTTCCCGTCGCGCGGCTCGAGAGCCGGCAGGATCACGGGGCGCCGGACGACGGCGGTGAAGCGACCGCGCTGCAGCAGCACCCGTCCACGGCCTCCGCGCCCCGTCACCGTGTACTTGGCGGTGCTGATGGTCTGGACGGCGCCGCGGCTCGTCTCGACGGAGAGCAGGTCGCGATCGCCGTGCGACGCGATGAACCCGACGACGCGGTCGTCCGCCGCGTCGAGCTTGACGACCCGCACTCCGCGGCCTGCTCCGGAGAGAAAGTTGACCTCTCCCACCGGGCAGAGCATCGCGCGCCCCTGGCGCGTCGCGGCGATCAAGGTCTCGCGGCCCGTGACCGGCGCCACGCCGACGACCTCCGCGCCGCCCGCCGGTCGTGCGAATCGGCGCCCGGCCCGGGTGCTCGGCTCGAGGAACGGCTCGAGGCCGAACCGCAGGCCGTTCCCGTCGCCCGTGACGGCGAGCGCATGGGTCGCCGGCTCCTGGTCCTCCGCCGGCGCTTCGATGGACGGGGTCACGCGCGGGTCGAGCCCGATCGCGGCCACGATTCGCTCGCCGTCCCGCAGCTTGAACAGCCGCTGGATCGGCTCGCCGTAGCCGGTTGTGGCGGGCACGTCGATCAGCCGGCAGGTGTAGGCGACGCCGAAGCTGGAGAAGAAGGCGACCGTCGAGCGGGTGCTGCCGGCCACGCCGGCCAGCAGGGCATCGCCCTCGCGCAGCCGGGTGGCGGAGACGTCGCGGACCTCCTTCTGGCGCTTGATCCAGCCGTCCGCCGACACGAGGACGATGGCGTCCTCGTCGACGATGAAGTCGTCCGCGCTGAACGTCGCGTCGTCGACCTCGCTGTCGATCGTCGTCCGGCGCGGGTTCGTCTCCGCATCCGCATGGTTCCGCCGCACCTCGTCGATCTCGTCCCGCACGATGCCCCAGCGGCGTTCCTCGTCGCGCAGCAGTCCCTCTATCTCGACCGCGCGCGTCCGCTTGGCCGTCAGCTCCTCCCGGATGCGGCGAATCTCCAGCCGCGCCAGGCGGTAGATCTTCAGCTCCAGGATCGCGTCGGTCTGCTCGGCGTCCAGGGGGAAGAGCTGCACGATCTTCGCCGCGGCGTCGGCCTTGCCGTCCGACGAGCGGATGAGGGCGATGATGGCGTCGAGCATGCCGAACGCCCGCTCGAATCCCTCCAGGATGTGGATGCGTTCGCGCAGCCCCGCCAGTTCGTGCTCCAGGCGGCTCGTGACGACGTCGAGCCGGAAGCGCAGGAAGTGGGAGAGGAGCTCGTGGAGACCGAGCCGTTCCGGCCGTCCGACGCCCGCTCGTCCGGTCGGGACGAGACAGGTCATGTTGACCGGGAACGTGGTCTGGAGCGGCGTGTGCTTGAAGAGGTAGGCCATGACGAGCCGCTCGTCGGCGTCCGCCCGGAGCTCGAGGGCAATGCGAACGTCGCCGGTCGATACGTCCTTGACGTCGAGCAGCGCGGGCAGCGCGCGGGAGGCGGCCAGCTCGGCGATGCGCTCCACGGCCTGCGCCTTGTTCACGGTGTAGGGCATGCTCGTGACGTACACCGTCCGGGACGACCGGCGGACCGGTCCCGATTCCCAGGTGGCGCGAACCCGGATCGTGCCGCTCCCGGTGCAGTAGATGGCAGTCAACTCGTCCGGGGTGTTCGTGATCCGGCCGCCGGTGGGGAAGTCCGGCCCGCGGACCCGGCGGGCGAGCTGTGCGCTGTCGAGATTCGGATCGTCGAGGAGCAGGAGGAGAGCGTCGGCGATCTCCCCCAGGTTGTGGGGCGGGATGTTGGTGGCCATGCCGACCGCGATGCCCGCCGCTCCGTTGACGAGCAGGTTCGGCAGGCGCGCCGGAAGCACCACCGGCTCGGTGCGCGATCCGTCGTAGGCGTCGCGGAAGGGGACGGTCTGCTGATCGATCTCGTCGAGCAGCTCGGCGCTGATCGGTGCCAGGCGGCACTCCGTGTAGCGCATGGCGGCGGCCGCGTCGCCGTCCAGCGAGCCGAAGTTGCCGGCGCCGTCGACGAGCGGGTAGCGCAGTGAGAACGGCTGCGCCATGCGGACCAGGGTGTCGTAGATGGCCGTGTCGCCGTGGGGATGATAGTTGCCCATCACGTCGCCGACGACCTTGGCGCACTTGCGGGGCTTGGCGTCGGCGGTCAGCCGCTGGCGCCACATCGTGTAGAGGATGCGGCGCTGCACCGGCTTCAGGCCGTCGCGCACGTCGGGGAGCGCCCGTGCCGTGATGACCGAGAGGGCGTAGTTGAGGTAGCGGGCCTGGGCCGCCTCGTGCAGCGGGACCACGATCTCGCTGTTCCCGCCTGGCGCGTCGTCGCCTGGGCCCGGGCCGGGGGCGGCCTCCACGGCGTCGAGCAGGGGAGCGCGCCGCCGCTTCGACGACGGCGTCCCGGCGCCGGTACGCTGCTTCGCCATGCGTTGCTCTCCGGTCGCGGCCGTGCGCGCGGCGGCTGGGAGAGCGCCGCAAGAGTAAGGAGGAGGCGTGCGGCCGGCCCCGAGCCTATCACGGATTCCCGGGATCCTCCCCGAGCACTGCGAGGAGCTCGGCCAGCACCATGGCCGTCGCCCCCCAGACGCGTTCCTCCTGCACCGCGAAGTACGGCGCGCGGACCGGGCGCCCCGGCCGCCAGTACGTGCCCTGGCGCAGGTTGCGCGGGTCGCGGAGGTCGGCTAGCGGCACGTGTAGCACGCGGCTCACCTCGCCGTCGGCGGGCCTGAGCCGGAGCTCGCGTTCCGTCACGCCGACGACCGGATGGAGCATGAAGCCGCTCGCCGCGATGGGCAGGATCGAAAGCTCGCCGAGCACGCGCACGTGCGTCGGGTCCAGGCCGACCTCCTCCGCCGCTTCGCGCAGGGCGGCGCCGCGCACGGTTTCCCCGGGCTCCACGGCCCCTCCGGGCAGCGCGACCTGGCCGGCATGCCGCGCGAGATGACCGCCCCGCACCGTCAGCAGGACATGGGGATCGCCGTCGCGCGGGTAGAGCAGCACGAGCCCCGCCGCCGGCCGGGCGTCGCGGGATGCCGGGAGCGGGATCGGCTCCCGGCTGGGGACGGGGGCCAGGCGGCGGCGGGCGTCGCCGTGCCGCGGCGGCGATGCCGATGCCGACGCCGCCAGGATGCGCGCTTCGATCTGATAGAGTGTCGGGGAGGCCGGCGCCACGCAGTAGCTTACTTCAGCCCTCATCGACGCCCTTCCGCGTGCGCGCATGACCGACGACAAACGGCCGGCCAGGACCTTCGACCGCACCATTGTCGACGGACCGCTCAGTCGCGCGGTCTGGAGGCTCGCGTGGCCGACGATGCTGCAGAACGTCATCGGCGGCCTGCAGGGCATCATCGACCAGGCGATGGTCGGCAACTACGTCGGGCACACCGGCAATGCCGCCATCGGGGTCAGCCTGCAGATCTTCATCCTGGTCATCGTCTTCGTCGCGTCGGTGTTCAGCGGGATGGGGGTGCTCGTGGCGCGTTTCGCCGGCGCCGACAAGCCCGAGGAGGTCAACCACACCGTCTTCCAGGCGTTCCTGACCGCCGTCTTCCTGGCCCTCGGCGTGCTGGCCCCGCTCGGCTACGTGCTGGCGCCGGCGCTGCTCGACATGATCAACGCCGCGCCCGAGGTGCAGGTCGAGGCGCTGCCGTACCTGCGGGTCAGCTTCGTCTTCAGCATCGGCATGCTCATCTTCTTCATGATGAGCGGCGCCCTGCGGGCGGCGGGCGATGCGCGGACCCCGATGCGGCTCGGAATCCTCATGACGGTGTTGAACATCGTGCTCAACGTCGTTCTCATCCGCGGCCTGGGACCGATACCGGCGTTCGGCACGCTGGGGGCCGCGATGGGCACGGCGATCGCGAGCGGGGTCACCGGCGCCGCGTTTCTCTGGCTGCTCTTCTCCGGCCGGCTCGTCATCCACTTCACGCGCGGGATGTCGCTCGCTCCGGACTGGGAGGTGATTCGCGAGCTGTTCCGCTTCGGGCTGCCGACCGGCTTCCAGGGCATCGTGATGAACGTCGCGGGCGTGCTGCTCCTGCGGTTCATCGGCTCGCTGCAGTTCAGCGCGGAGGCCCAGGCTGCGTACGCGGTCGGCTACACCGAGCTGTTCGCGTTGAT
Organism: Acidobacteriota bacterium; assembly: GCA_026708265.1. Taxonomy (GTDB): domain Bacteria; phylum Acidobacteriota; class Vicinamibacteria; order Vicinamibacterales; family UBA8438; genus JAGWAJ01. Next base: position 6,756 of record JAPOVI010000166.1, read on the forward strand.
CACGTGGACCTCCGTCGGGCTGATGGGGGCGACGGCCGCGGTGGCGGGGCAGAACCTCGGGGCCGGCCAGCCCGAGCGGAGCAAGCGCGCGGCGCTGGTGGCCGCATCCATCGGCGTCGGCGTGGCCTGCATCGTCGGCCTCGCCTTCCTGACGGTGCCCCGCGCGCTGCTCGGCGTATTCGGCATGGACGAGGGCGTGCAGTTCGAGATCGGCCGGCAATTGCTCGCCTACCTCGCGGTATCCGGGCTGTTCGTGACCGTGGCGCTGACCTACACGGGCGGCCTGCAGGGAACGGGAGACACGCGCAGCCCCCTGTACATCTCGATCGTGTCGCAGGTAATGATCCCGATCGGGCTGTGCACCTGGCTGCAGGTGACGCGCGGCCTGGAGCCGGCCGACATCTGGCTGGCGATCGTCCTCGGCCACGTGACGCGGGCCGGCCTGAGCGTCGCCCGCTTCCGCCAGGGCAAGTGGCAGGACATCAAGATCGACATCGGTACCGGCCCGGCGCGGGCATAGGAGCATGCCCACGCGTTCGCCGTCCCCGCCCGCCGGCCGGATGACGACGCTCGCCGCGCAGGCTCTCGGCTGGATCGATTCGTCCACCGGCGGCCTGGTGCCCCCGGTGCAGCCGTCGGTGCAGTACGTCCGGGCTCCCGGCCGGCCGATCTACACCCGCGACCAGAATCCGACCTACGAGCCCGCGGAGGCGCTGCTGGCCGCCCTGGAGGGCGGTCGCGCGGCGATGCTGTTCAGCTCCGGGATGGCGGCGGCGACCACCGTCTTCGACACGCTCGAGGTCGGCGATCACGTCGTCGCGCCACGCGAGATGTACTGGATGCTGCGCCGCTGGCTGCAGGATCTGGCCCGGCGCGGGAGGATCGCGCTCGACCTGGTGCCCAACGGCGATCCGGACGCGCTGCGCAGTGCGCTCCGGCCCGGGGTCACGCGGATCGTGTGGGTCGAGACGCCGGCGAATCCGGGCGGAACGGTGACCGATCTCCCATCCGCCGCCGTGCTGGCCCATGCGGCCGGCGCCCGCCTGGTGGCGGACAACACGGTGGCCACGCCGGTGCTCTCGCGGCCCTTGCAGCACGGGGCGGATCTCGTGATGCACTCGGCGACCAAGCAGCTCAACGGCCACTCGGACGTCCTGGCCGGCGCGCTGGTCACCGCGGAGGAGGACGAGCTCTGGTCCCGGTGCCGCCGGGAGCGCGCGTTCCGGGGGGCCGTTCTGGGACCCTTCGAGAGCTGGCTGCTGTTGCGCGGCATGCGCACGGTCTGCCTGCGGGTCGCCGCGTCCGCCGCCGGGGCCCAGCGCATCGCGGAAGCGCTCGAGGGGCATCCCGCGCTGTCGGACGTCCTCTACCCGGGGTTGCCCGCGCATCCCGGGCACGCGATCGCCGCGCGGCAGATGGACGGCGGGTTCGGGCCGGTCGTCTCCCTCCGGATGGCAGGCGGCCCGACGGCGGCACGCCGGATGGTGGAGGGGTTGCGCCTGTTTCACAACGCGACGTCGCTCGGGGGCGTGGAGAGCCTCGTGGAGCACCGCGGTCCGGTCGAGGGGCCGGGCTCGCCAGTACCCGACGATCTGGTGCGACTGTCGATCGGCATCGAAGATGCGGACGATCTCGTCGCCGACCTCGAGCAGGCGCTGAGCGGCGTGCCGGTCGACGTCTAGGAGCTTGCGCCACAGAGCGCCGACGCGACGAACGGCGGGCCAGGGACAGGGCAGGTGGGCGATTCCGAGGCACGGGTGAACATCGTCCCGGCTACCGTCGGCGACGTGCCGCTGATCCTCGAGCTCATTCGCGAGCTCGCCGAGTACGAGCGGATGGCGGATCAGTTGGAGGCGACCGCGGCCGACGTCGAGCGTGCGCTCTTCGGGGAGCGACCCTCCGCGGAGGCGGTGATCGCGCGCGCCGGCGGTGAAGCGGTCGGCTTCGCGCTCTTCTTCCATACCTTCTCGACGTTCGTGGGTCGCCGGGGCCTCTACCTCGAGGATCTGTACGTGCGCCCGGCGTCTCGCGGCCGCGGAATCGGCCGGCGACTGCTCGCCCATCTCGCGGCCCTGGCCGTGGAGCGCCGCTGCGGGCGCTTCGAGTGGTCGGTGTTGAACTGGAACGCGCCGGCGATTGCGGCGTACCGCCGCGTCGGTGCCGCTCCGATGGACGACTGGACGGTCTACCGGTTGACCGGCGACGCGCTGCGGGCGCTGGCGGCCGAGGCATCGCGCGAGTGAGCGGCCGGGACGCCGAAGCCGACGAACGGCGCATCCTGGCGGAGCAGGTCGCGTACTACCGGGCCCGGGCGCCGGAATACGACGACTGGTTCTACCGCCGCGGCGCCTTCGACAACGGTGCGGAGTGGAACGGGCGGTGGCGGGCGGAGCTCGACGAGCTGGCCGGCGCCCTCGACCGAGCGCGGCCCGGGGGGAACGTCCTGGAGCTGGCCTGCGGCACGGGGCTGTGGACCGAGCGCCTGGCGCCGCACGCCGCGGCTCTGACGTGCGTCGACGCCTCGCCCGAGGTGCTGGCGCTCAACCGGCAGCGGATGCGCGGCTCGCGTATCCGCTACGTCCGCGCCGATCTCTTCCACTGGCGGCCGACCGCGCGCTACGACTTCGTCTTCTTCGGCTTCTGGCTGTCCCACGTCCCGGCCGGGTCCTTCATCCCGTTCTGGAGCCTGGTGGCCAGTTGCCTCGCGCCGGGGGGGCGCGTCTTCTTCGCGGACAATCGGCTGCCGCCGGACGGGTGGCGGGACGCGCTGCCGAGGGCCCGGTCGGCCCGCAGCCGGCGCCGGCTCGCCGACGGCCGCGAGTTCGAGATCGTCAAGATCTACCATCGACCCGACGACCTGGAGGCGCACCTGAGGTCGCTCGGGTGGCGGGCGGCGGTGCGCGGCACAGCGACCTTCTTTCTCCACGGCACGGCCGTCAGGCGGCGGCAGCCGCACCAGCGACCGGGGAGGCAACGATGAGCGGGAGCGCGCCGGGCAACTCCATGCGCAGCTACCAACTGACCGGCTATCGGGCGCCGCTGGAACGCAGGGACGACCCGCGCCCGGAGCCCGCCGGCGACGAGGTGCTGCTGGCGGTCGAGGCGTGCGGGGTCTGCCACAGCGACCTGCACCTCGCCGACGGCTACTTCGACCTCGGAGACGGGCGCCGCCTCGATCTGACCGGGGGCCGCGACCTGCCGTTCACTCTCGGCCACGAGATCGCCGGCGTCGTCGTCGCCCGCGGCCCCGGGGCCGCCGGAGTGGCGGTCGGCGAGCGCCGCGTCGTGTACCCGTGGATCGGATGCGGAGGGTGCGCGACATGCGACCGCGGCGACGAGCACCTCTGCGCGGCGCCGCGCGCGCTCGGCATCACGCGGGCCGGAGGGTTCGCCGACCATGTGCTCGTGCCGCACGCGCGGTATCTCTTCGATGCCGGCACGGTTGCCGTCACCCGCGCCGCCACCTGCGCCTGTTCCGGGCTGACGGCCTACGGCGCCCTCCGAAAGGTGGCGGCGCAGCCCGACCCGGTGCGGCATCTGCTCGTCGTCGGCCTGGGGGGAGTCGGCATGGCGGCGTTGTGCCTGGCGCCGTCCGTGGTCACGGCCGACATCCTGGCGGCCGACGTCGATGCCGCCAGGCTCGAGGCCGCACGAGGGAGCGGGGCGGCCTGGACCGTGGACGCGGGGGCAGCGGACGCGGCGAAGCAGGTGCGCCGCCGGACCGGAGGCGGCGCCTCGGCCGCCATCGACTTCGTCGGGTCGCCGCAGTCGGCTGCGTTGGCGCTCGGCGCCCTCGCTCCGGGGGGTACGCTGGTCGTGGTCGGGCTCTTCGGGGGCGCTCTCCGGCTCTCGTTGCCGCTCCTGCCCCTCAAGCAGCTCACCGTTCGGGGATCGTACGTCGGCAGCCTCGCGGAGATGACGGAGCTGATGGCGCTGGTCCGTGCGCGCGGAGTCCCCTCGCTGCCGATCGACGAGCGTCCCCTGGCCGAGGCGCAGACGGCGCTCGACGACCTCCGCGCCGGCGGCGTGCTCGGGCGTGCCGTGCTGCGTCCGGGAGCGGGGTGAAGCGGCCGAAGCGCCCGCAAGGGCGCTCTACGACTCGCCGCAGTGCTCCGCGATGAACGCGCGCGCTTCGTCACGGAGGCGGACGATCTCCGACCAGTCCGTTCCGGAGGGCCGGAGCGGCGGACCGAAGGTGACCGCGACGCGTCCGGGCCGCAGCAGCCACGTCTCGGCCGGGAAGACGCGGCGGGCGCCACGGATGGCCACGGGCACCACCGGGCAGCCGGCATCGACGGCGGCCCGAAAGGCGCCGAGGCGGAACGGCAGCAGGCGCGGCACCTCGTCGAAGGTCCCTTCCGGGAACACGAACACCCGCTCCCCCTGCAACAGGGGCTCCCGAAGATCGCCGGCGCCCTCGATCCGCTGCGACTGGTCATCCTTGTGGAGCGGGATGTGCCCACCGCGCCGGATGACCATCCCCAGGATCGGGTAGCCGGTCAACCGCGCCTTGACCGCGAAGCGGGCCCCGCCCGGCAGCACGCCCATCATCAGCGGCGAGTCGAGGTAGCTGGCGTGGTTGGCGACGAACACCACCGGTTCCCCCGCTGCCGTCGGCTCGTGACCCGCCACCTCGACCCCGCAACCGGCGAGCGTCATGAGGAGCCGGGTCCAGCGGCCGACGATCCGATCGACCCGCCGGCCGCCGGGCCCGATCCGCACGAGCGCCCAGGCGACCGGCGCCGTGGCCGCGACGAGCGCCACGACCCAGGCGGTGAACGCAACGCGGCCGGCGCGCGCGCACCATTCTCGGAGCAGGGTGCCGGCCGCATCCGCGCCAAGGCGCAGCCACTGGGCCGCCGCCCCGGCTCGCCGCTGGCCGATCCGGCCCTGCAGCCAGGCGTCGCGGGTCGCCGCCCGTTGGATCTTGCCGCTCGACGTCTTCGAGACGGAGCCCGGCGGCGCGAGGACGACGCGGTCGGGAGGGACGCCTACCGCGTCGCTCACCCTGCGCGTCACGGCGCGCCGCAGCACGGCCAGCTCGTCCCGCCCGGTCTCCCGCGTTTCGGCCACGATCACGAAACGCTCCGTGCCGAGCTCGGGATCCGTGGCGCCGAACGCCGCGACGCACCCCGCGCGGACGCCGGGAACGGCGCCGGCCTCGGCTTCGGCTTCATGGGGATAGAGATTGCTGCCGCCCTTGATGATGAGGTCTTTCGACCGGCCCGTGAGGAAGAGCTCGCCGCCGGCGACGTAGCCGAGGTCGCCGGTGTCGAGCCAGCCGTCGTCGCCGGCGATCGCGCGCGTCGCGTCGGGGTTCCGGTAGTAGCCGCGGGTGGCCGAGGGGCCGCGGAAGCGGACCGGACCTTCGCGGCGTTCGGGCGCCGGTGCGCCGTCGGCGTCGACCACCCCGAGCTCGTGACCGGGGAGCGCCCGGCCGCAGGAGACGAAGCCCAGGGCCTGCGGATCGCCCGCGGGCACCGGCGCGGCGAGCCCCGAAGACTGGAACTTCGCCCGGTCCACCCAATCGATGCGCTGCGGCCGGCCGAGCGGCGGCGTGGACAACCCGACCGTGCACTCGGCGAGCCCGTACACGGGAAGCACGGCCGTCGGGTCGAGTCCGTACGGCTCGAAGCGCTCGACGAAGCGTCGGATCGTCTCGGGCAGCACGGCCTCGGAGCCGTTCAGCAGCACCCGCACCGAGCTGAGGTCGAGCCCTTCGAGGTCGCGGTCGGGGATCCGGGTCGTGCAGAGATCGAAGGCGAAGTTCGGGGCCGGGGAGAGCGTCCCTCGATGGGCGTCGAGCGCCTGCAGCCAGCGAACGGGACGCGCCAGGAAGGCAAGGGGCGACATGAGGGCCAGGGGGACGCCGAAGTACAGCGCCCCGAGCCAGGCGCCGATCAGCCCCATGTCGTGGTAGAGGGGGAGCCAGCTCACCGCGACATCCGTGGGGCCGACCTCGAGCCGACGCTCGATGGCGCGGATGTTGGCGAGGAGGTTTCCGTGCGACAGGAGGACGCCCTTCGGATGACCCGTGCTGCCCGACGTGTACTGGATGAGGGCCGGGTCGTCGTGGGTCGCCGTTCGCGGCTGCCCCGGCTCGCCGGGCAGCACGTCGGCTCCGGCCACCGATTCCAGGGATGCCACCTGCCGGGTCAACAAGCCCGCCAGCCGCTCCACCTCCCGGAACGTGACGAGCAGGCGGGCGCCGGCGTTGCGAAGGATGGCGGTCTGGCGCCGCGCGTACTCGGCGATCCGGTCGGCGCGGAACGGGGGATACAGCGGCACCGGCACGCACCCCGCCATCAGCGTGCCGATGAAGGTCGGGAAGAAGCGCTGCTCGGTTCGCAGCATGATGGCGACGGCCTCGCCGCGGCGGAGGCCCCGCGCGGTGATGCCGGACGCCACCTTCGACGCCTCATCCCACAGCCAGGCGTAGCTGAGCGGCGTCTCGCGACCGTCTTCCTCGCGCAGATGGATGTGCGTCCGGTCCGCGGCGTGCTCGACGTGCCAGGCGAGCGCGTCGACGACACTCCGGGCGCCGGCCGGAGAGCCGGCGCCGGCGCGGGGCGGGGCGTACCGATCGGATCCGGGCGGGCGCGGGGCGGCGGCCGGCGCTTCGGCCGCGGCAACTCCGGCGGCGAGGTCGGACGGCGTCTCGGCTGCCGCCAGGACGCCTTCGCCCAACGGCACGCCGAACGCGCGTTCGAGCCGCACGAGCAACTCGACCCGTTCCAGGCTGCCGATGCCCAGATCGGCTTCCAGCGAGTCGCCGGGGGCGATGGCCGGCGCGCGCTCGCCGCGCAACTCGCCGACCAGCTCGGCGACGACCGCGAGCACCCGTTCCTCGATGCCGGTGCCGGCCGGCGCTCGGGGTGCGGTCGGCATTCCGGCTAGTGGCGCCCCCGCCGGCGAATCGGCGGTCGGCAGGTCCGTCGGGGTGGAGCGGAGCGGGCGATCCGAGCGCGCGCAGAGCGCCCCGGGGAAAGGGCCACGGCTCCCTGGCGCCCGCTACGGCTCGAGGCGGCGAATCGTATGGATGACGATGTTCTCGCGCGGCACGTTCCGCATGCCGTTGACGCGCTGGACGCGGACGCCCGCGATCTCGTCGACGACATCCATCCCGTCGACGACCCGGCCGAAGACCGCATAGCCGAAGCCGTTGCGCGACCGGTCGCGGTGGTTGAACGACGGGTTGTTGCGCACGTTGATGAAGAACTGCGCGCGGGCGGAGTTGGGGGTGTCGAGCCGGGCCATGGCGATCGTCCCGCGCTCGTTGCGCAGGCGATTCGTGGCCTCGTTGAGGATGCCTCCCCGCAGGCCTTCCAGGCGCGGGGTGTGGTCCTGGTTCAGTCCGCCCCCCTGGATGATCTGGTTGCGGAGGACGCGGTGGATGATCGTGCCGTCGTAGTAGCCCGCGAGGACGTAGGTGAGGAAGTTGACGACCGTTACCCGGGCTTCGGAACGGAAGAGCTCGACGGTGATGTCGCCCATCGAGGTCTCGATGACGACCTCCGGATTCGGCGGCGGCTCCTGCGCCGCGGCCGGCGGAGGTGCGGCGGCGAGGAGGAGCGCGGCCCCGGCAACCGCGGCCAGCGCGCGTCGCGTCGTTCTCATGGGGTCCCTACCTGCAGAGTCACGGAGGTGATGACGACCGGGTCCACCGGCACGTCCTGGTGCGGTCCCTGCCGCTGGGTGCGCACGCCGCCGATGCCGTCGAGCACGTCGAGCCCCTCGGTGACGCGCCCGAAGACGGCGTACCCGTAACTCTGCGGGTCGGTGCCGCGGTGATTGAGGAAGGGGTTGTCGACGAGATTGATGAAGAACTGTGCGGTCGCGCTGTCGACGACCGGGGTGCGCGCCATTGCGAGCGTGCCGCGGTCGTTGGTCAGCCCGTTGGCCGCTTCGTTCCGGATCGCCGGCCTGGTTGCCTTCTCGACCAGGGTGGGGGTCAGCCCCCCGCCCTGGATCATGAAGTTCGGGATCACGCGGTGGAAGATCGTGCCCTCGAAGAACCCGTCCTCCACGTACCCCAGGAAGTTGTCGACGGTGATGGGGGCCTGGTCGCGAAAGAGCTCGATCGTCATGCTGCCGAGGCTGGTCTCCAACACGACCACCGGATGGTCCTGTGCGTCCGCCGGCCCGGCGGATCCCATCGTCATCGCGGCGACGATCCCCGTGAGTACGAGCTTGCGCAGCGCCATGTCTCTGGCCCCCTGCGGCCCGTGCCGGCCGCGACGACGGGTCTGGCATCCAATATGCAGAATCGAAGATCCAAGATCTGGAATCCCTGGGCGGCCCGGGGAACGCGTCTGCGGGCCGGCGACCTCACAGAACCAACGCCTTCCGCGGAGTCGAACGAATCTCCCAAACCGGTCCCGAGTATGCATAATACGAAACGCCCTGTCCAGGGAGGTCAGGGCGGCAGCGTATGAGGCTCCTCGACAGATTCCGTTCCCAGCCCGAGTGGCGGAGTGACGATCCCTCCGTGCGCGCGAGCGCCGTGCGCGCGTTGTCGAACGCCGAGCAGGATCTGCTGCTCGAGATCGCCCGCCACGACGATGCTCCCGGGGTGCGGCGCGCCGCGATCGAACGCCTGACGGACGCGACGCTGATCGCCGAGCTTCTGGGAAGCGGCGAGGAGGCCGACCCGGGCGTGCGGGCGGCGGCGGTGACCACGGCGCGCGACCTGCTGATCGGTGCGGCCGATGCATCCGGGGCGGACGCCGTGCTCGCCGTCTTGCCGGAGGATCGTGACGTCGCGGCCGTTGCCCGCCTGGCGGTGAGCGAGCCGGTCAGCGAGCGCGCGGTGGCCCGACTGACGGATGCGAAGCTGCTCGGAGGCGTGGCTCGGCGGGCGAAGCATCCCGAGGTGGCTCGGCAGGCCCTGGAGCGGCTCGACGGTCGGGACGAGCTGCTCAGCGTCGTGGTCAAGGCGGAGAGCAAGACGATCGCCCTCGCCGCCTTCGATCGACTTTCCGCGGCGGAGGGCGGGCTGCTTCCGGAAGCGCTTGCCGACATCGCCCGGCGGGCGAATCACAAGGTGGTGGCTCGACGGGCTCGGTCGGAGCTCGCGGAACGGGAGGGCGCCGCACCGGAAGAGGCGCCGATGCTCGATACGGCCAGCGCCGTCGCGCTCTGCGAAGCGGCCGAGGCCCTGGCCGGGGCGACGGATCTGGACGCCGGTCGGCGGGAGATCGAGACGCTCGTCCAGCGCTGGGCCTCGCTCGACACCCTGGGCGATGCGGAGGTGGCAGCCCGCTTCGCCGCCGCGCGCCGCGCGGCGGAGGACCGCCTGCTGGAACTCGACCGCATGGCGAGCGACGCGCGGGAGGCCGCCGCGCGCCGCGTTGCGGCCGTCGCCCCGTACCTGGAGTTGTGCGAACGCGTGGAGGGGAGCCGCGGTCCGCTTGCCCTCGACAAGCTGCGGGAGGCGCGGGAGGAGTGGAGCGCGCTGGTGCCGCCGGCCGCAGGGGCGGATGACGACGCCGAACGGACTGCCGAGGTGGCAGCCCTGGCGCAGCGGTTCGAGGCGGCGGCGACCGCGTGCGAGCGCCGGTACCGCGAGTGGGCGGCTCGGCTCGAGCATCTCGAGCGCCTGGAGGCGTTGACGGGCGAGCTCGAGGCGTTGGCATCCGCCGCCGACGCGGCTGCCATCCGCGCCCGTTGGCCGTCCGTGGACGAGCGCTGGCGGGCGGAGGTCGCGCGGCTGGGCGACAGCGGTGCGGCAGACGACGCGGAGGTCGGCGCGGCCGTCGCAGCCGCCACGGGCCGGCGCTCGGCGGCGGAGGAGAAGAAGCGCGCCGTGGAGACCCGGGCGCAGGCCGAGGACGAGCGCCGGCTGCGGGACCGGCTCGCGCGCCTGGAGCGGCTGGCGGCCACGGTGGAAGCGGAGGCGGCCAGCGACAAGCTCCAGTTGGCGGACGCGGAACGCCACCTCCGCCGTACGCGGCAGGCGCTCGAAGAGGCGGGCCCGCTGCTCGCCGGTGCGGAGCGCGCGGCGCTCGGACGGCGCCTGCGCAACGCGCAGACGGCCTTGCTCGGCCGGGTACGGGAACTCCGGGACTTCGCCGACTGGCAGCGGTGGGCCAACCTCGGCGTCCAGGAGGAGCTCTGCCGGGAGATGGAGGCGCTGGGCGCGACGGTCGAGGCCCCGCCGGACGGCGGCGAGAGTCCGGCCGAGGTGGACGAGGCGGCCCTCGCGCGCAAGTTCCGCGACCTGATCGACCGCTGGCGTCAGGCCGCGGATGTCCCGAAGGACCGCGGAGAGGATCTCTGGCGTCGTTTCAAGGCCGCGCACGATGTCGTCTACCCGCGCTGCGAGGCGTACTTCGAGTCGCAGCGCACGGCCCGCGCGCGCAGCCTGGACGCCCTCGCAGCACTCGCGGAGGAGGCCGAGCGACTCAGCGAGTCGACCGACTGGATCAAGACGGCGCAGCGCCTGACCACCCTGCAGGCCGAGTGGAAGGCGCTCGGGCCGGTGCCGCGGCGAGAGCAGCGCGCGCTCTGGAAGCGCTTCCACGGGGCTTGCAGCCTGTTCTTCACGCGCCGCAAGGCCGACCTGGCCGAGCGCAAGAAGGTCTGGGGGAAGAACCTCGAGCAGAAGGAGGCTCTCTGCGCGCGCGTCGAGGCGCTTGCGGATGCTGCCGACCTGGGTGCGGCGGTCGAGGAGGTCAAGCGGACGCAGCGTGAATGGCGCACGATCGGAGCCGTGCGCCGATCGAAGTCGGAAGCGCTGTGGCAACGGTTCCGGGATGCGTGCGAAGCGGTCATCGACCGCTCCCGCGAGGGGGAGCGCGCGGCGGCGGGGGCGCGCATCGCCGAGCGCGAGGCGCTCTGCGCCGAGCTGGAGGCGCTGCTGCCACCCCCACCGGTGACGGCCGCACCCGCACCGCCCGCGGAGGTCCGGGCGGGTGCGCCGGACGCGGGCGAAGAGGCGGCTTCGGCGGAGCCTGGCGCGGAAGCGGAGCCGGCGGAGGAGCGCGAAGCGGAGCCGGCCGGCGCGGTGGAGGAGACGGCCTCGGCTGTGACCACCGCGGAAGCTGGGCCGGCGGAGCAGGAGCGCGAAGCGGAGCCGGCCGCGGCGATGGAGGAGATGGCCTCGGCTGCGTCCGCCGCGGACGCTAAGCCGGGGGTCGAGGAGCCTGGGGTGACAGCTCCGGCCGCGGGCGAAGCCACGGAGAAGGCGGATACCGCGGCGGCAACGACCGGGAAGCCGGCGGCGGAGGCCGCAGCAGACCCGCCCCCGGACGAGCCGGCGCCGGCCGCGCCACAGCCAGCCGCCGCGCCACCGTCGGAGCCGGTGGCGGAGGCCGGAGCCGGCCCGCCCCGAGAGGAGCCGGCGCCGGCCGCGCCACAGCCAGCCGCCGCACCACCGCTGGAGCCGGCGGCGTTGCTCGAAGCGGTCCGGGGAATCCAGGCCCGCTGGCGGCAGGCGCCGGACGTGCCGCCGGAGGATCGGCGCCGGCTGTCGGTGCGTTTCGGCCGTGCGGTGGCCAGGCTGGTCGAGGCCCGGCCCGAAGCGTTCCGCGATACGGACCTGGATCCGGCGCGGCAGTTGAAGCAGTTGGAGCGGCTGTGCGAGCGAGCCGAGGCCCTCGTTCCGGAGGCCCCGGAGACCGTTGCCAAGGCATCCCCGGCGGAGATGCTCGCCCGGCGCTGGCGCGAGCAGCTCGCCAACAACACGATGGGTGTCCGGGTGGACGAGGGCGCGCGGCGCCGGGCCGCCATCGAGGAGATCAAGCGGTTGCAGATCGAGCGCCGCCGGCTCGGCCCCGTGCCGGGAGATGCGGGGCGGCAGTTCGGCGCCCGCTTCCAGCGGGCGTGCGACCGGGCGCTGCAGCGCAGTCGAGCCGCCGCGACGTGAGCCTGCGCCGTCGGCGCGGCTCGAGCGTTTCCCCCCTCCAGGTCGGTTTCCCATGAGCATCTCGCCCGTCCTGCCCAAGCTCGTCGGCCAGCGCGTGAAGCGGCGCGAGGACCCGCGGCTGATCCAGGGCCGCGGGACCTACGTCGACGACGTCAAGCTGGCGGGCATGCTGCATCTCGCGTTCAAGCGCAGCGATGTCGCGCACGGACGCATCGTATCCGTCGATACGAGCGCCGCGGAGGCGATCGACGGCGTCGAGGCGGTGTACACCGGGGCGCAGATGGCGGAGATGGTCGGGCCGTTGCCGACCCTCCTGCCGTTCCCGGCGCCCGAGCGCCGCGCGGTGGCGACCGGCGTCGTCCGCTTCGTCGGCGAGCCGGTGGCGGTCGTGGCGGCCCGCGATCGCTACGTCGCGCGGGATGCGGTCGATGCCGTCGCGGTCGCCTACGAACCGCTGCCGGTCGTGGTCGATCCCGAGCAGGCCATGACCGGCGAGCCGGCTCTCCTCCACGCCGGCTTCCCCAACAACCTGATGCTCGCGTCGCTGCCGATGGGCACCGGCGTCGGGGCGGACGGCCAGATCGACGACACGGCCATCGACCGGGCCTTCGCAGACGCGGAGGTCGTGATCTCGCAGCGCATGGTCAACCAGCGGCTCGCGCCGACGCCGCTCGAGCCGCGCGGCACCCTGGCCCACTACGAGCCGGGCAAGGACACGCTCACGGTCTGGTCGTCGACCCAGTCCCCTCACCTGCTGCGGACGTTCCTCGCCTCGATGAACGGCATGGGCGAGGACCAGGTGCGCGCCATCGCGCCGGAGGTCGGCGGCGGCTTCGGGTGCAAGGCGGGCGGTTCGGCGGAAGACTACGTGACGGCCGCCGTCTCCCGGCGGCTCGGCGTGCCGGTCAAGTGGGTGGAGGAGCGCTCGGAGGCGTTCCTCGCGACGGCCCACGGCCGGGACCTCATCGGCTACGTCGAGGTGGCGGCGCGGCGCGACGGCACGGTGCTGGGCGTCAGGCTTCGCATCATTGCCGACGTCGGCGCCTACAATCACCTGTTCACCGCCGCCATTCCGACCTCCACGATGATGATGGCGAGCGGCAACTACGCCATCCCGGCGATCCGCGCAACGCTCACGGAGGTGTTCACCAACAAGACCCCGACCGACGCCTACCGCGGCGCGGGACGGCCGGAAGGGATCTACTTCCTGGAGCGGGCCATGGACATGCTGGCCCGCGAGCTGGGGATGGACCCGGCCGAGTTGCGCCGCAGGAACTTCATCCGGCCCGACCAGTTCCCGTACACCACCGAGACGGGGGCCGTGTACGACTCGGGCGACTACGGCAAGGCGCTCGACCACGCGCTGGAGAAGGCGGGCTGGGAGCAGCTCAAGGGCGAGCGGGACGCCGCCCGCGCCGACGGTCGGCTGGTCGGGCTGGGACTCTCCATGTACGTCGAGGTCTGCGGCGTGGGCCCGTCGGCTTCCCTGCCCATGGGCGGCTGGGAGCACTCGCAGGTCACCGTGGAGCGCGACGGGCGGATCAGCGCGACTACCGGCGCCTCGCCGCACGGCCAGGGCAACGAGACCACCTTCGCGCAGATGCTGGCCGATCAGTTCGGCGTGCCGCTCGAGCACGTCCGGATCCACCACGGCGACACCGCGGTGGTCAAGCAGGGCAGCCTCGGCACGGGCGGCAGCCGCTCGCAGGCCGTGGGCGGGACGGCCATCGTGCTCGCCGGCGGCAAGGTGAAGGACAAGATGGCGAAGTTCGCGGCGCTCCTGCTCGAGGCGCACGAGGCCGACCTGGTGTTCGAGAACGGCCGCATCGGCGTCAGGGGTGCGCCGTCGGCGGCGAAGCCGTTCAGCGAGGTCGCCGCCTACGCCTACCGGCCGCTCCGGCTGCCCGCAGGACTCGAGCCCGGGCTGAGCGAGGAGGCGTTCTTCGAGCCCGCCGACAACACGTACCCCTTCGGCTGCAACATCGTGATGCTGGAGGTGGACCGCGACACCGGCGAGCCACGCCTGCTGCGGATGGTGGCGGTGGACGATGCGGGCAACCTGATCAATCCGCTGATCGTCGAGGGGCAGGTGCACGGCGGGCTGGCCCAGGGCATCGGCCAGGCCCTCGTCGAGGAGGTCGTCTACGGCGGCGACGGCCAGCCCCTGACGGGCTCGCTGATGGACTACGCCCTGCCCCGCGCGAGCGACTTCCCGCGTTTCGAGCTGCACGGCACCGTGACCCCGACCCCGCTGAACCCGCTCGGCGCCAAGGGAATCGGGGAGGCCGGCACGATCGGATCCACGCCGTGCGTCGTGTCGGCGGCGGTCGACGCCCTGAGCGGGTTCGGCGTGCGCCACATCGACATGCTGCTCCGCCCCGAGAGGCTCTGGCGCATCATCCACGGCGGCCGAGAGTCCTGACGACGGGTTTGCGCACTCGTGCCCTGGCAGCCGGTCCGGCAAGGCGCGCCGACGCCGCCCGTGTTGCGTTTCGGCCTCGGTTGGGTCAGCATGCGGCAGGAGGCGGAGGGATGGCGCTGCGGATCGGCCAGCGGGACCTCGATCGGCTGACCGTTCTCGATCTGCACGGAAAGCTGGCCGGCGAGGCGGGCGAAGCGTTCGCTCAGCGGATAGACGATCTCATCGCCGTAGGCCGCACGCGCGTGATCCTCAATCTTCGCAACGTGTCGTTCATCGACAGCGCCGCGCTGGGGGAGCTGCTGTCGAAACGCTCCTCCCTCCGGGACGCCGGCGGGCAACTCAAGCTCCTGCATCTCACGGATCGCGTCTGGGATCTGATGGTGACGACGAAGCTCGAGCTGGTCTTCGAGACGTTCCGCTCGGAGGCGGAAGCAATCCGGAGCTTCGGGCAGGAGTCCGAGTCGTAGGAGCCCGACTCCCGGCGGGGTTGAGGAGAGCGTGTCCAGTCAGGCCGCAGCAAGCGTGCGCGTGTTGCTCGTGGAGAGCGATGGGGACGACGTGGCGCGGGTGTCCACCCTCCTCGAGGAGGCCTCGGCGCCGGGGTTCCGGGCCGCCGAGGTCGTGCACGTCGCCCAGGCCGACGCCGCGCCGGCGGAGCTCGACGCCCGGCAGTGCGACGTCGTGCTGCTCGGCCTCTCCCGCACCGTGGCGCGATCGGGCGCCGCCTTCGACGACATTCATCGGCTCAACCGGATGGCGCCCGTCGTCGTGCTGAGCGGCCTCGACGACGACGACGTCGCCGTGCGCGCCGTGCAGCGCGGCGCCCAGGACTACCTCGTCAAGGACCGTCTCACGCCGGACCTGCTCGCCCGCAGCATCCGGTACGCCTGCGAACGGCATCGGCTGCTGGCCGAGCAGACCCGCCGCCTCCAGCACGAGCTCAAGATCGCGGCCTTCGTGCAACAGTCGTTCCTGCCCTCGCGCATGCCGGCGGCTCCCGGCCATGACATCGGGGCGCACCTGCACGCCAGCGGCCAGGTGGGCGGCGACTTCTACGACTTCATCGAGCTGGGCGGGGATCGGGTCGCGCTGGCGCTGGGCGATGCCTCGGGGAAGGGGATCCCGGGCGCCATCCTCATGGCCGAGACCCAGGGCGTCCTGCGGGCCGAGGCGGCTGGTTGCGCCACGCCGCTCGAGCTGGTGCGGACGCTGAACCGCGCGCTGCTGCACGACCGCAGCCAGGACCGCTTCGTGACGCTCTTCTACGGCGTGCTCGAAGCGACGACCGGTCGGTTCACGTTCGTCAACGCGGGCCATCCGCGGGCCGTGCTCCAGGAGGGCGACTCCGAATCGACGCTCGTGTCGACCGGACCGCCGTTGCGCCTCTTCACGGACGCGGCGTGGGAGGAGCGGACGGTTCGCCTGCACGCGGGCGCACGGCTCGTCGTCTACAGCGACGGAGTTACCGAGGCCCAGGACGAGGACGAGCGGTTCTTCGACCTCGAGGGAGTGCGCGCGGTGATGGCCGAGCACCCGCACTGCCCGGCGGCCGAGCTCGCGCGGCGCATTTGCCATGCCGCCGAGCGGTTCGAGCGCGGGAACCCCGACCCCGGGGACGACAAGACGGTGGTCGTCATCCGGGCCACGGAGGCCGGATGACAGAGTGCACGGTCACGCCCGGCGCCGCTTGAGCAGCGTCACCTGGTTGCCCGCCGCGTTGTAGCGCACGTCGTCCAGGAACGTTCGCATCAGGAAGATCCCACGGCCGCTCGGACTCTCGAGATTCTCGGGCCGGGTCGGGTCGCGCACGGCCGCGACGTCGAAGCCCCGTCCTCCGTCCTTGATGACGAACGACGCCTCGTCGGACGTGAGGCTGGCGCGCACGAGGATCTGCCGGTCCCGATAGGGCGCGAGATGCCGGCGGCGCTCGGCGAGCATGCGGTAGGCGCGGGTATCGTGCTCGCGAATCTCGGAACGCACCTCCAGGTTGCCGTGGTAGTAGGCGTTCGTCAGCGCCTCGTCGAGAGCCGTCGAGATGCGATGGCAGTCCGACTCGTCGAACATGGCCGAGTCGCGCAGAACCTGCGTCAGGTAGCTGACGAGAGACGAGATCAGCTCGGGATCGTTCTCCAGCACGAACGACGCAGCCCGCAGCCGCCCGAGGAGTCGCGCGTAGCTGCGCTGCTCGTGCGAGGCGGCGAGCATGCGCTCGACCACCTCGACGAGGTCGCGGGCGAGCGACTTCTTGGGGACGTAGCTGGCGGCCCCCGCCTCGAGCGCCTGGACGGCGATCTCCTCGCTGCCGCGGGCCGTCATGAGAACCACCGGAACGAGCGGGTGCTCGGACTTCGCGCGCTCCACGAAGGCCAGACCGTCGAGCGTCGGCATGACGAGATCGGTCAGCACGAGGTCGACGTCGTGCGCGGCCAGGCGGGCCAGGCCTTCCTGACCGTCCCGGGCGTGCAGCACGTCGAGCGAGGCCTTGGCGAGCAGGCGTCCCGCGAGCTCGCGGTCCGCGGCGGAGTCGTCCACGACGAGGATGCACGCGGAGCCCGCGCCCCGGGTCATCGGTTCTCCCCGACCCAGGTACGGATCTCCGCCACCGCGGCCTCGAGCTCCGGCGCAAGGTCCCGCCAGGCGGCTGTCACGCCCTCCGGTCGCTCGCCGCGGCAGCGGTCCTCGAGCGTCTCGGCGAGGGCGACGACGCGAGCGTCCCCGAACATCCGCAGCGACCCGCCGATGGTGTGTGCCACGCGGCCCGCCACCGGCCGGTCGCCCCCGGCGATTGCGTCCCGGAGCTCGGCCGCCAGCGACGGGTGTTGTCCCAGGAACCCGTCGAGCACGGCCCGCAGCAGCTCGCGGTCACCATCGAGGGATTCGACCGCCGACGCCCAGTCCAGGCGGCTTCCGGTGGCCGGCGATCCCTCCGCGGCCGGCGTCTCTCCGAGCGGCGCCGCGGGTGGCGCCGCGTCCGGGTCGGCGGCGGCGCGGCCGAGGCCCGCGGCAATCGCCTCGAGCAGCTCGCGCGACCGGTACGGCTTCAGGAGGTAGCCGTCGAAACCGGCGGCGAGGCAGGTCGCCTCGCTCCCTCGCGAGGCGCGGGCGGTCAGGGCGACGATCGGGGTGCGCGCCGCGTTCCGCTCGCGCTCCCGGCTCCGGATGGCGCGGGTGGCCGCGTAGCCGTCCATGTCCGGCATCTGGAGGTCCATCAGGATGACGTCGAAGCGCTCCTTGGCACAGGCCGCGACCGCGGCGGTGCCGTCGGAGGCGACGCGTACCGCGTGGCGCGCCTTCTGCAGCATGCCGGTTGCGACGCGCTGGTTGGCGATGCTGTCCTCGACCAGCAGCACGCGCAGGGGCCGGAGCTCGACCATCGCTTCCGGAGCGGGAATCGCCTCGGCGCCCCCGGCCGGGTCGCGCCGGAACGTCGCCGTGATGCGGAACGTGCTGCCGGCGTCCGGCTCGCTGGTCAGGCCGATCTCGCCGCCGAGCGCGTCGACCAGGCGCGTGGCGATGGCGAGCCCGAGCCCGGTTCCGCCGTAGCGCCGCGTCGTCGACGCGTCGGCCTGCACGAACTCCTCGAAGATGACGCGTTGCTTCTCGGCCGGGATCCCGATGCCGGTGTCGCTGACCTCGAACTCCAGCGTGAGTTCTTCTTCGGTCTCCTCTCGCAGACGAGCCCGCAGGGTGATGGTGCCTTGCTCGGTGAACTTGATTGCGTTCGAGAGCAGGTTGGCCAGGACCTGCCGCAGGAGCCGCGCGTCGCCTACCAGCGCGTCCGGCGTGTCGGGAGCGATGTCCGCGGCCAGAGCGACCTGCCTGCCGTGGAGGCGCGGTGCGAACGCCCGCACCAGCGAGTCGAGCCGCTCGCGGAGGCGGAACGGCCGCGGCTCGGCGACGAGGCGACCCGCCTCGATCTTCGAGAAATCGAGGATGTCGTTGATGATCTCCAGCAGCGCCTCGGCCGACTCGCGGATGGCGGCGACCTGCTCCCGCTGCTCGGCGTCGAGATCGGTGTCCCTGAGCAGCTCCGCCATGCCGATCACACCGTTGAGGGGGGTGCGGATCTCGTGGCTGACGTTGGCCAGGAAGGTGCTCTTGGCGCTGCTCGCGCGCTCGGCGGCGTCCCGGGCGTCGCGCAGCTCCGCTGCCTGCCGCCGCAGGTCCTCTTCCGCCCGCTTGAGGGCGGTGACGTCGGTGTGGCAGCCGAGCAGGCGGATCGCCTTGCCGTGCGCGTCGCGAATGGCAAGCCCGCGGCAGCGGACCCACACGGTGCTTCCGTCGCGATGGCGATAGCGGACTATCTGGTCGTAGGGATGTCTGGCGTCCTCCAGGTGGCGGCCGAAGTTCTCGAGCGCGACCGCGCGATCCTCCGGGAAGATGTTCTCCATCCACCAGGCGGACGTGTTGGGGATCTCGTCATCCCGGTAACCGAACAGCTCCTTGAAGCGGGGGCTCATCCATTCCTGTTCCTGCCGCTCGACATCCCAGTACCAGATGCCGTCGAGCGAGCCCGCCTGCAGGAACTCGAAGATGGCGGGATCCTTGCGGACCAGGTCGTAGAGCTCCGTCTTGAGGTAGTGCTCCTCGCTCGCCATGAGTCTCAGCCGTGCCGCCCCCGACACGCCCCGATGGACGCGCCGAGAGCCTCCGCGGGCGCAACGCGCTGCATCGCGCTTCCTGCGGTGCGGACTCCCACCACGCATCCTACCCCGCGCGCCGCCGATCCGATCACACCTCCTTCGCCGGCCGCGCTCGGGACCGGCCGCAGCGCGTAGACTATTCGGGTGCAGCCGTTGCACGGCTTTCACCCCATCACCACCGCGTGGTTCGGGGAGCGGTTCGCGGGAGCGACGACCGCGCAGCGCGAGGCCTGGCCGCGCATCCGGGCCGGCGGAGACGTGCTCATCTCCGCGCCGACGGGGTCCGGCAAGACGCTCGCGGCGTTCCTGATCTGCCTCGACCGGCTGGTTGCGCGCTCCGCGCGCGACCAGTTGACGGACCGGACGTCGGTGGTCTACGTCTCGCCTCTCAAGGCGCTCAGCAGCGACATCCAGAGAAACCTGGAAGGGCCCCTGGGCGAGATCGCGGAGCTCGCGGCGGCCGGTGGCGGACCGGTTCAGGAGATTCGCACCGCGGTGCGGACCGGCGACACCCCCACCTGGGATCGCGAGCAGATGGTGCGCCGCCCGCCTCACATTCTCGTGACGACGCCGGAGTCGTTGTTCATCCTGCTGACGGCGGAGCGCAGCCGGCGGATGCTGTCGACGACAGAGACGGTCATCGTAGACGAGATCCACGCCGTGATCGACGACAAGCGGGGCTCGCACCTCGCGCTGACCCTGGCCCGCCTCGACCGCCTGGTGGCGGAGAGCGACGGCGCGAGGCCGCAGCGGATCGGGCTGTCCGCGACGGTCAAGCCGATACGGGAGGTGGCCCGCTTCCTCACCGGCGCGGCGGTGATCGGCGGGGCGGCGCCGGCGCGTCCGCCGTCCGCCGCCGAACCGGTCTGGCCTCCGGTGTCGGTCGTCGACTCCGGGCACCGGCGGGCGCTCGACGTCGCGGTGGAGGTGCCGGAGGAGGAGCTCGGCGCAGTCGCCACCAACGGGATGTGGGGCGAGATCTACGACCGCATCGCCGAGCTCGCGCTCGCGCATCGCACCACGATTGTCTTCGTCAACACCCGGCGGCTGGCCGAGCGGGTCGCCCACCACCTCGCGGAGCGCCTCGGCGCGGACGCGGTGCTGGCCCACCACGGCAGCCTGTCGCGCCAGCTCCGGCAGACGGCCGAGCTCGCGCTCAAGGAGGGCCGGTTGCGGGCCGTGGTGGCCACGGCCTCCCTCGAGCTCGGCATCGACGTCGGATCGGTCGATCTGGTGTGCCAGGTCGGCACTCCGCGCTCGATCGCGGTGGCCCTGCAGCGCATCGGACGGTCCGGACACAAGGTGGACCCGTCCTTCGTCCCGAAGGGGCGGTTCTTTGCGACGACGCGGGACGAGCTGGTCGAGTGCGCGGCGATCGTCCGCGCCATCCGCGGCGGGGCCCTCGACGAGCGGCGCATGCGCCCCTGGCCGCGCGACGTTCTCGCCCAGCAGATCGTCGCTGCCGCCGCGACGGGGGCTTGGCGCGAGGACGACCTCTTCGCGCTCGTCCGGACGGCGGCGCCCTACCGCGACCTTCCGCGGCCGGAGTTCGACGCCGCGGTGGCCATGCTCTCGGACGGCATCGCTTCGTCGCGGGGCCGGCACGGCACCTGGCTCCACCGCGACCGCGTGAACGGCGTCCTGCGGGGAAGGCGGGGGGCGCGGTTGGCCGCAATCACGTCGGGCGGGGCGATTCCGGACAACGCGAACTACCTGGTGGTGGCGGAGCCGGAGGGAACGACCGTAGGAACGGTCGACGAGGACTTCGCGGTAGAGAGCATGGCGGGCGACGTGTTCCTGCTCGGCACCACGTCGTGGCGCATTCGCCGGGTGGAGGCGGGGCGCGTGCGGGTGGAGGACGCCCGGGGCGCGGCGCCGACCGTTCCGTTCTGGCTCGGCGAGGCGCCCGGGCGGACGCGGGAGCTTTCCGACGAGGTCGCGGGAATCCGCGAGCTCGTGGCGGCCCCCGACGATGTGTCGCGAGACGGGACGGATGCGGTGGCCCTCGTCGAGCGCGAGTGCGGCGTCGATCGCTCGGGGGCGGAGCAACTGGTGGCCTACGTCCGGGCGGGGGTCGCAGCGCTCGGGGCAGTGCCGTCGCGCCGGACGCTCGTGGCGGAGCGCTTCTTCGACGAGGGGGGCGGCATGCAGCTCGTTCTGCACGCGCCGCTCGGGGCGCGCATCAACCGCGCCTGGGGACTCGCGCTTCGCAAGCGCTTCTGTCGCAGCTTCAACGTCGAGCTGCAGGCCGCGGCCACCGACAACGGCGTCGTGATCTCCCTCGCCGAGCAGCACAGCTTTCCACTGGAGATCGTGTTCCGCTTCCTGCGCCCCGCGACGCTGCCCGACGTGCTGACCCAGGCGATGCTGCCCGCCCCGATGTTCGGGGCCCGCTGGCGCTGGAACGCTACGCGCGCCCTTGCCGTGCTCCGCTTCGCGGGCGGGCGCAAGGTTCCGCCGCCCATCCTGCGGATGCGGACGGAAGATCTGCTGGCCGCGGTCTTCCCGGACCAGGTGGCGTGCCAGGAGAACCTGAGCGGGGAGATCCGGATCCCCGATCATCCGCTGGTCGACGAGACGATCCGCGACTGCCTGCACGAGGCAATGGACGTCGAAGGGCTGGTGGAACTGGTGGAGGGGATCGAGGAGGGCACGGTCGCGACGCGGGCCATCGACACCGCCGAGCCGTCGCCGTTCGGCCACGAGATCCTGAACGCGAACCCTTACGCCTTCCTGGACGACGCGCCTCTCGAGGAGCGTCGGGCGCGCGCGGTGCAGCTCCGCCGCACGCTGGGGACCGACGACGGCGAGATCGGAGCGCTCGACGAGGCGGCGATCGCGGAGGTCGCCCACGAGTCGTGGCCGGTGGTGCGCGATCCCGAGGAGTTGCACGATGCGCTCCTGACGCTGGGCCTCGTGCCCCCGCGGTCGGACTGGGGGGCGTGGCTCGAGCCGCTCGTCGCCGCGCGGCGGGCGACGCGCCTCGAGGCGGCGTCCGGCGCGGGAACGTTCTGGGTGGCGACCGAGCGGACCGCTCTGGCCCGGGCGATCCACCCCGGCGGCCGGCAGGAGCCGCCCGTTCCGGACGTCGAGCAGCCGGTCCCGGAGAGCACGGACGCGGCGGTGGTCGAGGTCCTTCGCGGATGGCTCGACTCGAGCGGCCCGCTGCGGGCGTCGGTCCTCGCGGAGACGCTCGCCGTGCCGGTACCCCGGATCGAGGCGGGTCTGACTCGGCTCGAGGGGGAGGGGCAGGTGCTGCGGGGGCGCTTCACGGCCTCGGGGCGCACCGCCGGGGCGGAGATCGAGTGGTGCAACCGGCGCGTGCTCGCGCGCATTCACCGCCTGACCCTGGGACGCCTGCGCCGGGAGATCGAGCCGGTGTCGAGCGCCGACCTGGTCCGCTTCCTGGTGCGCTGGCAGCACCTGGCCACCGGGACGCGCCAGCACGGAGCGGCGGGGCTGCTCCAGGTCGTGACGCAGCTTCAGGGGTGCGAGATCTCGGCGGCGGCCTGGGAGCGTGACGTGCTCACGGCCCGCGTGCAGGGCTACGAGCCCGAGATGCTCGATCGGCTCTGCCTGTCGGGCGAGGTGATGTGGGGACGCCTGTCGCCTCATCCGGCGTTCGAGCGCGTCGTGGGGGAGACGGGCACGGAGCGGGCTCCGGCCCGGCGGCGGCGCGTGCGTCCCACTCGGGTCGCGCCGGTGGCGCTCTTCCTCCGCCAGGACCTCGGGTGGCTCGTGGAGTCCGGGGAAGGGGGCGGCGGAGCCGGGCCGCAATCCGACTGCGTCCTGTCCCATCCGGCCGCGGCCGTCCTCGATGCCCTCCGGCGCCGGGGAGCGTCGTTCCTGCGCGACCTGGTGCAGCAGACGGGACGGCTCGCGAGCGAGGTCGAGGACGGGCTCTGGGAGCTCGTGGCGGCCGGGATCGTCACCGCGGACGGATTCGACAACCTGCGCGCGCTCGTCGACCCGCGACGGCGGCGGGGGGGGGGCCGGTTCCGGGCCGTGCGGCCCCGCTACGCCGCCTGGGGAT
>JAPOVI010000032.1 GCA_026708265.1 Acidobacteriota bacterium
CGGATGCCCCGCCTCTCCGCATCGGTGTAGCCGGGCAGCTCGTCCACCGTCAACCGTTCGCGCAGCATCGCCGGCACGGCGGCGGGAATGGTGGCCGTCGCTATGAAGAGCGTCTCGGACAGGTCGAGCGGGAAGTCGAGATAGCGGTCGTGGAAGGGGGCGGCGGGGTCCGGGTCGAGCGCCTCGAGCAGCGCCGCGGCGGCGCCGCCGGCCTCGTCGAGCCGGTCGACCTCGTCGAGGACGAACACGGGGTTGCGGACGCCGGCGCGCCGTAACTCCTCGACGATGCGTCCGGGCGCGGCGGAGCGGACGCCGTGCACCGCGGCCGAGTCCAGCCCGCCGCAGGACAGCCAGGCGCAGGGGCGGCGCAGCGCCGCGGCGACGAGCCGCGCCAGCGCCGACTTGCCCACCCCGGGCGGGCCGCTGAGGCAGATCGCCGGGAACCCGGCGCCGGGGTTCGACAGGCGCACGGCGAGCTGGTCGAGCAGGCGCTGCCTGGCCGCCTCGTGGCCGGCGTGCCCGGCGTCGAGGACCGCGTGCGCGCGCGCCAGGTCGAGCGGCGCCTCGGCGCGGGCCGTCCATGGCACGCTCAACAGGCGGTCGAGGTACTCGCGCGCCCGGTGATGCTCGGGGTCGGTGGGCGCGCAGGCGGACAGCTGCGCGAGGACCCGCCGCCCCCGCACGCGCACGGGCTGGGGCAGCGCCGGAGCGTCGAGCCGCTGGCGGATGCGGCCGAGACCGTCCGAGTGCGCGGCGTCCGGCTCGCCGAGGAACGTACGCACCTGCGCCGCGGTGATGCGGTCACGGACCAGCGCCGCGTCGCCGGTCTCGAGCCCCAGCGCCACCTTGCGGCAGATCGCCTGCAGGCAGCGGGCGAGCTGGCGCACCCCCTGCTCGGATGTGTAGTCGCGGATGATGCGCCGGCAGGCGCCGTCGGTGAACCGCAGCGGCGTGGCCTCAAGGCCGGCCGCCCGCTTCTGCGCGTCGATCAGGTGCGTGCGGGCGATGGCGACCTTCTCCGTCTCGTCATAGCCGGGCAGTTCGATGATCTCAAGCCGGTCGCGCAGCGCCGGCCGGATGCGGTCCGGGTCGTTGGCCGTGGTGATGAAGAGGACCTCGGACAGGTCGAAGGGCAGCTCGACGAAGGCGTCGCGGAAGCGGTGGTGCTGGGCCGGGTCGAGGACCTCGAGCAGGACGGCGGCCGGGTCCGGGCCGAGCTTGTCGAGCTCGTCGAGCACGAAGACGGGGTCCTTGCGGCCTGCCCGCCGCAGCTCGCGCAGGATGGAGCCGGGCTGCGCCCCCTTCCAGGTGCGGTTGTGGCCGCGCAGGTCCGTCTCGTCGCGCAACCCGCCGCAGGCCAGCTTGGCGAAGCCGCGCCCAAGGGCGGTGGCGACGGCCTGGGACAGTGAGGTCTTTCCGATCCCGGGCGGCCCGCTGAAGCAGATCACGGCGCCGGGGCCGCGCGGGTTGCGGCGGCGCACGGCCAGGTGCTCGAGGATGCGCGCCTTGGCATGTTCCAGACCCGCGTGCCCGGTATCGAGCGCGGCGCGGGCCCGGGCCAGGTCCGTCGGCGCGTCGCTGCGCCGGTTCCACGGCAGATGCTCGAGCCAGTCGATCCAGTGGTTCGACGGCGCGGCGTCGCCATCGGACGACTTCGCCAGGCGCTGCCGTTCACTCTCGATGGCGGCCCGCACGGCCGGGGGCAGCGCGTCGCCGTCGCCGTCGCCGAGCACCTCCCGCACGGTGGCCTCCGTGATCACCTCCGGTCCGCGACCCTCCGGCGGCCGGCGCGACACCACGTGGCGGCAGACCGCCGCCAGCTTGCGGTTCAGCTCGGCCACGCCGGCTTCGCGCGTGTGGTCGCGGATCAGGCGCACGATCGCCTCGGTCTCGAAGCGGACCTCGCCGTCGCACGCCGCGGTGCGCCACGCCTCGACGCCGTCGGGCGGCGGCGGTTGCGCCGCGATCGCCTCCAGCTCCCGCGCCGAGGCGACCTCCCGCTCGGCGACGACGGCCGGACCGTCCGGTACGGCGGCCGGCTCGATGAGCGCGGGCGGGGCCGGCGACCCCGGCGGCAGCCACGCCTCGGCGGCGACGGCGGGCGTGTCGAAGGGGCGGGTCAGCAGGTGCTGTTGCGCGATGGCCAGCTTCTCCTCCTCGGTGCAGGCTGGCAGCTCGACCACCGCGAGGTGCTCGCGCACCGGCTCGGGGATCGCGCCCGGATCGGTCGCCGTGACGATCCACGGACGGCGGACAGGTCGAACGCGACATCGAGGTACGCGTCGCGGAAGGCGTTCCGGCGCGCGGGGTCGAGCAGGTAGAGCAGCGCCCCGGCGGCGTCGGGTTCGACGCGGTCGACGGCCTCGAGGATGAAGACCGGGTTGTTGACGCCGGCCTCGCACAGGCCCTCGACGATGCGCCCGGCGGCGCCGTATTCCGACCCGCGGATGAGGCGCTCGACGTTGGCGCCCTCCAGGGTGGCGTGCACGTGGGTGCGGCCGAGGGCGCGGGCGACGGCCTCGGCCAGCGACGACTTGCCGGTCCCCTTCGGCCCGGCGAGGCAGAGGACGGACCCCGGCGCCTCGGGCGGTCCCGGGCGCACGGCCAGGGCAAGCGGTCCGCCGGCCGCCGCCGTCGGGCCGCGGCCGGGTCGTTCGACGGTGAGCAGGGCACGGGTCTGTGGGCCCGCGGCCAGCACGTCG
>JAPOVI010000196.1 GCA_026708265.1 Acidobacteriota bacterium
CCGCCCCCCCGGACTACGCACGGGGCAGCGCCGTCGCGACGCGCACGGCCTACGGCGAGGCCCTCGCCGCGCTCGCCGCCGTCGACCCGCGGGTGGTCGCGCTCGATGCCGACGTCAGCAACTCGACGTTCAGCCAGACCTTCGAGAGCGCGCACGCCGACCGGTTCTTCGAGACCTTCATCGCCGAGCAGGCGATGATCGGTGCCGCGATGGGGCTCGCGAGCCGTGGGGCCGTCCCCTTTCCGTCCACGTTCGCCGCGTTCCTGACCCGGGCGTCCGACTTCATCCGCATGGCGGGCATCGGCCGGATGAACCTCAAGATCGCCGGATCGCACGCCGGCGTGTCGATCGGCGAGGACGGCCCGTCGCAGATGGCCCTCGAGGACCTGGCCATGATGCGGGCCGTCCCCGGCTGCGCCGTCCTCTACCCGTGCGACGGCGTCAGCGCGGCGCGGCTCGTGGCGGCCGCCGCGCGCCACGAGGGAATGGTCTACATCCGCACCACCCGTCCCAAGACGCCGGTCCTCTACACGGCCGACGACGAGTTCCCGATCGGCGGGTCGAAGGTGGTGCGCGCGTCGGCGGCCGACGCGGCCACCGTCGTGGCGGCGGGCGTCACCCTCTTCGAGGCGCTGCGCGCGCACGACGAGCTGGCCGCCGAGGGTGTCGCGGTGCGCGTCATCGATGCCTATTCGGTGCAGCCGGTCGACCGCGCGACGCTGCTCGCCGCGGCCCGCGCCACGGGGGGCCGCGTCCTCACCGTCGAGGACCACTACGCGGCCGGCGGACTCGGCGACGCGGTGAGCGAGGCCCTCGCGGGGGACGCCGTTGCGGTGGAGCGGCTCGCGGTCCGCGACATCCCCCGCAGCGGCCGTTCCGAGGAGCTGCTCGAGCGCCACGGCATCTCGGCCTCCCACATCGTCCGCGCGGTGCGGCGGCGGCTGGGCGCCGGCGCGGCGAGCGCCGGATCCGGAGCCGCAGCCGGCTGACGGCCGCCGCGTCCGGCGAAGGAGGCGGCGTGGCACGTACGGGGCTGCTCGCGCACCTGACGACGAGAAGCGCTTCCTCACGCTACGTGACGGTCGCGGCCCTGCTGACGATCCTCTGGCTGGTCGCCCGCACCCTGGCCCCCACCCCCGGTCTGACCCGCACCTACTACTATCCGCTGCCTCGCGACGCCGACCCTCGGGCTCTTGCGCACTCGACCGGCTCGGGCACGGACGAGGCGTCGACCGGCGTCGACCTCGGCTTCCTCGCCGAGCGGGGCCGGCCGACGCGCGACTACCTCGTCCGCTGGCGGGGCGTCTGGTATTCCCCTCGCGCGGAGCGCATCCATCTGCACGCCGGCGCCGACGACGGCGTGATCGTGCGGCTCGACGGCGAGACTCTGCTCGAGCGCCACCCCGCGGTCGGCATGCACACGGAGACCGTGAGCGTCGAGCTCGGCGCCGGCCCGCACGAGCTGGAGATCCTCCATTGGCAGCGCGGCGGGGGGAACCACCTGAACCTGCAATGGGCGCCGGCGGGGCGCCAGCCGGCGGCCCTGGGGCCCGGGCGCCTGTTCCCCGCCGACCCGGGGGTGGCCGGGTACTGGCTCTTCGCTGCCTCGTCACGGCTGGGGAATCTGGTGTTGCTGGTCTGGGTGGGCGGTCCGGTTCTGCTGTTCGGACGCCTGGCCTGGGGTCAGGCTTCCCTCCTGACCGCTCGCGAGGCCTGGAGCCGCCTGCGCATCGCGGCGCTCCCGGCGCTGCTCGTCCCGGCTCAGGTCCTGGTGTTCGGGCCCTGGACGGTGCATGCGACCAATCGGGAGCAGTTCCTCGCCCCGTTCCCGAGCGTCGCGTCCGGCGGGGTCTGGGCGCTGGCGCTGGCCGTGACGACGCTGGCGGCGCTGGTGCTCGTGCTGCCCCGGCGCGCGTGCCGGCGCTACGTGGCGCTGCTCGGCGCGGTCGGGGTGCTGCTCTGGGTCCAGGGCAACCTGCTCGTCGGCGACTACGGCCGTCTCGACGGCGCCGGACTCGACCTGTCGCCGCGGCCGTGGCGTGCCTCGTTCGAGGCGGCTCTGTGGATGGGCGTGGTCGCGCTCGCGCTGACGTTCGCGCGGACGGCCGCGCGCGCGGCACCGACGGCGAGCGGGCTGCTGATGGCGCTCCAGGGCGCCGCCCTCCTGCTCCCGGGGCTCGCGCCGGACAGCCGCCCGAGCGGCGCCGGACCCGGCCCCGCCGCCGCCTGGAGCCTGGCGCCGCCGGCGATCCATGAGCTGTCGGGCACCCGGAACCTGATCCACATCGTCCTGGATATGTTCACCTCGCACGTCTTCGCCGACATCGTCCGCGACGACCCCGCGCGGTTCGACCGCGAGTGGTCCGGGTTCACCTACTATCCGGATCACCTGGGCGCCCTGCGGCGCACCGACGGCAGCCTGCCGGCGATGCTGACCGGGGCGGCGTTCCGGAACGAGATGCCGATGCGGCGCTTCCGCGCCCGCAACGCGACCATCTTCGAAGCCCTCGGCCGGCAGGGGTACCGGCTGCGGTCGCTGACGGCGATTCCGTCCGTCGGTCACCCGGACCCGTCCCGCCCCGGCGTCGAGGCGGCGATTCGCTACACGATCCCGAATCCCTACAGCCCCTACCGCGACTACCTGGACGCCGCCTACGCGCAGCTCCTGGACCTGTCGCTGTTCCGGCACGCGCCCCACGGGCTGAAGGCCCGCGTGTACCGCGAGGAGCAGTGGCTGGTGCAGGCGTGGCGCGCGGGCGGCCCCGACGCCGCCCCGCGGGCGGAGCTCCCGATCAGCAGCCTGGCCTTCCTCGCCGAGTTCACCGACCGGCTGCGGGTCGGCGGGGATGCCCCGGTGTACACCTTCCTGCACCTGGTCACCCCGCACCCCCCGCTGGTCACCGAGGAGGACTGCACCTACGCGGGTCGCCCCCTCGCGCATACCGTCGAGAGCTACTCGGCCCAGGCGCGGTGCGCCCTGCTTGCGGTGGGGGCGTTGCTCGAGCGACTCCGGGAGCTCGACCTCTACGACCGCAGCGGAATCGTCGTCACCTCCGACCACGGATGGGATGTGTTCACTCCCGCGGATCATCCGCTGCGGGGCGTGAACTCGCCGGCCGGCCCTCTCGACCGGATCGCGACCGACGCCTCCCCCGTGCTGCTGGTCAAGGCCCCCGGCGCGCAGGGTCCCCTCCGGACCTCGTACGCTCCGACCGCGATCACGGACATACCGGCCACACTGCTCGACCTCGCCGACCTGCCGAACACGCTCGAGCGGGGCACGTCGGCGCTCGCCCTCGATCCGGAGGCCCCGCGCGAGCGGACCTACGCAACCCACGACGGCGAGGGGACGTGGAGACGGCCCTACTACGACCTCCTGCACGTGTTCGCGGTGAACGGGCGCGTCACCGACCCCGGGGCATGGCGCTACGAACGGGCGGCGTTCGCTCCGACCCCCGATCCGGCGGCCCTGTGGCGCGCGCATCGGGTCGGCCTGCGGGATGACGACGGTGCGCCGGCGCCGTCCGGCCGATCGGTCTATCGGACCGACGCGTACGCGGCCTTCTTCGTGCGGCCCGACGCCCCGCGCGTTGCCTTCGACGTGCGCAGGTTGACGAACGACCCGTCTCCGCAGGAAGTGACCGTGCGGGTGGACGGGCGGGTCGCCGGCCGGCACCGCCTGGCCGGCGACGCGTGGCGGACGCTGGAGTACGCCGTGGCGCCGCGCGGCACGGACGACAGCCCGTTCTGCGTCGAGCTGCTCGTGAGCCCGGGCTGGCGCGACGCGGACGGCGCGCACCGCGGCGTGCTGCTGCGCGGGGACTTCTGACGGGCGGCGCGGACGGCCCCCGCGCACCGGGGAGCTGTCGTCGCCGCTCGCGCCCCGCCCGCCGCCCCGCTACAATCGGCGGGCGCGCTTCGTGCCGCGGCCTGCGGCATGGGAACCCCTGGTGGCGCGCCGATCATGGAGATGAGGACCGAGATGCCGAAGTTGCGAACTCGTCGGCCGGTCGGAACCAGCGCTCGGGTTACGCTCATGGCGGTGGCCGCAACGGTGGGAATCACGATGCTCGGCGGCGGCGCGGCGATGCGCGCGCAGTCGCAGGATGCGCTCGGGCACGGCTACAGCCGCCCCGCGCGCAGCCCGCACGGCAGCCGCTCCGAGGTCGTCGCGCCGCACGGGATGGTGGCGGCCAGCCAGCCCCTCGCGGCGCAGGTCGGCATCGACATCCTGAAGGCGGGCGGGAACGCGATCGACGCCGCGGTGGCCGTCAACGCCATGCTCGGGCTGGTCGAGCCGCACATGAACGGGGTCGGCGGCGACCTGTTCGCCCTCGTCTGGGACGCGGATACCGAGCGCCTCTACGGCCTGAACGGGACCGGCCGCGCGCCCTACGAGATCAGCCGCGAGACGCTGGTCCGGCAGGGCTACGAGCGCATGCCGGGCAACGGCCCGCTCACCTGGACCGTGCCGGGTGCCGTCGACGCCTGGCACGAGCTGCTCGAGCGCTTCGGCACGATGGAGCTGGCCCAGGTCCTCGCCCCGGCCATCGCCTACGCGCGCGACGGCTTCCCGGTGAGCGAGATCATCCAGGGCCAGTGGGCCGGCGCCGCCCTCGCCCTGGCGCAGTGGCCCGACTCCGCCGCCACCTACCTGCCCGACGGCCGCCCGCCGCGCGTGGGGGAGAGGTTCCGGAACCCGCGGCTCGCCGCCACCTACGAGGCCATCGCGCGGGGCGGGCGCGACGCCTTTTACAAGGGCGACATCGCGCGCCGCATCGTCGCCTTCAGCGAGGCGAACGGCGGCTACTTCACCATGGCCGACTTCGAGGACCACACCTCGGCCTGGGTCGAGCCGGTGAGCACGAGCTACCGGGGCTACGACGTCTGGGAGGTTCCGCCGAACAGCTCCGGCATCCTCGCCCTGATGATCCTGAACCTCATGGAGGGCTACGACGTAGCCGGGCTCGGCCACAACTCCGCCGACGCCATCCATCTCTACACCGAGGCGAAGAAGCTGGTCTGGGCCGACCGGAACACCTACGTCGCCGACGCCGACGCCAACGAGCTGCCGACCGCGGGGCTCATCTCCAAGGCCTACGCGGACGCCCGGCGGAAGCTGATCGACCCCGAGCGGGCGGCCACCGAGGTCACGCCGGGACAGCCGTTCGAGCACAGCGACACGGTCTACCTGACGGTGGTCGACAAGGACCGCAACGCCGTCTCCCTCATCGAGAGCATCTTCGGCAGCTTCGGCTCGAAGGTCGTCCCGGGCGACGTCGGCTTCGCACTCCAGAACCGCGGCTCCGGCTTCTCGCTCGAGGAAGGGCACCTCAACGCGCTCGCGCCGCACAAGCGCTCGCTCCACACCAACATGCCCGGCTTCGTCACGAAGGACGGCAAGCCGTTCATGCCGTTCGGGGTGATGGGCGGCCCGATGCAGCCGCAGGGCCACTGGCAGGTGCTGTCGAACATCATCGACTTCGGCATGAACCTGCAGGAGGCCGGCGACGCCGCGCGCGTGCGCCACAGCCCGAGCCTGCAGGCCGGCGGCACGGTCGCCGTCGAGCCGGGTGTCACGGACGAGGTCATCGCCGAGCTCCGGCGCCGCGGCCACCACGTCGTCCGCGCCGGCGGCGGCGGCATGGGCGGCTACCAGGCCATCATGATCCACCCGGAGACCGGCATGCTCCACGGGGGGACCGACGTACGCAAGGACGGCCAGGTGGTGGGCTACTGATCGACGAACGACCCGCGCGCCGGCGGAACGCCGGTACAGCAAGCACCTCGAGCCCGTGAATCGGAGGTTCGCCGCCAGGCGGTACAGGGCACTATGGGAGGAGTGGCGAAAGTCCAGCTACTGGAGCCGCGATCCATCTCACCCCAAGGCGAACCTCAACCTGCGTCTCCGTCGCAGCCTCAGTTGGCTCGGGCGCGCCGAGCGCGAGAGGAAGGACTGCGACGCCTCCTTCGTCTTCTATTGGATTGCCTTCAACGCGGCCTATGGACAGCAAGATTCTCCGTGGCACGACCAGGAAAGGGAAAGGGACCTGTATCACAAGTACCTGCAACGGATCATTGATGGAGACTGGAGCGCCGTCAAGACAACCGTTTGGCCGCATCTCGAGTCTCCGATCAAGAGCTTGATGAACAACGAGCACGTCTTCCAGCCGTCGTGGAGATCCCAAGACCAGGAGTCGGACCGTCAGGACTGGAAACAGAAGTTCAAGGAGAGCCAGACGCAGATGGCGAGGGCGCTTCACCAACGCAACTTGGCGCTCTCGCACCTGTGCGAACTGCTGGATCGACTCTACACGCTGCGCAACCAACTGCTTCACGGCGGTGCCACCTACAGGGGTCGCGTCAATCGACCACAGGTTGAGGACGGTGCCCTGATCATGGCGGGGCTGATGCCGTGCTTCATCAAGGTGATGATCGACAACCCGGACACCGACTGGGGGTTTCCCCGCTACCCTGTCCGCCCCGACCCGTTTCCTCGCCGGCCAAGTCAGTCGGATGCTCCCGGGCTGGGCGGCGGTCACGCCAGCCGTCCACTTCGTCCGGCGTGAGTTCCGGCCAGTCGAAGCTCGCTTGCTCACGGCGACGGCGCACTGGGTGACCGGATCGGTCGGCGGCGTCTCCACCAGCCAGCTCTCGAACAGCCGGCCGACGGTCAGCGCGCCCCAGATGCCGGCGGCGAACCCGATGCCGACGGGGGAGAGGCCGCGCCGTAACACCATCCAGCCCATCTGACCGGCCCGGGCGCCGAGCGCCATCCGCACGCCGATCTCCTGCGTGCGCTGCATCGCGGCACAGGCGGTCACGCCGTACAGGCCGACCGCCGACAGCACCAGCGCAATCCACGCGAACGCGGCCAGGAGCGAGCCGATCAGGCGCGGTAGGAACATCGTGTTTCCGAGGACGACGTCCATGGTGTAGATGCGAAGGGGAATTTCCGCATCGAGTTCGCGCATCGCGCCGACCGCCGCCGCGGTCTGCCGCTCGTCCCGCGCGAGGATCTGCGTGAACGGGAGCGGTTCCGCGCGGTACGGAAGATAGGCGACGGGGATGG
Organism: Acidobacteriota bacterium; assembly: GCA_026708265.1. GTDB lineage: Bacteria > Acidobacteriota > Vicinamibacteria > Vicinamibacterales > UBA8438 > JAGWAJ01. The sequence continues at coordinate 7,073 of JAPOVI010000196.1, forward strand.
GCGGCGCTGCGCCGAAGCTCTGCCTTACGGTCGGCGAGACGCCGATGACCGTCAGCCACGGCGCATCGTCGTCCGGCCCGTCGGGCGTCAGACGAATCCGCCGGCCGAGCGGATCCTGGTCGGCGAAGAACGTCTCTGCGAGGAGGCCGTTGACAATGGTCGTCTCGTTCCCGACGGTTCCGTCGCGGTCGGTGAACGCACGGCCGCGCTGGAGGCCGAGGTCCAGCCTCTCGAAGTAGTCGTTCGAGACCGTGACGACGCCCACCGTCGGCGAAGGGCCGTCACCGACGACGGGGCGCCCGTCGACCGCGAGCTCGCGGCGTGGCGCCGGGACGAACGGGGGCCGGCTGGCCCGAGCGGCGCCGAGGCCGGGAGCGGTAGCGGCGATCCGCTCATCGAGCGTCCGAAAGAACGCAAGGCGCTGCTCCGCCATCGCGTAGCGCGATTCCGGCAGCCTGAGCTGGATCGCGGTCATGCCGGCCGGGTTGAGAATGCGGTCGGCCCGGGCCAGGGTCAGCAGGCTGCGCGCCATCAACCCGGCTCCGGCCAGTAGCACCAGTGTCAGCGCCACTTGCGCCGCCACCAGCCACGCCATCCAACGGCGCTCCGGACGGCCGGCGGTCGGGCCGCGCACCCGGCCGGTCGAGACATCCCGGACATTGGCCCGCGACGCGTGGAGGGCGGGCGCCAGCCCGAACACCGGCGCCGTCGACAGGCAGGCCAGGATCAGGAATGCCGCCACGCGGCCGTCGACGGGAAAGTCGATCCAGAAGGGAGCTCCCAGCGGCGCGATGCCCAGCGAGAGCAGCCGGGCCGCGAGCGCTGCCAACCCGAGGCCGAGCACACCTGCGAGTCCGGCGATGACCCCGCTCTCGGCGAGCAGCTGCCGCACGATTCGTCCCCGCGTCGCACCCAGCGAGACCCGCATGCCGACCTCACGAGAGCGGCGGGCGGCGCGAGCGAGCAACAGGTTGGCGGCATTGGCGCACGCAACGAGGAGAACGAGCACCGCGGCCGCCATGACCGCGTTCAACGCCGGCTGGAACTGCGGGTGAAAGGCCTCGTGGAACGGGGCGACCCGCGGCCGCAGTCCCGCGTTCGTGTCGGGATGCGTCTCCGCCAAGCCCGCGGCGACCGCGTCGAGCTCCGCCTGTGCCCGCGCGAGGCTCACACCGTTCGCGAGGCGACCGACGGCTCGAAGGACCCGCCGGTCACGGGCGTGCTCCGTGAGGCCGGGAGTGAGCGACAGCGGTTGCCACAGTTCGGCCCAGAACGAGAACTCGAAGCCCTGCGGCATCACGCCGATGACGGTCGACGGAACGTCGTTAACCTGGATGATGCGTCCGAGCACCTGCGGGCTCGCGCCGTAGCGGGTCATCCAGATGTCGTGTCCCAGCAGCACCACGGGCGGCACGCCCGGACGATCGTCGTCCGGGTGGAAGTCGCGTCCGAGCAGCGGCTGGACGCCGAGGAGGCCGAACACGTTCGCGGTGACACGCGCGCCGAACAACTGTTCCGTGCCCATGCCCGGGTCGGAGACGTTCATGGATGGCTCGGTGTACGCCGCGAGGTCCTCGAAGCTACGGGTCGTGTCACGCCAGTCTTGAAAGTCGAGGTACGAGACGCCCTGTTCCACCCCGGTCTCATCGCGCATTGCCAGCGCGGTGACGCGCTGCTGGTCGTCGACCGGAAGACCCCGAAGCAGCAGACCGTTGTAGGCGGTGAACGCTGCGCTAGAGATGCCGAGGCCCAACCCGAGCGCGAGCACCGCCCCCGCCGCCACCCAGCGTTCCCTCGCCAGCAGGCGCGCCGCGAACCGGAGGTCCTGCCAGGTCTCGTCAATCCACCGCGTCCCGCGTGCGTCGCGGCACAGTTCCTTGATGTGGTCCAGGGCGCCGAACTCGAGGCGCGCGCGCCGCCGCGCGGCACGCGGTGACAGCCCAGCTCGGACGTGGTCGGCCACCTGCCGGTCGACGTGGTCGCGCAGCTCTCGGTCCAGCTCTCGTTCGAGCCGGTCGCCCTGTCGCAGACGCCGCCACCAGCTCACTGCGCGCCTCCGCCTGCGGTTCCGAGTATCAGGCCGACGGCCGCGGCGAGCCGGGCCCAGCTCTCGGTCTGTTCCTGCAGTTGCGCGCGGCCCTTCCGCGTGAGGCGGTAGAACCTCGCGTCGCGGCCGGTGTCGGACGGCTTCCACTCGGCCACGAGGAGCTTGCGGTTCTCCAGGCGGTGGAGTGCGGGATAGAGCGACCGCTGTCGTACCTGGAGCACCTCGGGCGAGATCTGCCTTATGCGCTGGGCGATGCCGTAGCCGTGGATCGGCCCGTGCGCGGCCACCTGATGCACCAGCAGGTCGAGCGTGCCCTGCGGCAGTTCGGTCTTGCGGGCGCTCATCACTCGATGCCTCTATCTTCTACATGTAGTAGTCCATTGATAGGTAGAAGGTCAAGGCGATTCTCGAGGGGAGGACCGAGGGCTCTCCGGGAGGGTCCCGCGGCTGGCCACGGTTGATGAGCGGTACCGCTGCAAATACCATTCAGCCATGACGATTACCATCGACCGAGCCGGGCGTATCGTCGTGCCGAAGAAGCTGCGCGAGCGCTTCAACCTGGTCGCGGGAACAGAGCTGGAGATCGAGGCGAGCGGGGAGTATCTGCGCCTCCGCAGGGTCGGTACCGAGCCCGCGTTGACGCGAAAGAAGGGGATTCTGGTGCATCACGGCGACGGCCGCGCCAACCTGGACTTGGCCGCGTTCATCCGGGCGGAGAGGGAGTCGCGCAACCGCCGTATTCTCCCGGAAGGCGCGGAGTAGTGCGCGTTCTCTTCGATACCTCCGTCCTGGTGCCGGCGGTCGTCGACCAGTTGGCCAATCACGAGGTGGCGCTCGACGCGCTGCTGGGCTACACCGCCGGGGAGCATGCGGGCTACTGCTCGACGCATGCGGTGGCCGAGTGCTACGCCACTCTGACCGCGTTGCCGTTGCCGCGTCGGGTGCTTCCCGCCGAGGCCAGGCAGCTCGTCGAGGAGAGCATTCTCGGGCGGGTGATCGTGGTCACGGCGCCATAGCGGCGCCGGCGCTCCGAGGCCGCACGGCGCCGGATCGACTATTCTGACGCGCGGTACGCCCCACCCGGCTCGCGGCGGGGCATGTGCGGCCGTGGAGTATCCGAATGTGTGATCGTTCAGGACCGAGCCGAACCGTCCTCGCAGCCACCACCCTGGCCGTCGTCTGTCTGGCCGCGGCCGCGCCCGGCGCCGAGGACTGGCCGCAGTGGCGCGGCGTCAACCGGGATGCCGTGTGGAACGAGACCGGCCTCGTCGAGCGCTTCGCCGACGGGGGCCTGATCGCGAAGTGGCGGACCCCCGTTCGCGGCGGCTTCGCGGGGCCGGCCGTGGCCGGCGGGCGCGTCTTCGTCCTCGACTACCAGGAGACGCCCGGCAGCCGCACCATGGACGGCCACGAGCGCCTGCTGGCCCTCGGCGAGGAGACCGGCGCCGTGCTCTGGACCGCGGAGTGGCCCGCCGCCTACCGCAACCTGCAGTACAAGTTCGCCACGGGCCCGCGTGCGACGCCGCTCGTCGACGGCGACCGGGTCTACATCCTCGGGGCGGCGGGGATGCTGTCGTGCTTCGACACGGCGACGGGCGACCTCGTCTGGCGCGTCGACACGGCGGACGCGTACGACGTGACGGTGCCGGTCTTCGGCGTCTCGCAGTCGCCGCTGGTCGAGGGCGACCACCTCATCGTGCTGCTCGGCGGCGAGCCGGACGCCAAGGTCGTCGCGTTCGACAAGGCCACCGGGGCCGAGGCGTGGCGGGCGCTGGAGTCCGACTCCGAACCGGGCTATTCGTCGCCGATCGTCATCACCTCGGGCGGCGTGCGCCAGCTCATCGTCTGGCACGCGTCGGCCGTCACGTCGCTCGATCCGGAGACCGGCCAGATCTACTGGGAGCAGCCGTTCGCGGTCGGCGGCGGCCTCTCGATCGCCACGCCGGTCCGCAGCGGCCGCTATCTCGCGGTCAGCCAGTTCTTCAACGGCACGATGATGTTCGCGCTGAACCCGGACCGTCCGGCCGCGCGCCTGCTGTGGCAGGGTCGTGCCAACACGGAGTTTCCGGACGAGACCGACACCCTGCACTCCATCATCTCGACCCCGATCGTGGTCGGCGACCACCTCTACGGCGTCGGGAGCTACGGCGAGCTGCGGGGAATCGACGCCACGAGCGGAGAGCGGCTGTGGCAGAGCGACCGCATGAACGCCCAGGACCGCTGGGCGACGGCCTACTTCGTCCGCCACGGCGACCGCCACTTCGTGGTCAACGACTCGGGCGACCTGATCATCGCGCGCTTCACCCCCGAGGGCTACGTGGAGATCGACCGGACGCTGCTGCTGGCCCCCACGACGCGCACGCAGGGCGGCGCCTCCGGCCGCTGGAACGACCGCGCCGTGCTCTGGTCGCATCCGGCCTTCGCGAACCGGCATGTCATCGCCCGCAACGACGCCGAGGTCGTCCGGCTGTCGCTCGCGGCGGACGACTACGAGCAGGCCCCGTGACGCGCATGAAGCGGCGCGCGGCAACGCCCCGGCACGCCGCCGCGGGCGACGACCGAAGCGGACCGCCTGCCCACAACGACGAGGGTGGCGTCGGGCTGGATCGCTTGATGCCGGAGAACGATCGGCGCGGCATTCACCGGCCGAAGGCATTCGGGGAGCAGCCGATGCACCACCATGGAGCGCGGGGACGGGCAACTGTCGGCATCGTGTGCGCCGTCGCCTTGCTGGTGACGACCGGCCTCCTCGCGGAGGACTGGCCGCAGTGGCGCGGCGTCGACCGGGACGCGGTGTGGCGCGATACCGGCATCGTCGACCGCTTCGCGGACGACGGTCTGATCGTCAAGTGGCGGACCCCGGTGCGCGGCGGCTTCGCGGGACCCGCCGTGGCCGATGGCCGCGTCTTCGTCCTCGACTACCAGGAGACGCCGGGCAGTCGCACCATGGATGGCCGCGAGCGGCTGCTGGCCCTCGACGAGGAGACCGGCGCCGTGCTGTGGACCGCGGAGTGGCCCGCCGCCTACCGCAACATCCAGTACAAGTTCGCCATCGGTCCCCGTGCGACCCCCGCCGTCGACGGCGACCGCGTCTACATCCTCGGCGCGTCCGGAGTGCTGTCGTCCTTCGACACCGCAACGGGGGACCTCGCCTGGCGGGTCGATACGGCGGCCGACTACGGGGTGACGGTGCCGGTCTTCGGCGTCTCGCAGTCTCCGCTCGTCGAGGGCGACCACCTGATCGCGCTCCTCGGCGGCGAGCCGGACGCGATGGTGGTGGCGTTCGACAAGGCGACCGGCGCCGAGGCGTGGCGCGCCATCGAGACGAACTCGGAAGCCGGGTACTCGTCGCCGATCGTGATCGACGCCGGGGGCGTCCGGCAGTTGATCGTGTGGTATCCCGCCGGGGTGACCTCGCTCGATCCGGCCACCGGAGACGTCTGGTGGCAGCACGACTTCCCGGTGGCGAGCGGCTACACGATCGGCACGCCGGTCCGCCAGGGGCCCTACCTGCTCGTCACCCACGGGGAGAACGGCGGCCTGATGCTGGCCCTCAACCCCGACCGTCCGGCGGCGCGACTCCTCTGGGAGGGCGCCAACCTCAACCGGACCGACCGGCCCCCGCAGCGCACTCTGCTCTCGACGCCGGTGGTGGCGGGCGACGCCGTCTACGGACTCAGCAGCTACGGCGAGTTCCGCGGCGTCGACGCGCGGAGCGGAGCGCGGCTGTGGTCGACCGACCGGCTGGTGCCCGAGGAGCGCTGGGCGAACTCGTACCTGGTCCGGAACGGCGACCGCTGGTTCGTCGTCGTCGAAACGGGCGAGCTCGTGATCGCCCGCTTCACGACGTCAGGATACGAAGAGGTCGACCGGACTCTCCTGCTGACCCCCACCACCCGGACGCAGGGCGGCGCCTCCGGCCGCTGGGACGACCGCGGCGTGCTGTGGGCGCATCCCGCATTCGCGAACCGCCACGTCGTGGCCCGCAACGACGCAGAGGTCGTCCGCGTGTCGCTCGCGATCGAGGACTACGAGTAGGCCCCGTCGAGGCGGAAATCGCCCCGAGCGCCGGGACCGCTTGCGGACTGCCTCGAGCCCGTCGCGAAGATCGGGCCTGCCCGAAGGCAGGATCCAGCCGGAGGCGGAGCCCCACGCGAAGGCCAGGAGCCCCGGATGCCCAGACCGATTTCCCTCGCCGCCGCCCTCCTGCTCGTCTGGCTGCCGCTCGCCTCCGCCGCTCAGGAGGGCGAGGGCGCGGCCGAGTGGCGGCAGTGGGGTGGCCCCGGTCGCGACTTTCTCGTCCCGGACGCGGCCGGGCTCGCGGAGGAGTGGCCGCCGGACGGCCCGCCCGTCCTCTGGAGTCGGCCTCTCGGCGCGGGCCACTCCGCCATCATCGCGGGCGGCGGGCGGCTGTTCGCGAGGTACCGCGTTGCCTATGGGGAGGGCGGCGAGGGGCCGTGGAGCCGGGACGAGACGGTCATCGCGCTCGACGCCGCGACCGGCGAGACCCTCTGGGAGCACGCCTACGCGTCGGACGTGCAGGACTTCGGCCAGGGGGCCGGCCCGCACGCGACGCCGCTCCTCGTGGGCGACCGGCTCTTCACCATCGGGACGAACAAGGAGCTGCACGTCTTCGACGCCGCGACCGGCGACGTCGTCTGGTCGCGGAACTTCGTCACCGACTTCGGGGCCCCGCCGCTGCTCATCCGCTCGATGATCAAGGCAGGGTACGGCGCGAGTCCGCTGCCGTACAAGGACACGATCATCCTCCAGGTCGGCGGCCCCGGGCAGGCGGTCATGGCCCTCCGCCAGGCGGACGGGAGCGTCGTCTGGCGGAGCGGCAGCTTCCTGGTGTCCGAGGCGCCGCCGGGGCTGATCGGCTTCAACGGCGAGCAGCACCTGGTCGTCTTCGCCGGGCAGGCCGTGCACGGTCTCGACCCGGACACCGGCCAGGTCCTCTGGGCGCACGCGCACGACGCGGGCAACGACTTCAACTTCCAGGTCCCGCTCTGGAGCGACGACGCCGACATCCTCTTCCTGTCGTCCGGCTACATCGGGGGCAGTCGCGCGATCCGGTTGATCCGGGACGGGGGCGTCACTCGCACGGAGGAGCTGTGGTGGGACCCGCAACTCCGCTTCACTTTCCTGAACCCGATTCGACTCGGCGATTTCGTCTACGGCACGAGCGGGCAGGGCGCCACCGCCATCATGACCGCGACGCATGTGGCGACGGGCGAGACCGCGTGGCGCGAGCGCGGCTTCAGCCGGGCCAGCCTGTTGCACGCCGACGGCAAGGCGCTGATCCTGGAGGAGGATGGCGACCTGACGCTGGCCGTCCTGACGCCGGAGGGCATGATCCGGCTGGCGGCGATGCCGCTCTTCGACACCCGCTCGTGGACCGCCCCGACGCTCGTCGGCACGACGCTCTACGCGCGGGACCGGGCACGCATCGTCGCGCTCGACCTCGGGGAGTGAGCGCAGCGGCTCAGGCTCAGCGCTGCCGGTCCGTGAAGTCGCGGCAGGGCATGGCCCAGGTACCGCAGGCGCCGGCGGGCACGTCCTTGCGGTAGACGAGCCGATTCGTTGTCGCGCCGTCCGGCGTCGTGGTCGTCACCTCGATGGTCAGCCGGCTGCCGTCGGTGCTCAGGCTCATCACCTCGTGCATGCGCAGGTCGCCCTGCGTGCCCTCGGCAACGAGGCGCGCGCCGTCCCAGCGCGCCGCGGCCCGCATCGTCGTGTCGCGGCCGACCGGGATCGTTCCCTCCCGGCCCGGCGTGTAGGACCACGCCTGCAGCCCGTTCGTCTCCGGGCCGACGATGACGGTGTCGTTGGCGGCGTGCGTGATGAACAGGCGGCCGATGTCGGCCCCGCCGCGCCCGCCGCTGAACGCCGGTGGCGTCAGCGTTGTCGCATCGGGGTCCAGGGTCCACCAGCCGGAGAAGTTCGGCCGTCCGGCCGCCGGCGCCTCCGGCGCTTCGAGCGAGGCGCGGACGATCTCCCGCCCGTTACGCATGACGATATGCCGGTTCGCATATGCGGGGTATGACCAGAGCACGGAGCCCAGCTCGCGCCGTCGCGGCACCGGCGACGTCGGTTCCAGCAGGTGCGTGCGGCTGACGACCTCGACGCCGGCCGGCGTGAACCGGGCGATGATCAGCTCGCCGCGGTCGTTGTTGATGAAGTAGCGGTCGCCGTTCCGGACGAAGAAGGCGGTGGCCTGTCGCGCGCGCTCCACCGTCAGGGCCTGGCTCTCCCAGAGCCGCTCGCCGGTCCGCGCGTCGAGGCCGCGGAGCTCGCCGTAGCTGTCGATCCCGTAGACGGTATCGCCGGCGATCACCGGCGTGCCGATCATAGAGTGCAGCTTGTCGGTGTCGACCTCGGTGCTCTCCTCGCTGCGCCACGCGAGCTCGGCGTCCGGCCGGTCGAGGTTCAGCCGCAGCATCCGCGACCCGTTGAAGAAGGACGCGACCAGAAGGTGCGGGCCGCTCCGCACCGGGGAAGCGATGGTCACCCCCATCCGAACCTCGAACGGGATCTCCCAGTAGGGCTTGCCGGTCCGCGGGTCGAGCGACGTGATGGCGCGCGGATGCCAGACGATGAGCTGCCGCACGCCGCCGACGTCGAAGACGAGGGGCGCGTTGTAGCCGGGCTCCCAGTCGGAGGAGAGCGCCCGCCACACCTCGGCTCCCGTCCGCTTGTCGAACGCCACCACCTTGCCGTCCGGCTCCGCCCCGGCGAGGCAGATGAGCAGGTCGTCCTCCACGAGCGGCGCCCCCGCCATCCCCCAGGCCGGGATCTCGGCTCCGAGGTCGGCGACGTAGTCCTTCGACCACCGGACGGCGCCGGTAGCGACGTCGAGCGCGAGGAGCCGGCCCATCGCCCCCTGCACGTAGACCCGGTCGCCGTCGACGGTCGGCGTGGCGCGCGGTCCGATGGCGTACAGCGGCTGGAGCCCGGCGTAGTCGGCCTCCCATTCGCGCGTCCAGAGCGTCTCACCGGTCTGCTCGTCGAGTGCGAGCACTCGCTCGATCATCCGCATGCCGCCATTGCCGGCGGGGCGCGCGTCGAGCACGAAGACCCTGCCGCCGGCGACCGCCGGCCCCGCGTACCCGTCGTGAATCGGGATGCGCCAGGTGAACGTCAGCCCTCCCGGTGGGAACTCCTCGAGGATGCCGGTCTCCGTCCAGACCCCTTGCCGGCCGGCGCCGCGGTACTCGGGCCAATCCTCGGCCGCCGCGGTCGCGGGCGCCGTGCAGAGGAGCGCCACGGCGAGTAGACGCACCCCATTCCGCTGGAGGGCCGACCGCGCCGCAAGCCCTGGCCCCTCCGACGGGCGTGACGTCATGAAGTGCATCGCGCGTCCTGTGCCTGGTGTCACCCATCCGACTCCGCGAGTCGGTCGAGATGCGCGAGGAACGGTTCGCCCTCGTGCGTCAGGTAGTCGTCGACGGTCTCAGTCGTCAGGTCGTCGAAGTAGCGGTCAAGGACCGTCGACCGCTCGTGCTGCAGAGGAGTCGGGCAGTAGCACACCTCGCTCCATTCGATGGTGCCGTCCGAGGTGACGACGGCGCGCCGCATCGAGTCGACGATCTCCTCCCCGTCCGGCTGCTGCTTCGGGATCGTGTCGCGCAGCGCCAGTCGGAACGCGCCTGCCGTGTGTTCGCGGAATCGTGCGCGCACCCGGTAGTGCATGTGGCTCTCCCCTCTCCGTTCGTCGCGCCTGCCGCTCCCGCCGGCGGACCGCGCTGCCCCGCGGTCGGACCGCAAGCATGACACAGCCGCCCACCGCCGATCCGTGGCGGCGACGCCTCGCGCGTGGGGCGCCGTCAGCGGACGTTCCCGCCGAAGTAGGGCGCGACCTGCGGCTTCGTGGCGCGGAGGATGTCGACGATGTCCTGCCGGTCGCGGCGCGAGAGGCGCGCGTAGCGCGGGTCGCGGTCGGATCCCGAGAGCACCTGCCACAGCCGACGGTAGACCGCGGCGCGGGCCTCCGATGGGAGCGCGTCGAACGCGGCGCTGTAGATGAGATAGCTGCACGAGTAGCGGAACAGGCGGCGGTCGAGGGCAATCTCGCGGAGCGTCCGTCCCCGCCCGTCGAACGGGCCCCGCGCCTCGAACACCTCGGCGAAGCCGCTCGTCCCCACCATGCGATCGGTCAGGGGAGCCTCGTCGACGAACAGCATGTAGTCGACCAGATCGCGCACGGCACCGCGCAGGGCGGGGTCGCCGGACCGTCCTCCCGGCGCGGCGAACAGCCCCCGCGTGGCGCGCTGCTCGTGGGCCGCAACCCGGAACTCCCAGCCCGTGCGGACCAGGAGGTTCGTCATGTGCGTCTGGTGCTCCAGCACCATCAGCGCCGCGATGTCGCTGTAGGGCGTCGGGTAGCCGGAGGTGTCGAAGCGCCCGGCGACGCTGGGCAGGTTGAAGTTGGCGTCGTCGTGCAGGAGCATCGGCCGGTCCGGGTCGGTGGCCACGGTGTTCCCGACGTGCCGGCCGAGGCCGGTGCTCCCCGTGACGTACCAGCCGCCCCAGCGCGACTCGATCGGGGTCCGCTGGTCGACCGGGATCGAGGAGTAGGGGGCGCCGCCGGGATCGACGACCGCGCTGCCGACGGCCAGACCCGGAACGCCGAGCGTAGCCGCCGAGACGTGGCATTCGAGGCACGAGCGGGGCCGCTCGAAGCCGCGGGCCGGCTCGCGCTGCACGAGCGCGTAGAACATGACGCCCTGCCGGGGATCCAGGGCGGCCAGCTCGATGGCCGGCGAGCCGCGGATCCACGCCACCGCGACGTCGTCGGTGAAGTAGATCGCGCGCGGATTGCCGGGGTTGATGGCGTCCGCCTGCAGGCTCGTCTTCGAGAAGACGAGCGTCTGCGACTCGACCGGCACGTCGAGGGCGTCCAGGACGGCGGGCAGGAATCCCTGCCGTCGATCGAAGGGGAGCCTGTCGCCCAGGCGGAGCCGCGCGTGGAACTCGGCGACCCGGTCCGTTCTCGGCCCCGTCGCGTACTCGATGGCCGGATGCCGGTACGACGCGGAGAACTGCTCGCCCGGAGTCGCCGCGCCGCCCCCGGCGGCCGCGACGGCGGCGGCCAAGGCTGCGCCGACGCCCGAGGCGGCGACAACGCCGCAGGCGATGGTTGCGGCGCGCGCGGTAGCCGCCGATGCCGGCATCGTGTCAGTGCTTCCTGACGGGCACGTTGGGAGGCTGTGCTGTCACGACAATCCCGTCTTCCACGATCTGCGACGCAGATTCCTAGGGGAAGAACACGAGCTTGATGAGGAGCGCCAGTATGAGCGGCCCGAAGGTGAGGATCGCGAATCTGAGCACGGCGATTTCCGCCTTCAGCTCCAGCACGTCCTGCTTCGTGGCGACCTGCCCGCCGGGCGGAATGGCCGCGGCTGCCGCCTTGGCCTTCTCCTCCGACGCTCCGGCCTCGAGCAGTGCGTCGTAGACTTCGCTGACGATGACGCTCACGGGTTCACTGTAGCCGGCTGGGGCCGGGCTGGCAAAGCGCTCCACGACCACACGAAGTCCTCGGGGCGGGGAACCGCACGCCTCCGGGAACCGTCCCACTCCGTTGACGCGCGGGACGACCGCCGCTCCGATCCGCGGTCGCCTCGACCGGTCACCTGGTGGCGGCAGGTACGGGGACGACACCAAACGCTCATGCAACGTACTTGCCAAGCCCCCGGAGTCTGCTCCGTAGAACCGGCGACGCACGAGCTCCGTGCCCGCGCACACTCCCAACGCGCCCGCAAGGGCGCGCTGGCCCGCCATTCGCCGCCGGACGGCCCGGCCGCGTACCCAACCAACCCTGGAGGCCGCGCCGTTCTACGGCGCAGACTCCTGGCTGCATGGGTCCTGGCCAGTGCCGCTTCCCTGTTCGGCGGTGCGGTCGCAGCCCGGGCCCAGGCGCCGACCGCCTCCGCCGCGACGAACGGCCACGGCCCGGATCGACCGCGCATCGACCAGTCGACGACCGCCGCCGTCGGAGGCGGCTACCGCGCGCTCAGCGGACGCCCGCGGGTGCGCGCGGTCCGCACGGACACGCCGCCCACCGTCGACGGCCGCCTCGACGACGAGGTGTGGCGCACGGCGGCGATGCTCACCGAGTTCGTGCAGCAGTCGCCGCTCGACGGCGATCCGGCCACGGAGCAGACGGAGGTGTACATCGCCTACGACCGCGACCACATCTACTTCGGCTTCTACCTGCACTACTCCGACCCCGGCATCATGCGGGCCAACCGGGTCGACCGCGACACGGCGTGGCAGGACGACCTGATCACGGTCTACCTCGACACGTTCATGGACCAGCAGCGCTGCTACGACTTCGACTTGAACGCCTACAACGTGCAGGGCGACGGCGTGATCAACACCGGCCTGCAGCAGGGCGGCCCGATCCCCATCGCCGACCGGTCGTGGGACGCCCTGTTCTACAGCGGGACCGCGATCGTCGAGGACGGCTACACGGCGGAGATGGCCATCCCGTTCAAGAGCTTCCGCTACCCGCAGCAGCCGCCGGGGGTCGAGCACCGCTGGGGCTTCCAGATCGTCCGCGAGATCAAGGGCAAGAACCAGGAGAACGTCGTCTGGGCGCCCATGTCGCGCGACGTCCGCGGCTTCATGGAGCAGATGGGCGTGCTCGAGGGGATGACGGACCTGTCGACGAGCCGCAACCTGGAGTTCCTGCCGTCGTTCACCGCCATCCGCTTCGAGTCGATCGACGACGCGACCGGGCGCCTCGTCAGCCCCGGCACGGACCCGGAAACCGGCCTGAACGTCAAGTACGGCATCACGTCGAACCTGACGGCCGACTTCACGTTCAATCCGGACTTCTCGCAGATCGAGTCCGACCTGCCGCAGATCGAGGTCAACCAGCGGTTCCCGCTCTTCTATCCGGAACTCCGGCCCTTCTTCCTCGAGGGGGCGGAGATCTTCGACATTCCGTCCCCGGTGAACCTCGTGCACACGCGCACGCTCGTCGACCCGAACCTCGGGGCGAAGCTGACCGGCAAGGTGGGCAACACGACGATCGGCCTGATGCTCGCCGACGACGAGGCGCCGGGCCGGCGGGTCGCGGCCGGGGAGCGGGGCTTCGACGAGAGCGCCCGCGTCGTCATCGGGCGGGCGCGCTACGACCTCTACGCCGAGTCCCACATCGGCGCGGTGGTGACCGACCGCGCCTTCCTGGACGGCTACAGCCGGGTGGGCGGCATCGACGGGCAGTTCCGGCTCGGCCGGGCGAGCCGCCTCAACGTCATCGCCGTCCAGTCGCAGCACCGCGACGCGCAGGGCCGGGAGCGGAACGGGCCGATGTGGGGCGCGCTGTTTCAGCACCAGAGCCGCAACCTCGTGGCCTCGACGTTCGCGGCGCGCATCGACCCCGACTTCCGCACCGACGTCGGCTTCGTCCAGCGCGTCGATCAGCAGTTCGCGGGCACGAACCTCGGGTACCGGTGGTGGCCGGAGGGCTGGATCATCAACTGGGGTCCCAGCGCCAGCTACCAGCTCAGCTTCACCCACGAGGGCATCCGCGAGGACGAGATGGCCAACGTCGGCCTCGACTTCACCTTCGCGCGGAACGTCAGCCTCTCCATGCAGGCGAGCCAGGCCCTCGAGCGCTTCGGGGGCATCGACTTTCACCGCCGCAACTACAGCTTCCGGACCAACGTCAGCACCAGCCGGCTCTTCTCCGTCGGCGGCAACGCGACGTGGGGCGACGCCATCTTCTACGACCCGTCGAGCCCCTTCCTCGGCCGGGGCGCCAACGTGCAGCTCTCCGCGACCATCCGTCCGGTTCCGCGGTTCACGACGGACATCAACGTCGCCACGAGCCGCTTCCACGACCTCCGGTTCGGAGACGTGCAGTTGTTCGATGCCCGCATCGTGCGCGCGCTCAGCACGCTCACGGTCACCGACCGCCTGCTGCTCCGGAACATCACGGAGTACAATTCCTTCGACGGGACGCTCGGGACGAACCTGCTCGTGACGTACCGCATCAACGCGCTGACGGTGTTCTACGCCGGCTACGACGACCACTACCGGCAGGGGAACCTGATCGACCTCGCGGGCGACCGCTACTTTCCGACGAGCGCCCTGCAGCCGACGAACCGTGCCTTCTTCACCAAGCTGCGGGTCCTGTTCCGGTACTGAGCGGGAGGAAGCGCCATGAGTGACGCCGTCGACAAGCTCGACAGGCCGGCCGGCGAGTGGCGGGAGTTGCTCTCGGAGCAGTCGTTCGCCGTGCTCTTCAAGGAAGCGACCGAGCCGCCCGGCACCAGCGAGCTCAACCAGGAGAAGCGCGAGGGCACGTTCATCTGCGCTGCGTGCCACCTGCCGCTCTTCGAGTCGACGGCCAAGTACGAGAGCGGCACCGGCTGGCCCAGCTTCTTCGATGCCATTCCGGGCCGCCTCGGCACGAAGACCGACTTCAAGCTGATCCTGCCGCGCACCGAGTACCACTGTGCGCGCTGCGGCGGCCACCAGGGCCACGTCTTCAAGGACGGTCCTCCACCGACCGGCCAGCGCTACTGCAACAACGGCGTCGCGCTGCGGTTCGTGCCCGCCGGCGAGGAGCCGCCGCCGCTCCGCCGGTGACCGTCTCGGCCGGAGGCGGGGAGGGTGCGGGCGCGCGCATCCCGGACGCTGCCTCGCCCCACCGACCGCGCGCGGCCGGCGGCGGGGAGGGTGCGGGTGCGCGCCCCTCGACCGGGCAGCCGCGGCTCTCCACCGGGCGCCGCATCGCGCTCGCCTTCTGGCTGGCGGTGGCCATCGGGCTCACCGCGCTGTACGCGGCGCGGCCCGAGCTGATCGACCCCGCCAACCTCGTGAGCCTCCTGCGGCGCTCCGGGTCCTTCGTCCTGCTGGGCTACGCCGCGCTGAGCGTGGCGCGGCCCGTCACCCTGGTGCCCAGCACCGTCCTCGTCGTCGTCGGGACGCTCCTCTTCCCGGACCGTCCCGCGACGGTCTTCTGCGTCTCGCTCGCCGGCGTGGCGGCGTCGGCCGGCATCATCTACTACTTCTTCGACTTCCTGGGGCTGGCCCGCGTGTTCGAGCGCAAGCACGCGGCGCGCGTCCGGTGGATGGAGGATCAGATGCGGCGCCGCGGCCTGGCGATCGTCATCGCCTGGTCGGTCTTCCCGGCCGTCCCGACCGACGCCATCTGCTACGTGGCGGGGACGCTGCGGATGCCGATCGGCCGCTTCCTGGCGGGCGTGACGCTGGGCAAGATCCCGCTCGTCGCGTTCTACGTGGCGGGGGGAACCTGGGTGTTCGGGTCGTGAACGGCTTCGCGGCGGTGGGGCGATCGGCGCGGGGCATAGAATCGCGGGTATGGGCGGCCACGAGTGCTACCACTGCAAGCAGTGGGTCGAGGACGGCGAGGCGCACGACTGCTGGACCACGACCGAAGCAGAGCTGACGGCGGACCTCTCGGAGGATCTGCGGGAGGCCTGGGAGCGGTTGCGCGATGCCGCGGTCGAGCTCGGCGACCAGCGGATCTACGCGTCGCACAAGTCGATCATGTTCGCGCGGACGTCGTGCTACTTCTTCGTGCGCCCGAAACGGACCTTCCTCGAGCTGTGCGTCTTCCTCGGCCGCGCCGTCGAGGCTCCGCAGGTGCGCCGCGTGGACCGCGTGTCGAAATCCAAGTTGCGGCACACGATTCCCGTCCGCCACCGGGACGAGGTGGAGTCGCCCATCACCGACTGGTTGGCGGAAGCCTACGAGCTCGCTGGCGGGTCGCCCGCATCCAGCACGCCGAGCGCGCCCCGGTCGCGGCCGGGTGCCGGAGCGGGGACGTAGCGCGACCTCGCGGTCGCGTTGGGCGTCTGCCCGGGCGCAACACGCCGCATCGCACGTTCTGTGCCCCCGCGGCACCGCATCCGCCTATCCGCAGGAGCCCGCGCCCTGCCGCGGCGCGGACTCCTGCCGCAACCCGGCTACCGGACGTCGAGGCCGCCGTCCGCCGCGATCTCGCGGATGCGGGCGGCCTGACCCGGGTTGGCAGCGATGATCTCGCGCACCCGCCGGCCGATCTGCGCCCGATCCGAGTCCGACAGCGAGCCGGCCGCCGAGGCGGCGCTCTCGACCGCGGCGTAGCAGTCGGCCTCGTAGGTGATCGAGCCGCACTCGGCTGTCAGGTTGGCAAGCACCGCGCCCGCCTCCGACGGCGTTCGCCCGGCGCCGCCGCCGCCGGTGCTCGCGTAGCGCTCGGCGGCCTGCTGGAGCTCGGCCGCGGCCCCGCGGCGGATGTTGGCCGCTTCCGTGCCGGCCTGGAAGCAGGTGAAGTCGGGGCGGTTGGCCCAGCGGAGCGGCGCGCAGGCATGGATGCCCGCCTCCTTGGCGGCCGTCGCCACTTCCGTGATCAGCGCCTCGTACTCCGGGTCGCCCTCGCCGAACCCCGAGAAGTTGCCGAGGTCGCCGCTCGCAGCGAACAGCCCCGTGACGCCGGGGATGCGGGCGATCTCCCGTGAGTTCTCCACGCCTTCGAGGGTCTCGATCATCAGGATGAGCACGACGTTGTCGTTCCACGTCTGCCGGTAGCCGCCGGGCACCTCGTTCCAGATCTCGCTCGCCCCCTGTCCGCCGCCGGCGCTGCGCCGCCCGAGGGGCGGGAAGTAGGTCCAGTTGACGGCCTCCTGCGCCTCCTCGACCGAGTCGACGGTCGGCACTACGATGACCGCCGCCCCCATGTCGGTCGCGTGCTGGATCTCCCGCTCGTCGGCGTACGCGACGCGGGCGCCGGGCGCGGCCGGGCCGGGGCAGGTGCGCCAGAATCGCGCCACCTGCTCCCAGGAGATCGCCTCGTGCTGCATCTCCACCCAGATGAAGTCGTAGCCGGCGGCGGCCATCGCACAGTAGGTGCGGGGATCGGTTGCCCGGACCGTGCCGCCGACCATCGGCCCGCCCTCGAGGAGCTTCCGCTTGGCCGGGTTCCAGATCTCGGGCTGCTCCCCGTCGGGGAGCCGGAAGCGGTCGCCGTACTCGAAGTCCGCCGCCCGGAAGGGAGCGTCCTCCGACTGCTGGGCCAGCGCGGGTGGGGCGAGCGCGCCCAGCAGGAAGGAGGCGGCAGCGACAGCGAGCGTGCGTCTCATCGTGGTCATCATGGTGCCCTTCGGTCTCGACGATTCATCCCTTGATCTTGAGCGTGCGGACCCCGCGACCAGGTCGGCCCTGCGCGGGATCGACGCCCTCACCGGCCGGAGCCGAGCTCGGCGTCCGGTCCCGACAGAGTGTAGTGCCTGAGCGACGAGCCCTGCCGCTCCGACCGCGCGGAGGACCGTCCCGGCGGATCGCAGCCGCATGGAGCAACGCCCTCAACGCTGCGCCGAAGGCACCCAGGCTGCGGTCCGCCCGCCGATGGTGACGTGCTCGATTCGCTCGCCGCGTGCCGTCCTTGCGTCGTCCCTCTTGCCCCAGCGCCGGTGGAACAGCCACGTCCGCGGATAGCGCGAGCTGTCGGCATTCGCGGCCACCGCGCGCTTGACGATCGACGCCAGCCGGGCGCGCAGGCGCCGCGCCTCTCCGTCGGTCAGGGAGGAGGCTCTCCGACGCGGATCGATGCGGGACTGGTAGAGCACCTCGTCCGCGATCCAGTTGCCGACGCCGGCGGCGAACGACTGGTCGAGAAGCAGCGACTTCACGATGCCGCGGCGCGCGCGCAGCAGCTCCGAGAAGCGCGCCGGCCCGGGCATCGCGAGCAGCGGGTCGAACCCGAGCCTGGAGACAGGAGGTTCGTGCTCGGGATCGTCACGGAGCAGGGCACGCCCGAGGCGCCGCGCGTCGGTCAGGGCGAGCTCGCCGCCGTCGTCGAGGCGCAGCCGGACCTTCACGAAGCGCGGCGGCCAGTCCGTCGCCTCTTCCCGAGGGCCGGACTTGAGCTGGATCGGCTTCGCGGCCGGCGCCTTGAGCGCGCCGGACATGCCGAAGTGGAACAACGGATGGGGCGGCGCATCCAGCTCCAGCCAGATCTGCTTGCCCCAGCGCCAGGCTGCCCGGACGCGCTTGCCTTCGAGCGCCCGTCGCCAGCGCCGCGGCGAGACCGAGTCGAGCACGATGCGGTCGTCCGCGCACCACACCCCCTCGATGCGCCGCCGGACGGCGACCGCCTCCGCCAGCCGGCGCCCTCGCTCGACCTCGGGCAACTCGGGCACCCTCACCGCCTCCCGGTTCGTGCCTCGCTGGCGTCTCCCTTGCCCCGCCGGGATTCCGACCTCGAATCGTTCGGCTTCGGCGTCGCGTCTTCGTCCGGGAGCCGGAGCTGAGGCGACCTGAAGTCGTCGCGCTTCTGACGGCGTTCCTCGGCCTCCTTCCGCCGCCCGTAGACGAAGATGGCCACGACGCTCGCGAGAGCGCCGATGATTGCAGTGAGTCCGCCCGCGCCCTTGTCCAACGCGATCAGCCCGCTGCCGACAGCCAGCGCCAGCAGGACGAGGGCGAAGGCGAATCTCTGCCCGCTGCGCTCGGCGGCCAGCCGGCCCGCGACGACGCGCGACTCGAGCGCGTGGCGGTGCGTGAGCTGTCGCTCGGTCATGGCCACGATTCGCTCGGCGCAGCCGGGAAACGCGTCGTTGTAGCCGGCGAGCACGGCGGGGGGCGGGAGAGGACCCCGGAACGACGGGGTGACGGAGAGGCGCTCGGACACCTGCTCGTTGGCGCCGGACCGATTCGCCGGCGGTGCGGACTCAGCGTGGGCCGGCTTCGTGGGCAGTTGCGGTTGGCGGCTGGGCCGTCGTCGGCTCACGTTCCACCTTCACCATGGCGTCAGCGAGATCCTGGCCGACGATATGCCAGTCGCTGTAGAGGGCCCGCGAATCGGCCAGCGCGTCGTTCGGGCTGTCGTTGTAGGTGTCGAACACGCCGAAGAGATCCAGCACGCGAGCGGCCCCCGACCAGACGGACGGGAGTGCGAAGAGGTGATCGGTTCGCACGGTTCTGCACCCTCTCGGCCTTGCGCCGCACGTTCACAATCGGTCACCCGGCTTCCTTGACGGCGGCTACGAGGTCCAGCACCGCCTGCTTGCCGTCGCCGAAGAGCATCAGGGTGTTGTCGGCGGCGAACAGGGGGTTCGGGATGCCGGCGAAGCCGGGCGAGAGGCTGCGCTTGATGACGACGACGGTGCGGGACTGGTCGACGTTCAGGATGGGCATCCCGGCGATGGGGCTCGACGGGTCGGTGCGGGCGACGGGGTTCACGATGTCGTTGGCGCCGATGACGAGACTGACGTCGGTCTGCTCGAACGATGGATTGACCGCGTCCATCTCCTTCAGCTTGTCGTAGTCGACGTCGGCCTCGGCGAGGAGGACGTTCATGTGGCCGGGCATCCGGCCCGCGACGGGGTGGATGGCGTACTCCACCTCGACGCCCCGCGATTCGAGCAGGTTCGCCAGGTCGCGCACCTGGTGCTGCGCCTGCGAGACGGCGAGGCCGTAGCCGGGCACGATCACCGCCCGGCGCGCGCCGTCGAAGAGCATGGCCACCTCCTCGGCGGAGGTGCTCTTGACGCGGCCCGCGTAGACCGCGTCGGCGTCCGACTTCGAGCCGCCCGCTTCGGCGATGGCCCCGACCAGCACGTTGATCAGCGAGCGGTTCATCGCCTTGCACATGATGCGGGTCAGGATGATGCCGGAGGCCCCGACCAGCGAGCCGGTGATGATCAGGATGTTGTTGCTCAGGACGAAGCCGGTCGAGGCGGCGGCGAGCCCCGAGTAGGAGTTGAGCAGCGCGATGGCGACCGGCATGTCGGCCCCGCCGATTGGGATCGTCAGCAGGACGCCGAGCACCGACGCCACGGCCACGAGGCCGGCGTAGAAGACGATCGTGCCGGGCTCGGCGACGACCATCGCGCCGAGCCCGAGCGCCACGAGCCCGATGGCGCCGTTGACGACCTGCTGGCCCGGGAAGACGACCGGCGCGTCGGGCAGCAGCAGGCCGCGCAGCTTGTCGAACGCGACGAGGCTGCCCCAGAACGTGACCGAGCCGATGAGCCCGGAGGCGACGGTGGCCACCGTCATCTGGGCCGACGGATTGGCGGCGCTGACCAGCACGGCGCCTGCAACCAGCGCGGAGGCGCCTCCGCCGAAGGCGTTCAGGAGCGCCACCATCTCCGGCATCGCGGTCATCGCGATGCGCAGCGCCAGCGTGGCGCCGATGGCCGCGCCGAGTCCCACGCCGGCGAGGATCACGATGTAGGCCTGGGGACCGGTGCCGAAGATCTGCCGGTCGACGAGGGTCGCCACGACCGCCAGCAGCATGCCGGTGGCCCCCAGCAGGTTGCCGCGCACCGCCGTCCGCGGATGCGTCAGGCCGCGGATGCCGAGAATGAAGAGCACCGAGGCCGCGAGGTAGATGAGGTTGATGAAGACGCTGTCCACGAGCGGCCTCTAGTCCTTCTTCCGGAACATGGAGAGCATGCGATTCGTGACCAGAAAGCCGCCCACGACGTTGACGGTCGCGATCACCAGGGCGAGGAAGCCGAGGATCACC
Source organism: Acidobacteriota bacterium (assembly GCA_026708265.1). GTDB lineage: Bacteria > Acidobacteriota > Vicinamibacteria > Vicinamibacterales > UBA8438 > JAGWAJ01. Next base: position 27,610 of record JAPOVI010000196.1, read on the forward strand.
GTGGTCCGGTTCGGCGAGGCTACCGAGAGCAACGCGCCGATGATGGTGATGCCCGAGATGGCGTTGCTGCCCGACATCAGGGGCGTGTGGAGCAGCGGCGGCACCTTCGTGATGATCTCGAAGCCCACGAACACCGCCAGCATGAAGATCGTGAGCAGCGGAATGAAGACGTCCATCGTTCGATGTTCCCTCCGTGCCGCCGGCCGTCGGGGCCGTGCGCCAGTGCTCCCCAAGGGGAGCGGCGGGAGTTCGCGCGGGCGCGATCCCGCATTCGCGCGTTCTGCGGCCCAGATTCCCAGGTGCGGTTCGCCCCGTCCTCAGGCGGAGGCTTCGAGCAGCTCCCGGACGCGCGGATGCACCACCTGCCCGCCCTGCGATACCAGCGTGCCCGCCGTGATCTCGTCCTCGGTGTCGAGCGCCAGGGCGCCGTCCTTCGTCAGGTGCAGGAGCAGCGTCGTGATGTTCTTCGCGTACATCTGCGACGCGTGGTACGGCACCGTCGAGGGGAGGTTCGTCGGGCCCAGCACCGTGACCCCGTTGTCGGAGACGACTTCCTCGTCACCCTTCGTCAGGGCGCAGTTGCCGCCCCGCTCGGCCGCCAGATCGACCACCACCGAGCCGGGCGCCATGCCGGCGACCATCTCCTTCGTCACCAGGACGGGCGCCGTCTTGCCCGGCACGAGCGCCGTCGTGACGACGACGTCGCTCGCGGCCACGACGCGCGTCATGGTCTCCCGTTGCCGCCGGTAGAACGACTCGTCCTGCGCCTTCGCGTAGCCCCCGGCATCCTCCGCGGCGCCGGTCTCGAGCGGCAGCTCGACGAAGTTCGCGCCGAGGCTCTCGACCTGCTCCTTGACGGCCGGGCGGACGTCGTAGGCCTCGACGCGCGCTCCGAGGCGGCGCGCCGACGCGATCGCCTGGAGGCCCGCCACGCCGGCCCCGATGATGAACACGCGGGCCGGCGTGATGGTGCCGGCCGCCGTCATCATCATCGGGAACATGCGGGGCAGCGCGCTCGCCGCGAGCAGCACGGCCTTGTAGCCGGCGATGGTCGCCATCGACGACAGGGCGTCCATGCTCTGGGCGCGCGTGATGCGCGGGATGAGCTCCATCGAGAGCGCGGTGGCCCCGCGCTCGGCCACCTCGCGCGCTACCGCCGGCTCGCCGAGCGGTTCCGAGAAGCCGATGACGGCCTGACCGTCGCGGAGCGCCGCGAGGTCCGCCCGGCCCGCTTCGCCCGCCGCCCCGGGGCCACGGACCTGGAGCACCACGCCGGCCTCGGCGAAGACGTCCGCCCGCGAGGCCGCGATCCGCGCGCCCTTCTCCGTGTAGGCGCGGTCCGGAAACCCGGCCTCCGTGCCCGCGCCGGCCTCGATCAGCACCTCGAGCGACGCTCCGGCCAGGGCCGGCAACGCCGCCGGAACGAGCGCTACGCGCCGCTCGCCGGGGAAGGCCTCACGGGGAACTCCGACAATCATGGCAGGCGATAGGCGATCAGCTCGCCCCCGTGGCCCCCGCCGCTCACGGCGACGACGATGTGCTGCCGCCCGTCGGCGAGGTAGGTCATCGGCGATCCGGTCTGCTGGGCGGGCATGTAGACCGCGCCGAGCTCCTCGCCGGTGGCCTTGTCGTAGGCGCGCAGCATCGCGCCGGAGACCCCGTCCTCGTTCGTGAACGTGCCGCCGTCGCCCGCGACGACCAGCGCCCTCGTGACGAGCGTCCCGACGCGCCCCGGCCGGCCCGTGCGCGGGACGTCGACGCCTTCCAGCAGCCGGTGGTTGCGGATGTTGTCGGCGGTCTCGCCGTGCGGAACCTGCCACAGGATCTCGCCCGCGTTCAGGTCGATTGCGGTGATGCGGCCCCAGGGCGGCTTGAGGATGGGAATGCCCTCGACGTTCAGCGCCTCCTGTCGGGCGCTCACGCCCTCCGGCCGGCCGCGGATGAAGTCCATGTCGGAGCGGTCGGGGTTGTTGACGAGGCCGAGGTTGGTCACCTCGGACTTCGAGTACTGGTAGAAGATGCCGGTCTCGGGGTCGAAC
>JAPOVI010000017.1 GCA_026708265.1 Acidobacteriota bacterium
CATCTCCTCCTTGCCGGCGCGGAAGGTGTCGGTCACCTCGTAGACGCCGGCGTACTCCCGCAGTCGCTGCTTGACGTCCTCCGCCGCCACGCGCAGGCGGCCCAGGTCGGGCCCGGCGAGCTGCACGTCGACATCGCTCCCCGGGTTCATGATGCTCATCGTGAAGTTGACGTCGACGGCCTCCGGGATCGGCTCCGTCACATCGCGCCACATGAGGCCGAGCTGCTCGCTGCTGTAGATGCGCTCCTCCGTCGGAAGCAGCTCCACCGCCACCTCGCCGATGTTCGACGACGCCATGTGGCCCTGGAGCGGGCCCATCGGACCTCCGCCCCGCCCGGCCATCGGCTGGTCTCCCACGGCCGCCGACGTGTGCAGGAAGTAGTCCTGGCCGGTCTCCTCCAGGAGCCGCTGCCGGAGTCGCGCCGCGCCCGCCTCGAGCTTCGCCACCGCCTCTCCCGTGGCCTCGATCGGCGTCCCCTGCGGCATCGTCACCGAGGCCGACATGAAGTCCGCCTCGATCGACGGGAAGAACTGGAACGTGGGCCGGCCCGAGAGCACCATTCCGAGGGTCACGATCATGATGCCGACGCCGATCGAGGCCGTGAGATACCGCCACCGGAGCGCGCGCTCGAGGGTGGGAACGTAGGCTGTCCGCACGAAGCGCTTCAGGCCGGTCGAGAACAGCGACTGGAAGCGGCGCCACGGCCCGCGGCGGACGCGCTTCGGGATGTGCGACAGGTGGGCCGGCAGAATGTTCAGCGATTCGACCAGCGAGAAGAGCAGGCACGGGATGACGACGAGCGGGATGACCCGGAAGACCTTGCCCATCATGCCGGGGACGAACAGGAGCGGGCTGAAGGCGGCCACCGTCGTCAGGATGGCGAACGTGACCGGCTTCGCAATCTCGTACGCGCCCTCGATCGAGCCGCGCAGGCCTTCCCCGTGTTCCTCCTGGTGCCGGTAGATGTTCTCGCCGACGATGATGGCGTCGTCGACGACGATGCCCAGGACGAGGACGAACGCGAACAGCGACAGCACGTTCACGGAGACGTCGAGGCCCGGCATCAGCGCAATGGCGCCCAGGAACGAGATCGGGATGCCCAGGCTGACCCAGAACGCCAGCCGCAGCTCCAGGAACAGCGCCAGCACCAGGAAGACGAGCGCGAACCCCGCGACGCCGGTCCTGATCATCAGCGACAGCCGGTTGCCCAGCATCTTCGCCGAGTCCTGCCAGATCGTGAGCGTCACACCTTCCGGGAGCCGGGCCTGCGCTTCCTCGACGTACTCGGCGGCGAGCCCGGCAAGCTCGATCGCGCTCTGGTCGCCGGTGCGGAAGACGGAGACCATCATCGCCGGCTCGACGTCGAAGCGGGCTTCCTGGTCGGTCTCCTCGAAGCCGTCGACCACCGTCGCCACGTCGCCGAGGTGCAGGCGGCTGCCATCCGCCCGCGTCCAGAGGACGAGGTTCTCGAACTCCGCCCCCCGGTAGGCCTGCCCGATCGTTCGCAGCAGGATCTCCCCCCGCTCCGTCCGCACGGATCCGCCGGGCAGGTCGAGGGAGGACCGGCGCACTGCGTCCGCCACCTGGTCGAACGTCATGCCGTGCCGCCGCAGGTCGTTCTCCGAGACCTCGATCGAGATCTCGTAGGGCGGTGCGCTCACGATGTCGACCTGCGTGATCTCCGGTATCGCGGTCAGCTCGTCCCGCACCCGCTCCGTGACCTGCTTCAGGGTGAACGGATCGATGTCGCCGGAGACCGCGATGTCCACGACCTGCTGGCGGTTCGTGAGCTCGCGGATGATCGGCTTCTCGGTCTCGATCGGGAACGTCGTGATGGCGTCGATGTTGCTCTTGACCTCGTCGACGACGCGGCGAGCGTCGGCTCCGAGATCGAGCTCGATCATCACGGAGCCCATTCCCTCCGAGGCGGTCGACTGGATCTGCTTGATGCCGTCGATGCCCTGGATCGATTCCTCGATCCGGACGTTCACCGCCTCCTCGACTTCCTCGGGGGCGGCGCCCAGGTACGGAACCTCGACCTGGATTCGATCCAGCTCGATCTCCGGGAAGACCTCTTCCTTGACGTTCGTCGTGGCGAGGATGCCGCTCACGATGATGAACACCATCATCAGGTTGGCGGCGACGCTGTTGCGAGCGAACCACTCGATCATGCCCTTCACGATCGCCTCCCATCACTGCCGCGCGCCACGACTTCGCCGACCGGGATCTCCCTCGCCAGTGCGTCCGCGACGCCGCGGGTCACCGCCGCCGCGACGCGGTTCTGGAGATCCGCGAGCTCCGAGACGCTGCCGTCGACCTTGACCGACGTCACGACCGCGCCGCTCGCGACCTCGACCACGCGCGCCGTGACCCGCACCACGTCGCCGACGCGCTGAATGCCGCCGCCCACCGTCCAGACCGCGTCGTCACCGAGGGTGACGATGGTCACCTCCGGCAGGTCCGCAAGCCGCGCGGTCACGGTGTCGGTGATTACCCGTCCCAGGCGCACCCCGCGGACATCGTTGGCGGATGTCCCGATCTCGTCGAACGTGAGCACGGCCACGGGGTTGGCGGACGCCGGCCGTGCGGGCGGCATCGCCGCCGCGAGCGTTTCGTTCCCGCCGCCCGACCCGTTCCCCCCGACGGGAGCGCGCGCGGGCGCCAGGGTGGGTTCCGGCGGACTCCACGCTGCCGCGCGCCTGTCGAGGAGGTCGCGCGCGAGCTGCGTGGCAGCCTCCACGGCGTCTTCGGCGGGCGCCGCGGGCGCCGGTTGCGCCAGCCGCTGCCCGATGGCGGCGGTCGTCCCGGAGGGCGCCTCGGACGTGGACGCAAGCTCCGCCAGCCGCTCGCCGATGGCGGAAACCACATCTCGACGCAGGGCCGGCAGATCCTCGGCCGAGCCGTCGACCTTGACGGAACGCACCGCGTCACGATCCACAGTGTCGGCGATGCGGGCGGTCACCCGCACCGCGGGCCCGACCTGCTGGACGCCCCCGTCGATCGTGAAGCGGGCATCGTCGGCCGATCCGACGGCCTGCAACCCCGGACCGGCGACGCCGCTGGCTACGGCGCGGGCGAGCGCGTCGCCGATGCCGGCACCTGCGGACCCGGTGCCCAGGGTGGCGAACCGCGTCACTGCGAACGTGTGCGGCGCCTCGTCGCGGTAGGCCGGAGCAGCGAGCGCCGGAGCGGCGGCGGCAGGGGCCGGAGCCACACGCGCCGCCGGCGCTCGAGCGGCCGCCGCTTCCGCGGCCGCGGGCAGGGGCGGGCGCGGCCTCGGTCGCACCGGCGTCGAGGCCGGTTGCGGCCGGCGAGCCGGCGGCGGCGCAGTCCGGACCTCGGCCGGTCTCTCGGCCACGGAGGCCCGGAGCGGTGCCGAGGCCGGACGCGCGGGCGGCCGGAAACCGTCCGGCGGCCGCGCGGCCGGTCTCCCGCTCTGCCGCGCTCCGGTCCGGTCTCCCGCCCGCGTGTCGACGAGCGCGTCGAGCCAGGTCGGCTGCTCCGCGGGACTGGCCGCGACCTGGGCGACGCGGACCTGGAGCTGGTCCGCCGGCGCCGCCGGGGGCAACCCGGCCGGAGCATCCTGCTCGGGCTGCACGTTCGGCGCCTCGGTTGCCGACCCGCCGGCGACGGTCTCGGCGGGGACGGCCGGCGGACGGGGTCCGGGGCCCGCCGGCATCGCCGCCGGCGGAGGCGCGGCCGCCGGCTCCGCCGGCTCAACCCCCTGCTGCGCCAGGGCCCGCCGATCGACGTTGGCGAGCTGCACGCGCATCCCTTCGGTTGCCGCGTCGAGCGGGGAGACGGCCACGAGCTCGCCGGGGGCCAGCCCCTCTCGCACGAGCATCGTCGCCGTGGTCGTCCGCAGGATGTCGACGTCGCGGAACGAGATGCGGTCGTCCGCGCCGACCACCACGACCTGACCGGCCCCGCGGAGCGCCGCGCGCGGGACCACCGCGACGTCGCGCGCCATGCGCCCCTCGATCTCGGCCTCGACGTACATTCCGACGGCCAGCGGGGGGCGGTTGGGATTGGGACCGGCGGCGTACGGGTCGTCCACCTCCGCCACGACGTGCACCATGCGGCTGACCGGATCGATCTCGCTCTCCGTGCGGACGATGCGCCCCTGCCACTCGTGGGTCTCGCCGGCGAAGGTCGCCCGCAGCGTGACGGCCGGCGTCGACTGGCTCGTCACGCCGCGGTACGAGAGGGGAAGGTCCAGAAACGCCAGCTCCTCGTCCGGAAGCGGAAGCCGCACCTCGGCCGTGTCGACGGCGTAGATCGTCGCCACCGACGCCCCCACCGTGACGAACTGCCCGACGTCCACGTCCTTGCGCCGCACGCGGCCCGCGTAGGGCGCGACGATCTGCGCCCGTTGCAGGTCCCGCTCGGCCCGCTCGAGGCTGGCCTCGGCCGCAGCCACCGACGCCCGGGCGTCCTCGAGCTGCGGCTTGCGAAGGGTCAGCTCGCGGGGGTCGCCGCGACCCAGATCCGCCCATTCGCGGGCCGCCACGTCGGCCTCCGCCTCTTCCTGCGCGAGCATCAGGCGCGCCTGCGCGAGTTGCGAGCGGGAGGCGACGATCGCCTGCTCGTAGTCGAAGGTGTCGATGCGGACGAGGACGTCGTTCGTCTCGAAGAAGCCGCCCTCGGCGAACGAGGGGGCGACCCAGATGACGCGACCCGCGATCTCCGACACCAGTTGGCTCTCGGTGCGCGGCCGGACCGTGCCCTGGCTGATGACGGTCAGCGGCACCTGGTCGAGCGTCACCTGGTGGACGCGCACGCCGGGAGGCTCGATGGTCGGAGGCTGCGTGGCGACCGGTGGGCGGGTGCGCACCAGCACGACGGCCGCCACCACGGCCACGGTGAGGACGGCGAGGGGCAGAACGACCCGCAGGGTGCCTAGGAGTGCACGTTTCATGGTCTTGTTCGTCCTCTTCTGTGGCTACTGCGCGCCGGCGGCGCCGGCACCGCTGTCGCCGAGGGTGACAGGCGCCGGGAGCTGCTCGAAGCCGCCCCCGAGCGCCAGGTAGAGATCGACGCGGTTGTCGAGCCGCAGGCGCCGCGCGGCGATGAGGTCTCCCTCCGCCTGCACGGCCGACCGCTGCGACTCCAGCACGGTGATGTAAATGTCGAGGCCAGCCAGGTAGCGTTCCTCCGCGAGCCGTTCCGCGGCACGCGCCTGCTCCACCGCGGTCTCCAGGTGGCGCACGCGGTCGGCGTAGAAGGCGTCGGCCGCGAGCGCCGTCTCCACCTCCGCGTAGGCGGTCAGCGCGATGTTGACGTAGCTGGCGAGGACCTCGGCCGCCTGGGCCTCGGCGCGGCTGATCTGCGCCCGCAGCCGACCCCCCTGCCAGAGCGGTGCGACCACGTTGCCGACGAAGCTCCAGACGGCGAAGTCCCCGGAGAGGAGCGAGATCAGCGCATCGGTGGCCGTTCCGGTGGCGGCGGTCAGCGTGATGCCGGGCAGGAGCTGGCGGCGGGCGCTGCTCAGCCGGGCGTCGGCCGCGGCCACGCGCCGCTCCGCCGCCACCAGGTCGGGCCGGCGGGCGACGAGGGTCGCCGGCAGCCCCCCGGGGATGGTCTGGGGCACAGTCGGCAGGCTGTCGGGCGGTTGCACCTCGCCCGACGCGTAGCGCCCGAGCAGGACGTCGAGCTGGCGCCGCGACGAATCGAGCTGCTGCCGGCGTTGGTCGAGCAGCGCCTCGGCGTTCGCGAGGTTCAGCAGCGCAAGCCGGAGATCGAGGGCGGGGCGGATGCCCGACTCGAACCGTTCGCGCACGAGCTCGGCCGAGCCGCGGAAGCTCTCGACCGTGGTCTCGGACAGGAGCACCTGCTGCTGGGCCTCGGCGATGGCGAACCACACCTTGACGGTCTGTCCGGCCAGAGAGAGCTGTGCCCCGCGCAGGTCGGCCGCCGACGTCTGCAGGTCGGCCAGCGCCGCCTGCGCGTCGGCCCGCAGCCGGCGCCACAGGTCGATCTCCCACGAGAGGTCGAGCGACGTCCCGTGGTTCGTGAACACGGTGCTGAGAACTCGTCCTTCGGCGCCCGGAATCGGGAATCCGACGAAGTTCTGCTTGCGCCGCAGGCCGTTGTAGGAGGCCTGCACCGTCGGCCGGAGCCCGGCGGCGGCCGACCGCGCGTCGGCCGCCGCCTGCTCCAGGCGGGCTGCGGCGGCCCGCAGGTCGTAGTTGCTCTCGAGGGCCGTCGCGACTGCGTCCGACATCCCGGGGTCGTCGAACGCGGTCCACCAGTCGGCCGGTACGGCATCGGGAAGGTCTTCGGCCACCGCGGTCCAGGCATCCGGAACGTCGGCCGCGAGGCGCGGCGCGTCGACGGGCGGAGCGGTGGCGCACCCGGTCGCAACGGCCGCGAGCATGAGAACGATGCGCGTGTTCACGAAAGACGTCCCTTCTGAGTGCACCAGTCGTCTTCTATCGACCGTGAGCGGCAGATATCTGTTCCCCTGTGACCACGGTGCCCGGTCCGCCCGCCCGGCCGGCGACGACGGGAACGCGGGCCGGGGAGGGTGCAGCGACCCCGCCTACGGCAAAGGAGAGCAACGCATCGAAGACCTCTTCCGGGTCTCGCGGGGGCGGGCCCCCGGGCCGCGGGGTGAGGCCCTCGGCCATGGCCAACGCCATCGACCCTATCAGGAACATCATGCGCCAGTGCACGTCGCCGGCATCCAGATGCGGCAATGCGCGGTGCACGGCCGCGGTGAACCGCCGGCGGATCTCCTCGAAATGGCGGAGATACGTCGCCCGATGTTCGTCGTTCGTCTCCGCGTGGAGCCGGCCGACGAGCCGCAGGAACGTGCGGCCGCCCTCCCCCCATTCCTGCTGCCTCTCGAACGGCGGCGCCAGGAAGGCGCGCAGCACGTCCTCGATCCTCGGCCGCCCTTCGCCCGCCTCCGCCTCCAGGGCGTCGAGCAGCTCGAGGCGGCGCCGGTTGGTGGGCGCGAACCGGCGCTCCAGCAGAGCCGCCAGGAGGGATTCCTTGGTGCCGAAGTGGTAGTTCACGGAGGCCAGATTCACCCCCGCCTCGGCCGTGATGTCCCGGAGGGACGTGGCGGGGTAGCCGCGGTCGGCGAAGAGCCGCTCCGCTACGTCCAGGATGCGGTCCTTGGTCTCGCTGGCCATCGCGTTCGATCCTCGTTGCGCCGGACGTCGGGCGCCGGAAGTCAAACGTTCGTTTCAATCATACGTATGATATGACGGCGATGTTCCAGGAAGGAAGAGGGAAGTTCCCAGGTCGCCGGGCCGCGTACGGCCAGCCCGCGCTCGCGGTGCTCGTCATCCTTCTTGCGTGCGGGGTCGTCGCCGGCGCCCCGAACGACCTGACGCTGGCGCGGAAGGCGGCCCTGTTCGACGCCGACCTCGCGGAGCGCTTCATTCCGTTCGACGACGGCCAGGTGGTGGCGCGGCGCTGGCTCCCCACGCCCGAGCGGCCGCACGTCACGTACAACATGTCCGACAGCGCGTACCTGACCGGGATCTACTGCGCCACCCAGACCTGGCGGCACCGCGCGACGGGCGACCCGGAGGCCGCGCGCCTTGCCGGCGCCGCGTGCACGGCGCTCGGGCACCTGGCCACGGTGAGCGGTCGCCGGGGGCTGCTGGCCCGGGGGGCGTCGCCGGTGGAGGCCCCCTGGTTCGACGACGGGGTCTGGCGGACGAGCCCCGACGGGCGGCACCGGTGGCGCGGCAACGTCAGCTCGGACCAGGTCGACGGCCTGATGTTCGGCGTGTTCGTGCACGTTTCCGGGAGCGACTCTCCGGACGTCCGGGCCCGCATGGCCCCGTTCACGGGCGCCATCGTCGACGCCATTCTCGGCGACGGCCGGCGCATCGTCGGGTACGACGGCACGCCGACGCGGTGGGGACACTACGAGCCGGACTACGTGCGCGAGCGGGAGCCGATGAACGCGCTGCTCCTTCTGCAGATGGTCAAGGTGGCGCACGCGGTCACGGGCGAGCCCCGCTACGAGCGGGCGTACCGGCAACTGATCGATGAAGGGTACGCGCGGATCGGGGAGGGGGCGCGCCTCGACGATCCCCCGCTCCGGGCGAACCACTCGGACGACGTCCTGATCGCCCTGGCCCTCTACCCGTTGCTGGAGCTCGAGCAGGATCCCGCGACTCGCGCCCGCTACCTCGAGGCCGCGCGGCGGTGGTACCGCGGCGGCGAGCATCCGGGCGTCGGCGTCGAGGCGAACCCTCTCGCGGGCTTCCTCTGGCGCCACTGGACGGGGGATTCCGCCGGTGTCGCCCCCGGGGTCGAGACGTTGCGGCGGATGCCCCTCGACATGAAGTGGAACCGGGACACCATCGAGGCCTACCGCCAGCGCTTCGGCTTCGCCTTCGAGCCCGGGCCGCCGGCGCTCGAATCGGTCTCCGGCGGCGGTCCGCTCCCCATCGATCGGCGCGGCCGCACGTGGAGCTTCCTGGTGCAGAACCCGTACCGCCCGGGCGCCGACCGCACCCCGCGGGCGCCGTTCGAGACCCACGGGCTCGACTACCTCCTGAGCTACTGGTTCGGCCGGGCCCACGGCCTGATCGGACCCTCGGAATAGCCGCGGGGATATTGGCGCTTGCGTTTCGCCAATCCATGTTAGACTCCCGGTTTCGAGAAGCGGTATTCTCCCCTCAGGGTCCAAGCGCGCCGGATCGCGCCACGAGGAGGTCGTCTCATGGGAGACGTGGAGCACATCCAGACGGCGGAACAGCAGGGAGTCTCACGGCGGAGCTTCATCAAGGGAGTCATCGCCACCGGCGCGAGCGTTTCCGCGTCGAACTACGTATTGCGCGGCGGCCACGGGGTGGCGCTCGCACAGGCCCCCGGGTCGGTCGAGCGGCTGGTCACGCTGACGGTGAACGGCCAGCAGCGGCGCGTGGACGTGATGCCGCAGGAGACGCTGGCGACCACGCTGCGCTACAAGCTCGGCCTGACCGGGACGAAGATCGGCTGCGACCGTGCGGAGTGCGGCGCGTGTACCGTGCTGATCGACGGCGTCGCCCACTACGGCTGCTCCACGCTGACCCATCAGGTCCGCGGGCGCGAGGTGACGACCATCGAGGGGCTCGAGGGCGAGGACGGGTCGCTGCACCCGGTGCAGCAGGCCGTCGTCGATCTGCAGGGCTTCCAGTGCGCGTTCTGCATGTCCGGCTTCGTGATGAACATGGTCGAGCTGACCAACGAGAACCCCGACGCAACCCGCGCGGAGGCGGCGCAGCACCTGTCCGGCAACCTCTGCCGGTGCGTCGACTACAACCGGATCCTCAACGTCGCCGAGCGGGCGTGCGAGCTGACGCGTAACGGGATGAGGAGCTGACGATGGCTGACTACAAGCTGATCGGCAAGAACTACACGACGCCCGACATCTTGGCGAAAGTCACGGGCCGGTCGAAGTACGCCGAGGACTTTCGCGCCGAGGGCATGGTCTTCGCGAAGCTCCTCCTCAGCCCGATGCCCCACGCGCGCGTCCGTCGCATGGACGCCAGCGCCGCGCTCGCGATGCCCGGCGTCGAGGGCATCCTGACCGCGGACGACATCCCGGAGACCGAGGCGCCCAACGAGGCCAGCCTCACCAACGAGCCGCACTACGAGGGCGAGCCGATCCTCGCCATCGCGGCGGTCGACGAGGAGACCGCGGCGGCTGCGGTCGAGGCGGTCGACATCGACTTCGAGCCGCTGCCGTTCGTGCTCGACCCGATGGAGAGCCTCCGTCCGGGCGGCCCCGACGCCCGCCGTCAGGGCAACACGATGGTGGGGCGCGACCTGTCGACCATCAAGTGGAACGACGTCGACTGGAGCGAGTTCGACCGCGGCATCATGCCGCTCGGCGGCGAGGTGACCGACGAGTGGGAAGTCGGCGACGTCGAGGCCGGGTTCGCCGAGGCGGACCTCGTTCTGGACGAATCGACCTTCTCGGCGTCGCTCTCGCACCAGCCGCTCGAGACCCGCACGTCGATGGCGTACTGGCAGAACGGCAAGTGCTACATGCACCTGTCGACGCAGAGCACGGCGCGGACCGAGGGCGGCACGGCGCGGGCGCTCGGCATCGAACCCACGGATCTGGTGCTCATCTCCGAGTACTGCGGCGGCGGCTTCGGCAGCAAGATCGCCGGCTGCCCGCAGGACCAGATCTCGGGCCTCCTCTCGCGCAAGGTCGGGAAGCCCGTCATGCTGCGGGTGACGCGCCAGGAGGAGAACTACTTCGGCAAGGCGCGGCCGGGCATCCAGACGCGGGCCAAGTTCGGGTTCCGGAGCGACGGCCGCGTCGTGGCAATCGACCTGATGATGGTGCAGGACGGCGGCCCCTACGGGCGCTCGGGCGACTACATGTCGTGCGCCGACCAGGCATCGCTCATGTATCAGCCGGAGCACATGCGCGTCCGCGGCCTGACCGTCTACACCAACACGCCGCCGCGCGCCGCGCAGCGGGCGCCCGGTGGGGTCCAGGCGGTCGCGATGTTCGCGCCGATCATCGACAAGGCGGCGAAGCAGCTCGGGATCGACCGCCTCGAGATCATCCGGGTCAACGCTCCCGAGGGTCAGGCGGTCTTCGGCCGTCCGCGCCAGGGCGTGCAGGGGAACGTCTCGAGCGCCTTCGTCAAGGAGGCGGTCGACAAGGCCCGCGACGAGTTCGACTGGGCCGGGATGCAGGGGCGCAGCCAGCAGCGCAACGGCTCGAAGGTCACGGGCGTCGGCGTCGCGCTCAGCTCCTACTCCGCGGGGGCGTCGGGCATCGACGGCCTGCTCATCATCCGGCCCGACGGCAAGGTGCAGATCCACACCGGCGCCGGCAACCTGGGCACGGAGTCGTTCTCCGACACCTCGCGTCCGGCGATGGAAGCGCTCGACACGCCGTGGGAGCAGGCGGAGATCGTCTGGGGCGACACCAGCAAGCACCTCCCCTGGGCCGCGGTGCAGGCCGGCAGCATGACGACCCACGCGCACACGCGGGCGAACTGGGCGGCCGGCCTCCGGGCCAAGGAGCTGCTGCAGGAGATCGCGTCGACGCGCCTCGGTGGGTCCCCCGACGACTTCGAGGTGTCCAACGGCCGCGTCTATCGGCGCAGCAGCCCGTCGCAGGGCTTCAGCTTCGCTCGCGCCGCCGAGCTCGCCATCCGGATGGGAGGCAAGTTCGACGGGCACGAGTTGCCCGAGGACATCAACGAGATGACCACGCGGGCGGCCACTGGGGTGGCCGGCAGCGGTCTGGTCGTTGCCGTCAGGGACAACTTCGAGACCGGCGGACGCAACATGTCGTACGCCATCGGGTTCGCCGAGGTGGAGGTCGACCTCGAGACCGGTGCCGTCGCCTTGAAGGACTACAAGGTCGCGTCGGACGCCGGCACCATCCTGCACCCGCAGAACTTCGGTGCGCAGCTCCACGGCGGCGGCATTCAGGGCTTCGGCGTCGCGCTGGGGCAGAAGTGGGTGATGGACCCGCAGTGGGGCCTCCACGTGGCCAAGCGGTTCTACTCCAACCGCCCGCCGACGATCCTCGACGTGCCGCACGAGAGCGAGATGGCATGGACGGCGGCGGATCTGCCGGATCCGTTCAATCCGGTCGGCTGCAAGGGGATCGGCGAGGCTCCGGTCGGCGCCGGTGCCGGCGCGGTGCTGAATGCCATCGCCGACGCGCTCGGCGACGACGTCCAGTTCAACCGGTCGCCCATCATGCGGGACATGATCCTGACCAAGCTCAACCCCGAGCTGCGGGAGGCCCACAACCCGCTGACGACGCACGTCTAGCGCCACCAGGGAAGGTAGAGGAGAGAACCAATGGCCGTGATTCGCGACAAGATGCCGGCATTCCAGCTCTTCCAGCCTGCCAGCACGGGGGAAGCGCTCGGGGTGCTCGATCAGTACGGCGCCGATGCGTGGGTGCTCGCCGGCGGGCTCGACAGTTGGGACTGGTTCAAGGACCGCGTGAAGAAGCCGAGCGCGGTCGTCGATCTCGGTGGCATCGAGTCACTGCGGTCGATCCGGTCGTTCGGCGGCACCGTCGAGATCGGAGCCATGGCGACGCTGCGGGAGGTGGTTCGGAACACCGACGTGGCGAGTCAGTTCAGCCTGCTCGTCGAGTCCGCCGAGCTGGCGGCCTCCCCGCAGATTCGGAACCAGGGCACCATCGGCGGCAACATCGGGCAGGACACCCGCTGCTGGTACTACCGCGACGGCTGGAGCTGCTACCGCGCGGGCGGGAACATCTGCTACGCCGACACGCCGACCGCGATGAATCGCGAGCACGCGATTCTGGGGGCGAGCCGCTGCGTGGCGGTCAACGTGTCCGACACGGCGCCGGCGCTCGTCGCCCTCGACGCCGAGATGGTCGTGGAGAACAGCGGCGGCCAGCGCGTGATTCCGGCGCAGGACTTCTTCATCGGTCCGGCGATCGACATCATGCGGATGACGGTGCTGCGTCCGGGCGACATCCTGACGTCCATCCGGATCCCGTCGACCTGGGCGGGGCAGCGCTTCTACTTCGAGAAGAGCCGTGACCGGGCGGTCTGGGACTTCCCGCTGGCCAATGTCGCGTCGGCGGCCAGGATTGCCAACGGGGTGATCGAGGACATCCGGATCGTCGCGAACGGCGTCGCGCCGTACCCGGTGCGGTTCACCGCTGCCGAGGATGCGGTGCGCGGCCAGGCGGTCAGCGAGGAGACGGCGGACCGGGCGGGCGAGATCGCCATCCGCGGCGTCCGGCCCCTCGCGCACAACGGCTACAAGGTGGCCCTGTTGCGCAACCTCGTGAAGCGGTCCGTTCGCGGCGCCGAGGCATAGATGGAACTCTTTCAGTGGGACACGAACCCCTGGGGCCAGGAGACCCTGATCAGGATCTCCTGGGACCTTCTCTATCTCTTCTTCTGGGCCGGCATCGCCTTCATCGTCTTCCACGTCCTCTACGCGGCCGTGTGGCTGCCGAGACTGGCGCGTGAGGCGGCGAATGGCGGGGGGGGTGCAACAGAGGGCGTTCCCGAGAAGATAGAGCGGCACACGTTGGCCGCGCGCCTCTTCCACTGGATCATGGCCGTGGCGATGCTCGTGCTGCTGGTGACCGGGTTCTTCCCGATCATCGGCATCCAGTTCGCCTGGGTCACGATCCACTGGATTGCCGGCATCGTTCTCACGATCTCCATCATCTACCACGTGATTCACGCGTCGTTCTACCTCGACTTCTGGTCGATCTGGCTGCTCCCGGCGGACATGGCCGAGGCGGCGCAGCGCGTGAAGCGGCAACTCGGTGGGAGCGGCGGCGACGTCCAGCGGCACGGCAAGTACCCGCTCGATCACAAGCTGTACCACACGGCGGTCATGCTGGCCGGTCTGGCGGTCATCGGAACGGGACTCGTCATGATGTTCCGGATCGAGAACCCGCTCGTCGCCCGGAACGCATATCTGCTGGCCGAGGAGACGTGGGGCCTGATGTACGTTCTGCATGGCCTCGGTGCCGTGCTGTTCGTCATGCTGACGCTCACGCACATCTACTTCGCGGTCCGGCCGGACAAGTTCTGGCTGACCAAGTCGATGATCTTCGGCTCGGTCGATCGCGAGCAGTACCTGGCGCACCACGATCCGTCGCGCTGGGTCGTCTCCGAGAAGCCTGCCGCTTCCCAGGAGCCCGCGAAGAACTGATTCCGTAACGGGGCGTGCCGTCCACCGAGTGCGGCACGCCCCGCTCTGGTTCCTCACGAACCTCCGCCCGCGACCCCAGCGCTTCGGAAACGGCCATCCCCCGTGTCCAATTCTGCCACCCAGGAACTGAAGGCGCGCGTCGACGTAGTCGAGGAGACCTACGAGTACTGCCTCGCGTACGCGGCCAAGGGGGTGGGCGTGCAGATGGCGGCGTCGACCGACACCCCGGTGCGCGAGCGCCTGCAGAAGCTTGCTACGGCCCTTCCGGAGCTTCCCGAGTGCTTCCTGGGGCTCGTGGAGGAGCGCGGCGGGGCGGCGCACGAGCACTACCGGGCGTTCATCGACGTCCTGCGGCGCGATGCGGACACCGCGCTCGCCGCCGTTCGGCTCGTGCTGGCCCAGACCGGCATCACCTCGCAGATGGTCGACAACCTGAACGGCACGATCCACCTGCGGGCGCTGCTGACCGACGTCTTCCTGGTAGACGAGATGCTCCGGCCGGACGCGGAGCATCCCCCGCACAAGTCGCCGGACGACGCGGACAGCCCCCCGGCCACCTCCTGAGGGCGGGGCGGCCGGGCGCCTTCGACTCCCGCGCGCCGGGCCGGGAGTCTGCGCCGTAGACCTTCCCTCCGGGCGGTCGTGCCCGCGCACACGCCCAATGCGCCCGACGGGACGCTCCCGATATCGGCAGTAGAAGGGAATCGGACGAATCCTCCGCGCGCAAGCGCCCAATACGCCCGACGGGACGCTCCTGCGCACGGGAACGATGAGCGGCACCCCGGCGTACCTCGGCGATGGTCATGGAGCTCAGCGGCAAGGCGGCGCTCGTAGCCGGCGGAGCGCGGATGGGGGAGACCCTGGCCGCCCGTCTGGCCGCGCGGGGAACGGCCGTCGCCCTGTCCTTCCGCAGCTCCCGCGAGGCGGCGGAGCGGGCCGTGGGATCCGTGCGGGCCGCCGGGGGGGCGGCGGTCGCCCTCCGCGCCGACCTCACGAGCCGCGCGGACGTTGGCGCGCTGACTGCCGCCGTGGTCGGCCACTTCGGCCGGCTCGACTTCGTGATCAACCTGGCGTCCACCTACCGGCGCACGCCGTTCGACGCCCTGTCCGACGAGGCGCTGACCCAAGCGCTCGACGTCGACCTGGTGTCCGCCTACCGCCTGGCGCGCACCGCCGTCCCGCACCTCCGCGCGGCCGGCGGGGGCCGCATCATCCACTTCGCGGACTGGACGGCGGCGTCCGGGCGCCCGCGCTACCCGGGCTATCTGCCCTATTACGTGGCGAAGCGGGCGTTGGTGGGCCTGACGGAGGCCCTCGCCCTCGAGCTGGCGCCCGACGGGATCCTGGTCAACGCCGTCGCGCCCGGACCCATCCTCCCGCCATCGGATCTGGACGCCCCGGCAGTGGCGGCGGTCGAGCGCGAAACGCCCGTCGGCCGCTGGGGCGGAGCCGACGCCGTCGCGGACGTGGTCATCGGCCTCCTGGAAACGGACTTCGTGACGGGAGAGACGATCCGCGTCGACGGCGGCCGGCACCTGAAGTAGCCTTGGTGACGTGAGCGCCGCCGGATCCACGATCGTGACGGTGCCGGCGGCGGTGCCGGAACCGTTCCGCAGGTGCACCGCCATCGCGGCTGATGCCTGGTGCGCCCTCCTCGGTTCGCGCCTCCGCTCGCTCGTGCTCTTCGGCTCGGTGGCCCGGGGCGCGAGCACCGCGCGCTCGGACGTCGACCTCCTGGTGGTCGCCGCGGGATTCCCCCGCAGCCTCGCCGAACGTCGCCGCCCTCTCCTCGCGGCGTGGTCGCGCGCGCGCGCCCGACACGCACTGCCGGCCGTCGATTGGAACCTCGTGACGAAGACACCGGACGAGGCTCGCTTCCACAGCCCCCTCTACCTCGACATCGTCGAGGACGGCATACTGCTCGTCGACCGCGAGGCGTTCTTCCGGACCGTTCTCGACGGCATGCGCGTTCGCCTGCGAGAATTCGGCAGCCGCCGGGTGTTCCTGGACGACGGAAGCTGGTACTGGGACCTGAAGCCGGACTACCGGTTCGGCGAGGTCGTCGAGATATGACCAGCTCGCGCATGGGGCGGCTCTACATCGAGGAGGCCGCGAGCCGGGTGGAGCTGGTGCGGCTTGCCGCCGAGCGCGAGCTCTGGGCCACCGTCGTCCGCGAAGCGCAGGAGTGCGTCGAGCTGTTCCTGAAGGGCGCCCTGCGCCTCGTCGCAGTCGAGCCGGCCCGGACGCACGACGTGGCCGAGATGCTCCGCCGCGAGGCCACGCGCTTCCCCCCGTGGTTTCGTGACGAGGTCGAGCACCTGGCGACCATCTCCACAGAGATGGCGGGGGATCGCGGCATCGCCTTCTACGGAGACGAGCGACAGGACCTCGCCCCTCAGGAGCTCTTCGACCGGTCGGACGCCGAGCGGGCGCTCACCAACCTGGAGTACGTCGCCGCTCTCTGCGAACGGCTGCTGGCGAGCGTGCCCGGCTGACGCCGGCCGCGGATCCGCGTCGACGGTGGGCGGCACGTCGAAGTAGCCTTGTTGCGATGCGGCGCGCCGCGCGCCTGGTCCGTTTTCTCCAGCAGCGGCGCGTCGCCTCACGATGTCGCCGCTTGTTGCGATGCGGCGCGCCGCGCGCCTGGTCCGTGGGATGGGCCGGGTGGCAGTCAGACCGGGAAGGGAGGAGTCCGATGCAGGATCGACATCTCGCCGCGGGGTCCGTGGGGATCGCCGTTCTGGTGCTGGGTGTGTCGCTCACCGGGATGCCCGCCGGGCACGGGAGCACCGCTGCGGAGGCAGCCGAAGCACAGTCCGGGGCGCACGAGGGTGCGATGCGCACGCCGTGGGGGGATCCGGACCTGCAAGGGGTCTGGGACTTCCGCACCATCACGCCTCTGGAGCGTCCCGCGGAACTGGCCGATCAGGAGTTCCTGACGGAGGAGGAAGCGGCCGGTCTCGAGAGCGCGGCCGTCGATCGCTCCGAGCGGCTGGCGCAGCCGAGCGAGGTGCGAACGGAGCCGCTACCCGCCGGGGGCAGCGTCGGGGCGTACAACGACTTCTGGTTCGACCGCGGCTTCAACGTGGTCGCGAGCCGCAGGACGTCGTTGATCATCGATCCTCCCGACGGCCGGATTCCCGCCCTGACGCCGGCAGGGCAGCAGCGCGCCGCCATGCGGTCCGCCGCGCGGGCTCGGCCGGCCGTCACCTGGGAGGATCGGAGCCTGTTCGAGCGTTGCGTCACCCGCGGCCTGCCCCGCCTGCCGGGCGGCTACAACCAGAACCTGCAGATCCTCCAGACGCCCGACCACGTCGTGATCCTCTACGAGATGATGCGTGAAGCACGGGTCATACCACTCGACGGTCGGCCGCATCTGCCGGCCGCAGTGCGGCTCTGGCACGGCGACTCGCGCGCTCGCTGGGAAGGCGACACGCTGGTCGTCGAGACGACGAACTTCTCACCGAAGAACGACTTCCGCGGCGCGGGGGCCGGCCTGCGTCTCATCGAGCGCTTCACGCGGGTCGACGCCGACACGATCGAACACCAGGTCACCATCTCGGATCCGACGACGTTCACGCGGGCGTGGACGGCGGCTATCCCCCTGCGGCGGACGGACGCCCCGATGTACGAGTACGCCTGCCACGAGGGCAACTACGGCATGGAGGGCATCATGGCCGGCGCCCGCGCCGACGACCGGAGGTGACGGCCCTCCCGGCCGGGCTGGCGCGCCGCCTTTGAGCACCGCTCGATTCTTCGCGTGGCGCGGCGAACGCGCCCTGTACTCAGCGCGTCCGCATCTGGGAGATCGACCCGACGTTGCGAGGGTTTCACTGACGGCGGGACCGACCCGCCGTTCGCCCCGTTCGTCAGCCGCGCCCTCGCGGCCCCTCCCTAACGGAATACCCCGATCGGCCACGTCGTCACCACCGATCGATCGGGCGGCGGCCGCAGGCCCAGACGTCTTGGCTCTTGCCCCGGCTCACCCGGCAGGGGACTCGCTCCGCATCCGTTCGCAGCCGAGACGGTACGGATTGGACAGCAGCAGCGTTAGCCCGGTGTAGGGACGGCTTCGGCGTCTATCGCGGCGCGACGACCGCCGACGTCGCGTTGCGGTGCCGTACCGGCCGCCACGCGCGGTGTCTGCCGGCGATGCCAGCCGTCAGGACCGGCCGCCGTCTGCACGACACGACAGGCGGCTGGCCAATGCGAGGGCGACGGCGCGGCGGAGTCGTCGTGCCGTCTCGGCTTCCAGCAACGGTTCCTGACCATGACCGCCGAACCGCCGACCCCATACGACACGCCGCGCAACGTCGAGCTGCTTCGGGCCGCGAATGACAGTGCACGCCTCTATCGCGCGGTCTTCGTAACGTTCACGATCGTAGCATTGTCCCTCTTGATCATCGCGCTGTCCGCAGACGACGAACTGCTGTTCAAGGACGGCCCCCTGCGTGCACCACTTCTGAACGTGAGCGTCCAAGCCTCCCGCTACTTCATCGGCGCGCCCTGCCTCCTGCTTCTGCTGCACTTCAACGTTCTCATCCAGGCGTCCTTTCTCGTCGGCAAGGTGACCGATTACTCGCGTGCGTTGTCTTCGCCAAAGGTCCACGAACTGAAGCCCGAGATGCTGCGCCTCCTGTTCCCGGTTCCGCTGGTGCAGATTGCCGCCGGCTACCAGTCGTCGGTACCGCAGTGGGCGCTCAAGCTCTTCAACTTCCTCGTACTGTCCGTTCTGCCCCTTGTCACGCTGGGCGTCCTCCGGACGGAATTCCTGGCGTTCCAGGATGATTGGATCACCCGGATGCACTCGGCGGTGCTGGTAGCTGACGTCCTGCTGGTCGCCTCCGTTTGGCCGATAGTCAGGGAGCTCTACCCGGCGCGGCGGACCTGGGGCGGGTGGAACTCCCTGGCATGGACGTCGCTGTTGCTTGGAGCCTTCCTTCTGGTGGGTCCGTTGTCTCGCACCCTCAGCGAGACGGCGTGGGCAGACCGAAGTCCGCTGCTTCGAGAATTGGGCAGACGACTGGAGGCAAAGAGCTCGCTCGACGTGCGGAACAAGCGACTGTACCTCCACTCCGATGTCACCGCGCCCGAAGACGCCTGCCGCGATGCGACGCTGGCCCTGAACCTGACGGGCCGCTCGTACGTGAATGCCAACCTGTCCGGGTCGATACTCTGCAACGCGATCCTGACCGGCGCGCAACTGCAGGGCGCAAACCTGAGGGGGGCTCGGCTGGACGGAGCCGACCTCCGCGACGCCGCACTGCAGGGCGCGGAGCTCGGGGGCGCAACTCTCAACGGGGCAAGGATTGCTGGCGCCAGGCTTCACGCCGCGGACTTGGCGGACGCGGAGCTTCCGGGGTCCGGTTCCCGCGCGCCCAGCTGACGCGTTCTCGTGCGACCCGGGATTCCTGCCGAGCAGGGCCATCCCGGGCCGGGGCGGACTGGCGCAAGACGTCGTGGAGAGGTGGGACCCGCCAGGGGCGCTACTCGGTGGGTGTGGTGACGGATCCCTGGGCGGCGCCACGTCGGACCGCTCTCCGCACCCGTGCCCACGGCGACCGCCGAATGGAGGGCAGTCACGGCGCCCCTACCGCTTGCCCGAGTACTCCAGCATCTGCTGCGTGAAGTCGCGCGGATACGAGATGCGCACGTCGGTGATCTCGCCGTCCGGCCCCGTGACCGCCTCCAGCTTCGGCATGACGAAGCCGGTGTAGGAGGGGAGGTCGACGGCCGCCACGCGCTCGAGCACCTCGTCGCGGAGCGCCGGATCGAAGCGGATGCCGTACTCCTCGAAGAGCGCGCGGGCCGCGTCGTAGTCGCCCTCCGACTTGATCCGCTGCACCTCGGCGAGGAGCGTGGCGACCCCGGCCTGGAACGCCTCCACGTCGGTCACGACGTTGTAGGTCTTGCCGTCGCGCCGGCGCACTTCGATGGCCTCGGTGTTGTCGATGAGCCAGTGGACCACCATCTGCCGGTTGCGCATGTGGTCCTGCTCGAGCTGGTTGCCCTCCCGCACGCGGCGGAGCTGCAGGATCGCGTTGCGCGCGTAGGCCTCGTACTCGGCCCGGACGATATCCGGCTGGTCGGCCGCGTCGAAGATGCCGATGTCGACCAGCTTCGGGTCGGCGATGAAGTAGAGGGCGATCAGGTCGGCGCGGGCCTCCTCGAGCGCCGAGTACTGCTCCCGCAGGTACGGCTGCGCGTTGCCGCCGAGACGCTCGGCGAGCTGCCCCGACGCGTGGCCGATCACCTCGTGCATGTTCGTCGTCATGTCGCCGGCGAGGCTGCCCCACCGCTCGGCGCGCGCGTCCTCGGCCTCGTCCCAGGTGAACTCGGACCGGTAGGCCGGCGGGCGCGAGAGGTCGTAGGCTTCGATGACGTTCGACAGCGAGATCGACTTGCTGCCGTACTGCTCGCGGACCGTCTGATCGTTCGGCAGGTTGATGCCGATCGGCGTGACCGGCCCCGCGTCGCCGATCTCGATGACGACGTCGATGGCGTTCGCCGTGATCCCGCGCACCCCGGCCTTGCGGTAGCGCGGGTTCCACGGCATGCGGTCCTCGAACCACTGCGCGTGCTCGGCCAGCGTCCGGATGGCCTCGGTCTTCTCCGGGTTGACGTAGTAGACGAGCGCCTCCCAGGCCCCCTTGGCGCCGCGCGCGTCCATGTAGACCTCGGTGAACCCGTTGATGGTGTCGACGGGCGAGTCCTGGTCGGCCACCCAGGCGATGTCGTAGGCGCGCCGGTCCCGCGGGTGCCCCGTGCGGTACCACGTGATCAGTGACTCGAGCGCCTCCGCCATCGACTCGCTGGCGAACGGGATGGCCGCCTCCAGGTGCCGGACGACCTCGCGGAGGTCGTCGGCGTAACGGCCGTTCCCGTCGATGCGGTAGATCTCCTCGTGGAGAACGCCGTCGCGCTTCACGAGGCGCGAGTTCAGCGCGTACTCCTCGTCGAAGCCCTCGAGGTCGGCCATCGAGACGCCGTCGTAGAGGTTGTTCGCGCTGGCGAGCAGCATGTCCTGGCCGGGTCCGGGCGACTTGTTGGTCAGGATCGGGTCGACGTCCGGGTCGAAGAAGACCGGCTCGAGGCGATCGAGCATCGCGTCGAGCGTCTCGCCCTCGCGCGTCGGAAACTCGGCCCCGGCCCCTGCCGCGGCGTGCGCCGCCGCGCGAAACGCCGCCGGCGTGACCTCGGGGAGGATCTTGCGGGCGGTGAGGTTGTTGAACGGTCCGTTGTTGATCCAGAAGAGCTTCGTGTACCGGTGGATCGCCTCCAGCGCCGCCGCGTCGACCCCCTCGGCGTGGGTGAGGATCTCCTCGAGCACCTCCCGCATCTCCAGACCGTGGGCGTAGCGCTGGTCGTAGAAGATGTCGCGGCCGGCAAGGGCGGCGTTGGACAGGTGCCAGATGAGCACCTTCTCGCGCAGGTCGAGCGCCTCGAAGCCGTCGGCGTAGAGCTGGGCGATGGCGGCGTCGCCGATGCGCTCGAGGAGGTACGGGCGCTCGTCGGATTGACCTGCGACCGCAGGGGAACCCGCGGCCGGCCCCGTGGCCGGACGCTCCGCCGGCACGGCCAGGCCGGCGACCGGAACGACGACGCTCAGGAGGGCGACGGCGATGATGCGCAGCATGGAACACTCCCCGGAGGCAACGGCTTGGCGAAGTAGCCGAAGTAGAATGATGGCCGCTCGATTATACCGGCCCGGAGGATGCCCACCATGAGGTCCAGCAGACGGCTGCCGCACGTCGTGATCGCCGCCGCCAGTCTCCTCGTCGTCGCGCTGACGCCGTCCGGATTCGCTCAACAGCGAGCGCTGAGCATCGAGGACCTGTACGACCCGGGCCGGCGCATCAACTTCTCCGGCCGCACCCCGGGCGGCCTCACCTGGCTGGACGACCGCCACTACGTGGAACGGCCCGCCGGGGGTGCGCCGATGCGGGTGGAGGCGACGACCGGCGAGCGCGCGCCGCTCGTCGATCCCGGCCGCCTGCAGGCCGCCGTCGCGGCGCTGCCGGGCGTCGACACCGGCGAGGCCGGGCGCGTGGCCCGGCGGGCAGGCCATGTCTTCAACCGCGACTATACCGGGCTGGTCTTCGAGCTGGCGGACGACCTCTACCACTACGACATCGAGGCCGAGCGCATCGACCGTCTGACGGAGACCACGGCCGCCGAAACTGAAGTGTCGTTCAGCCCCGACGGACGCTTCGTCGCGTTCGTGCGCGACGGCAACCTCGTGGTCAGCGACACGCGAGGCTTCCGCGAGCACGAGCTCACGGACGACGGCGGCGGGCGCATCCGCAACGGCCAGCTCGACTGGGTCTACCAGGAGGAGATCTACGGGCGCGGCAACTTCCGGGCCTACTGGTGGAGCCCGGACTCCACGCGCATCGCCTACCTGCAGCTCGACGACCGGGACGTCCCGACCTTCACCGTCCTCGACCACATCCCTTACCACCCGGAGGTCGAGGCGTGGGACTACCCCAAGGCCGGCGACGCGAATCCGGTGGTGCGGCTCGGCGTCGTTGGTGCGGAGGACGCGGGCGGGCCGACTTCGTGGGTCGATCTGGCGGCGTACGGCGCGGACGACCCGCTCGTCGTCGACGTGGGCTGGACCCCCGACGGCGCCCGGGTGGTGTTCCAGGTGCAGGACCGCGAGCAGACGTGGCTCGACCTGAACCTCGCGGATCCTCGGACGGGCGACGTCGACCGCGTCCTGCGCGAGACGAGCGAGGCGTGGGTGAACGTCATCGGCCCGCCGGCGTGGCTGAGCGACGGGTCGATGCTCATCCTGAGCGAACGCACGGGCTGGAAGCACCTGTACCACGTCGATCGCGCGGGGACGGTGCTGGCCACCGTGACGAGCGGCGACTGGGAGGTCCGCGCCCTGCACGGCGTCGACGAGGAGGCGGGCGTCGTCTACTTTTCGGCCACGGAACGGAGCCCCATCGGGCTCGACGTGTATCGGGTCCGCCTGGACGGAACGGAGTTGCGGCGGTTGTCGGAACGCGCCGGCACGCACACCGCGCGTTTCAACCCCGGCCTGACGCACTACCTCGATCGCTGGAGCGACATCGCGACCCCGACCCAGGTGCGCGTGCATCTCGCGGCCGACGGGTCCGAGGTCCGCGTCGCGGCGGCGAACCCGGTCCGCGCCCTGGCCGACTACGACCTGCCGCGCCCCGAGTTCCTGCAGGTGTCGAACCGGGACGGGTTCGAGATGGAGGCGCTCCTCATCAGACCTCCCGACTTCGACCCGACGCACCGGTATCCGGTCTACCAGCACGTATACGGGGGCCCGCACGTCCAGCGCGTGCGGAACGCCTGGAGCCCCGAGACGCTCTACTGGCAGTTGCTCGCCCAGCGCGGCATCGTCGTCTGGGTGCTGGACAACCAGACGGCGAGCGGCAAGGGAGCGGTCTCCACTTGGCCGGTCTACCAGCGCTTCGGCGAACTGGAGCTGCGCGACCTGGAGGACGGCCTCGACTGGCTCACCGCGCAGCCCTGGGTCGACGCCGGGCGCATCGGCATCGAGGGCTGGAGCTACGGCGGCTTCATGGTGAGCTACGCGCTGACCCACAGCCAACGCTGGTCGATGGGCATCGCCGGCGGCTCGGTGACGGACTGGCGCGACTACGACACCATCTACACCGAACGCTACATGCGCAAGCCGCAGAACAACGCCGAGGGCTACCGGCGCAGCTCACCGCGCTTCCGGGCCGGCGACCTCCACGGCGCCCTGCTCCTCGTGCACGGATCGATGGACGAGAACGTCCACATGCAGAACACGTTGCAGTTCGCCTACGCCCTGCAGCAGGCGGGCAAGCGGTTCGACATGATGATCTATCCGAAGTCGCGGCACCGGCTCGGCAGCCAGGACCTCGAGCACCACCGCCGGGCGATGATGCTCGACTTCGTCCTCGAGCACCTGCAGCCGACGCGCGGCGTCGACGGCGCGGCATCGGGGCAGTGACCTAGCCAGGTCCAGCCGGGCGCAGCCAGCCCGGGGGTACGCTGGCTCGGCGCGCTTCGTCCTCGATCTCCAGGATCTCCGCGTCGAGGCGGTCCCGCTCGGCGCGCATCTCCTCGAGCGCCCCGAGCGCCTCGAGGCGCTGGCGCTCGACCGCGCCTCGACGAGCCGGATCGTCGATGGCCGTGAACTGCGCCCACAACCCGTCCGCGCGGTTCTGAAGCGCAGCCGCGAGCAGGGCGGCTTGTGCCCGCGCGTCTTGCGCCGCGCCCATCCGGGTGCGCCAGTACTCCTCGTCGCGGGCCGCCCCAGTCCCGGCCTCGGCACCATCGATCTCTTCGGGGTCCGGGGCGTTGACTGCCGGACCCGCCGCAGCGGCGGCCGGCGTCGAGGCTCCCCCCGAAGGCAGTACGCCGATGGTGAGGCCCCCGCTGTTCCGCAGGTCCTCGTTCGTGTAGACCCGAGCCTTCTCCTCCGGCGGGATGGCGGCCCGCCGGGCCCGCTCCCGCCGGGCGGCGTCGACGAGCGGCGTCTGTCCGGACGCTTCCGCGGCCAGCAGCAGCGCGGTGGCGACGAGCGGGAGCGCGAGCCCGAGGCGGCGATGCGTGTCGGTCATGGGTCGGTCAGCGATCGATGCCGGCGGTCGGGGTGAACTTCTGGACGCGGCGTCCGTCGAGCGTCTCTCCGACGAAGAGGTTGCCCTGCGAGTCGACGGCGAGGCTGTGGGGCGATTCGAACTGACCTGCCCAGCGCCCGCGGCGGCCCATGGTCGCGACCACCTCGAGGGTGTCGCGCCGCAGCACATGTACAGCATGACGCCTGCCATCGGCGACCACGATCAGCCGCTGGTCCGGATCGCGCGAGAACGCCAGGTCCCACGGCGTCCCGCCGACCGATCCGTCCCGGAGCGGGGCGGCGATCAGCGATTCGGCCACGAACGCGCCGTCCGGCCGGAACACCTGCAGCCGCTCGTTTCCACGGTCGCAGACGTAGACCAGCCCGTCCGCCGACACGCCGACGCAGTGCGGCGTGTCGAACTGCTGCCGCAGGGGCGGCGTCCGCGTGAACGCGGGAAGAGCGGCGTCGTCCGGTGCCTGGCCGTAGGCGCCCCAGTGGCGGCGGTACTCGCCCGTGCTCGCGTCGAAGACGATGACGCGCCGGTTCGTGTAGCCGTCGCTCACGTACACCTCGCCGGCGCCGGGGTCGACGAAGGCATCGGTCGGCTGCCCGAGGAACCGCGTGCTCCCGCTGCCCGCCGTGCCCTCGCCGAAGTCGCCGATCTGGAGCAGGAACTCGCCCTCCGCCGTGAACTTGAGCACGTGCGCGTTGTCGGTCGTGGCCCGCGACGTGAGGTCGTAGGGGAGTCCGCCGCCGAACCCGACCCAGACGTGATCGCGGTGGTCGACGTGGATGCCGTGGGTCTGCGTGCCCCACTCGTACCCTTCGCCGGAACCTCCCCACGCCTCTACGACGCGGCCGTCGGGCGAGAAGGCGATCACCGGAGGCGTCCCTTCCGCGCCGCGCTGGCTGTTCGGCCGGTGGATGATCCAGACGTTGTCCTGCGAGTCGGTGGCGACGCCGACGACGTTGCCGAGCAGCCAGTCTCCGGGCAGCTCCTGCGGCCAGTAGGGATCGACCTCGTAGGAGGGTGCCGCCGCTGCCCCCGACTGACCGGCCTGGGCGGCGGGAACCGTGGCGAGCAGCGACGCACCCACCAGCAGAAGCGCGGGAAGCCGTTGGGTCATCGGGCGGACTCTTGCCGGCGTCGCGACGGCGTGAGAGGCATCCCCCGAGGCGACACCCGTTGGGCGGCTGCTGCGGCCGGCGGGCACCCGGGGTCCCGGTGCCCGCCGGCGACGCCGCTAGTCGTCGTTCGTGGTGCGGGCGGCGGCCCGCTCCGCCGTGATCTGCTCGTAGTCCTCGTCGGTCAGGTACACCACGTTGACGTGCGCGTGGTACATGTCGTCGTAGCTGCGCTGGCCCCAGCCGACCCACTGCGTGGGATCGGGGTTGGCCCGGTTGGCGCTGCTGTTGTCGTGCCACGCGGTCAGCTTGATGATGGTCCCGGCCGGCAGGACGGGCGCCGAATCGTCCGTGTAGACGTAGTTGACGTGCCAGTTGAAGTCGAAGTTGCCGACGTAGTTCAGCATCTCGACCCGCCCGTCCGGGTAGATCGCCTCCATCGCCATCGCCTTGCCCCGGATGTGCATGTGGGGCTGGAAGTTCTCCAGGCGGGCCGGCAGGCGGAGCGGGATGAACGCCTCGTGCTCGGTCACCGCGCCGGGCGGGATGTCGAGGGTCTGCATCGCCTGGCGCACGCCCATCGCCTGGGCGTAGACGCGGTACTTCGGCGAGTAGTCCTGCGGGTAGAGCCAGATGCCGAGTTCCGTCGAGTCGCTGATCTCCTCGCCCACGGAGTGGTAGTGGAGGTCGAAGCGGACGCGCGACCCGGCCTTCAGCAGCTTGCCGGTGCCTTCGCGGAAGACATCGCCGGCCTTGCCGACCGCGTACTCGGTGAAGTACGACCCGGTGCCGGGCACCTCGACCGCCGCGTCGAAGTCCCCGGGGGATTCTTCCTGCAGCAGGTAGGTGACGGCGTGGTGGACGATGGGCCGGCCCGGCAGCGACGGCCGGACCTCGAGCGCCTTCACCCAGCGGTCCTCGGTCAGACCCGTCTCGACGATGGGCTGGTACCACTGATCCTGGCCCTCGGCGGCCTGGGTCCAGGGGGTGGAGCGGACGACGATGTCCGGCTCGCCCAGCTCGATGTACTTCTCGGCGAGGCGCCAGACGTCGCCCGCCGGCCAGTCGATGGGCGGCGGCATGTCGGCGGGATCGCCCAGCGGGGCACCGGCGTCCACCCACCGCACGACGGCGTCGATCTCCGCGTCGCTCAGCGAGATGTCGTTCGCGAACTCGCGGATTCCGACCGTCTTGTCGATGTGCCACGGCGGCATGACCCGGTTGGCCACCTTCTCGCGGATCGAGCGCGCCCAGGGACGCACCTCCTGGTAGGTCACCAGCGACATCGGCGCCATGCTGCCGGTCCGGTGGCAGCCCTGGCAGCTCCGCTGCAGGATCGGGGCCACGTCGCGTGCGAAGGTGACGTCCGCGGGTGCCTGCGCGAGGGCGGGGGCGGCCGTCGCGACGAGCGTGCCGAGGGCCGCGGCGGCGATCTTCCTTCCGGTGGTCATGGGCTGACTCCTCACCTCACGTCGATATCCAGGTACGCATTCGTCCAGCAGCACTGGAAGCCGCCGGCCATGATCGGGCCCTGCGGCCCCGAATCGTCCCACGCCAGCACGCGCAGCACGTAGACGCCGGGCGCGCTGAAGGTGGCGGTCGTCGCCGCCTGGCCGTCGGCTCGCACCGACGGGCGGGCCTCGCCGAAGGTCACCTCGCCCGGGCCCCGGAACTTGCTCCAGACGAGTCCGAGCCGCGGCGGATTCCCGGTGGGCCGCTTCTGGACCCCGTCGTCGGTCGCCCAGGCGGTAATCGGCACCGGCTGTCCGGCTTCGCCCTCAAGCGCCGTGCGGACTCCGGTCGGCCCCTGGGCCGCATCGCCCCGGGGTGCGAATCGCAGCATCGGCGGCCGGTTCCCGCTCGTGATCTCGTGCAGCGCGTCGATCTCCCATTCCGGGCGCAGGTGACCGGTCACCGTGAACGTCTCCCCGCCGGCCGTGACCGACCAGGTCAGCGTCCCGTCCCCGAAGTCGGCCGGCACCGTGACCGTGAAGATCCCGGTGTGCCGGCGGGGCAGGAAGTGCGTCGGCTGACCGCGATCCGCGGGGCCCGGCTCGAAGCGGTTGGCGGCGCCGACGGGGATGTCGAGCGCCTGCGCGTAGTTCCGGTTGAAGTAGCCGAACGAAAGGGTGAAGGTGCCGTCGTCGTTCGGGAACCACCCCTCGAACGCCGGGTTCACGCTCTGCCCGACGTCGTGCGGAATGGGCGCGTCGCGCGACTGCGCCGCGGCGGGAACGGGCGCGGCGAGCACCGCAGCGCCCGTGACGACGATGGCCACTGACTCTCGTAGAGACACGACCGATCAGTATACCGGCCGCCTCGGCATCGAATCCAGACACGACGCTCGAGCGGGGACGCATCCATTCCGTTCGCGGCTGCGTCGGTCGGGCCGGGCGGATCGCCCCGGCCCCCGACAAGACGCTGTCCCGTGACACGCGCGCGGCTGCATCGGCATCGGCCGGGCGCGCGTTGCCCTTCCTCGACGGCGCTCATCCCGTGACACGTCGTTCCGGCGATTGCGGCACGGGCTTCCCGCAGCGACTATGGTGCGGGAGCGTACGCCTGCGGAACGGTCGGCCCGCCCGGAGCCCCCGGGTTCCCGGCGGCCGGTGCACGGAGGAATCATGCAGACCGATCACGCCGCCTGTCCCGTCGAGCCGGGTACCCCGGACGGTCCCTCCCGGCGGCGCTTTCTGCAGGCCTTCGCGGCGGGCTCGGCCGGCGCGCTGGCCGCGGCGGCGAGTCGAGCCCAGGCGTCTCCGGCGTCTCCGGCGCCGCCCGCGGTCGCCGGCTCCGGCGGCGGGCAGGAAACGCCCGCAGACGTCGATCCGGAAGCGGCCTACTGGGAGCGGGTTCGGCGCGAGTTCCTCGTCTCGGACGAGCTGGCCTATCTGAACAGCGGCACGCTCGGGCCGATGCCGAAGCCGGTCTACTACGCGCTCGTCGACGCCTACCGCGCGCTGTCCGCGGACCCCGGCCGCGAGAACACCCGGCACATCCGGGCTCAGCGCGGCCTGCGCGAGAAGCTCGCCGCGTTCGTCGGGGCGGACGCGGACGAGATCGCCCTCACGCGCAACACCACCGAGGGGATGAGCTTCGTCGCCAACGGCCTCGATCTCGCGGCGGGCGACGAGGTGCTGCTGTCGCACCACGAGCATCCGGGCGGTCTCGAGCCGTGGAAGCTCAAGGCCAAGCGGCAGGGCATCGTCGTCCGGGAGCTGCCGTTCCCGATCCCGACCCCCGACCCGGCGGACATCCTGAACCGGTTCGAGGACGCCGTCACGCCGCGTACGAAGGTGATCAGCGTCAGCCACGTCACGTTCCCGACCGGCTGCATGCTGCCGGTCCGCGAGCTTGCCGCGCTGGCCCGCCCGCGCGGGATCCTCACGGTGGTCGACGGGGCCCACGCGATCGGCATGCTGGCCCTCGACATGCACGACCTCGGGGTCGACTTCTACGCGTCGAGCCCCTACAAGTGGATGGGCGCCCCGGTCGGGACGGGCATGCTCTACCTGCGCCGCGAGTCGCAGGAGCGGGTCTGGCCGACGGTTGTCAGCGCGGGCTGGGACGACGAGGAGCGCGGCGCCGCGCGCTACGACCGGCTGAGCCAGCGCGCCGGTCCGCTGCTGGTGGCTCTCGGCGCGGCCCTCGACTTCCAGACCGGCATCGGCCGGGAACGGATCGAGGCTCGGGTGCGCAAGCTGGCGACCACGCTCAGAGCCCGGCTCGCCGAGATCCCGAAGGCCAGGATCCACACGTCGGCGCACCCCGCGCTCGGCTGCGCGCTCACCGGGTTCGCGCTCGAGGGATTCGATCGCCGCGCGGTGGTCGACACGCTCTGGCGCCGGCACCACGTCTGGGTCCGCCACACCGACCACGACCTCAACACGGTGCGCGTCTCGACGCACCTTTACAACACCGAAGAGCAGGTCGACCGCCTGATCGAGGGCGTCCGCGGCATCCTGGCCAACGGCGCGCTCCCCCTGGAGTCGGCCTAGGAGCTTGCCCGCGCACCTACCAGTCGAGCTGCAGCGAAAGCCGGAGCATCCGGCCCAGGGCGTAACGGCTCGGCTGCGCCCAGACGGCCGAGGTGTAGTTGGTCGATGCCTCTGCGTACCAGACGTCGCTGTTCGTCAGGTTGTAGATCTCGAGTTGCGGGCGGAACTCGACCCCGCCGGCGTTGAAGACCCGCTGCAGGC
>JAPOVI010000068.1 GCA_026708265.1 Acidobacteriota bacterium
CCGTAAGTGGAGACCGAACGTCATCGTGCGCGCGTCGCAGTAGAAGAGAATGGCGTGCGCCGTGATCATCAGGGTCGTCGGATAGTAGCGGCGCAGGTCGTCCGTCTCCTCGGGCCACCCCAGGGTGCTGAACGGCCACAGCCCGGAGCTGAACCAGGTGTCGAGGACGTCGGTCTCCTGGCGCAGCGCGCCGCCGCACGGGCACCGCTCGGGGGCCGTCTCCGCCACCTGCACCTCGTCGCAGCCGGCGCAGTACCAGGCCGGGATGCGGTGCCCCCACCAGAGCTGGCGCGAGATGCACCAGTCGTGGATGTTGGTCATCCAGTCGTTGTAGATCTTGGTCCAGCTCTCGGGGACGAACCGCGTGCGGCCGTCGGCCACCGCCGCCAGGGCCTGCTCGGCCAGCGGCTTGATGCGCACGAACCACTGGGTCGAGAGCAGCGGCTCCACCACGGTGGCGCAGCGCTCGCAGTGACCGACCGCGTGCTCGTGGTCGTCGATCCGCTCGAGGAGGCCTTCCGACTCGAGCCGGGCGACGAGCCCCTCCCGCGCCCGGAAGCGGTCCTGCCCCGCGAACGGGCCGGCGGCGGCCGTCATTCGCCCGTCCTCGTCGATCACGGTAACGCGTTCCAGCCCGTGGCGCTCTCCGATGGCGAAGTCGTTCGGATCGTGGGCCGGCGTCACCTTCACCGCGCCGGTCCCGAACTCCGGATCGACGAAGTCGTCGGCGACGATCGGCAACTCCCGGCCGATGACCGGCAACCGCAGCCGCTGGCCGAGCCGACCGGCGTAGCGCTCGTCGCCGGGATGCACCGCCACCGCGGTGTCGCCGAGCATCGTCTCCGGCCGTGTCGTCGCCACGGTCACCGCCCCCGACCCGTCGACGTACGGGTAGCGGATGTGCCAGAGCCGCCCCCGGGTCGGCTTGTGGATCACCTCCAGGTCGGAGAGCGCCGTCCGGCACCGCGGGCACCAGCTCACCAGGTAGCGGCCGCGGTAGATCTGGCCCTCGCGGTACAGCGTGACGAAGACGCGCCGGACCGCCTGCGAGAGCGTCTCGTCGAGCGTGAACCGCTCGCGGGACCAGTCGACGGACGAGCCGAGCTTGCGCATCTGGCTCGTGATGGTGCCGTGGCTCTTCCGCACCCACTCCCAGACGCGAGCCTCGAACGCCTCCCGGCCCAGGTCGTGGCGGCTCCGGCCGTCCGCCGCGAGCTGCTTCTCGACCACGTTCTGCGTGGCGATCCCGGCGTGGTCGGTCCCCGGCAGCCAGAGCACGTCGAAGCCCCGCATGCGCTTCCAGCGGGCGACGATGTCGGGCAGCGTCTGGTTCAGGGCGTGACCGATGTGCAGCGTGCCGGTGACGTTCGGGGGCGGCAGCACCATGCTGAAAGCCGGCTGCCCGGACGCGGGGTCGGCCCGGAACGCCCCGATGCGCTCCCAGTACGCGTACCACTTGGGATCGACCGCCGCATGGTCGAACACCTTCGACAACTCGCGCATGGCCGCTAGATCGTATCAGGAGCCCGAAGGAGGAACGCCGTATCGACGGGGCGCAGGAAGGCCGGTTCGGGTCAGCCGGCACCGCCCCGGGCGCGCGCGATCTCCTCGCGCACGACCCGCTCGGCCACCTCGGAAACGGCGGCCGCGGCCTGCTCCCGCAGGTAGGCGTCGGTCAGGCGGGCGACGACACGGTCGACGAGGTCGGACACGATCGTCTCCGGCAACTGGTAACGCGACGGGGCCGGAGCGGCGGCGCCGTCCCCGCTGCGCGCCTCGGAGGCGAGCAGGGCGGCGAAGGCATCGGCCAGTACCGATCCCTCGACCACGACCACCGGGCCCGGTGCAGGAGCTGGCCTCTCCCCCTCGGACGCGGGCTCGACCGGCGGCGGGACCGGAGCCCGCGGGACGGCGGCGGAAGGCTGTGGCCATTGCTCGATCGGAGCCGCCGGACCTGCCGACGCCGCGAACGCGTCCGCCGCCGCGGGCGCTGTCTCCGCACCGGGCGGGGTGGCGGAAGCGGCCGACGCCACCGGCTCCGAGGCCGTCGCGACCCCGTCGGTCCGGGCCAGCAGATCCCGTACGGTCCCGATCACCTGCTGCGCCTCGAACGGCTTGACCAGCACGCCGCGGGACCCGACCTCCTCCGCCCGCACCGTGTCCACCGGGTCGAAGGCGCCGGTCAGCAGCACGACGGGGATGCGGGCCAGCTCCGGGCTCTGGCGCACGAAGTCCGCCACCTCGTAGCCGTCGCCCTCCGGCATCCGGGTATCCGCAAGGACGATGTCCGGCGGCTGGCGCTTGATGTCCTCGATGGCGGCGTTGCCGCCCCCGACGGACACTACGTCCACGTCCTCGTCCACGAACGTCAACTCGATGATGCGCTGAACGCTGACGCTGTCGTCCGCCAGCAGGAGTCTCGTGCGCGACATTCCGTTGGCAGCGTACTTGCCGCGCGCGCCGGCCGTCAAGGATGCCACTGGAGTCCCCGGCCGGCGCCGCGGCCACCGAGCCCTTGCTCCACGAGCTCCGGGGCAGGCCGGTCGGCGCGCGCGGCCTGGCCGCGCCTCTCCTGGTCCATGCCTCCCAAGCCGTAGCTGGGCTCCGATCGCTGGCCGTCGACCCGCGAGAATCAACCCGTCGTCCGCCACTGATAGTTGAGGCGCACGTAGTAGAACCCGCCGCTGAAGCCGAACGGCGTGGAGGGCGGATAGAGGTTGCCCAGCCTGCCGGGGTCGGGGTTCTCGTCGGGGTAGGTGTTGAGGACGTTCCGGCTGCCCAGTGTGATCGAGACGGCGTCGCTGATGGGCCAGGTGCCTTCGACATCCAGAATCGGCTTGCCGCGGTAGCGTCGCGCGTCCCGCCGGTCGAACCAGCCACCGTAGTAGCCCAGGCGGCCGAGCAGGGTGCCGCGACCGACAGCCTGGTGGACCGTGGCGTTCCAGCGGGTGTTCGGCAGCGCTTCCTCCAGCAGCCGGATCCGATCGGCGAGCTGATCGGGGTTCAGCAGCGCGGGATTGAAGTCGGTGGCCGCCGTGTCGGTGTAGTTGAAGACCAGGCCGATCGCGGTCTCCCCGTCGAGCGAAGGCGGCGTCCAGGCGGTGACCAGGTCGAGTCCCTGCGTCCGGGTCTCCAGGTCGTTCGTGAAGAACCGGAAGTTGGCCAGGTTGCCGGCGCTGGTGATCCCTTCCGCCAGCAGTCGGTCGACCTCCCTCGCGTCGAGCGCGAACAGGCGGCTCAGCGCCAGCCGATCGGAGAGATCGATTCGGAAGTAGTCGGCGGTCAGCGTGAACGGGCCGCCACCTGCCACGGCGCCGACGCTGACGTTGACGGACCGCTCGGGCGTCAGGGGCCGGCCGCCGCGCAACCGGGCAACGGCCGACGTGGAGGGGATCGTGCCGTTGTTGACCAGGTCGTCGAGCGCGGCGATGTACTGCGTGGAGACGTTGAACGCGTTCTGCTGGCCCGGCGTCGGGGCCCGGAACCCGGTGCCGAGACTGCCGCGCAGGGCGACGCTCCCGGAGAGCGGGACCCGGCCGGAGAGCTTCCCGTTCAGGGTCGCGCCGAAGCCCTCGTATCGCTCGAGCCGCGCCGCCGCGCCGACCACCCAGCCGCGCTCGCCGCGCAACTCGACGTCGCCGTACACGGCGGCGTGGGCCCGGTCCCAGCGTCCGGCCGCGAGCGGGCTGAAACCCGGGGACCCGTTGGACCCGACGCTGAAGCCCTGGGCGGCGTACGGGCCCTGGCGCCAGGACTCCGGCTGGCCGAGGCCGATCCGGAACCGCTCCCGCCGCCATTCGACGCCCCCCGCAAGATGGACCCGCTCGGTCAGCGAATGGCGGAGGTCGAGGTTGACGCCGATCTCCCGTTGCCCGTAGAGGCCGACGTCGAACGTCGTCGGCGTCGCGGGGCCGAGCGAGGCGTTGACCGTGTTGCGCATCGAGAAGTCCGCGGTGTTCGCGCCGGCGGTGACGCTCGCGTCCCAGAGGACGCCGCCGGCGAACGCTCCCCGCGCGCCGCCGGAAACCGACACGTCGCGCTCGATGCCGCCGAACCGGGGGGCGAACCCGCCCGGAAACAGCTCCTGGAACGAGAAGCAGTCCGGGTCGGCGAAGACCGCCTCGAGCCCTGCCGGATCGGGCACGTCGTCCTCGATCACCACCGTGGGGCAGTTCGCCGGGCCTTCGCCGCGCGCGGCGAGGACGTCGCCGACCAGCAGCGTCCGGCCGCCGTCGTTGCTGAACACGCCGCCGCGGGTGTTGGGGTTCCGGTAGTAGAAGAACGTGAGCACGTCCCGGCGCGCGTAGTTCGCATGGCCGTAGGCCTGCACGCCGTTGGCGAACACGTGGCCGAGGTTGGCGAAAAGCTTGAGGTCGTCGCCGACGTCGGGAGCCCCCCACCGCTGCGCGGGGTCGCGGACGTGGCCGTTCCCGGCCGCGATGAGGCCCGCCGCGTCGGCCCGCTGCACGCTCCGGTCCGTGGAGCCGGTCTCACCGTACTCGAGGCTGAGATTGGCGAAGCCGGCCCGTCCGAGGGGCAGGCCGGCGTTGGCGGCCACGCCGTACTCCCGGCCGTCCCCCGCGGCGTGCGTGCCGCTGCGGAGCTCGACGCGCCCCCCGGAGCGGTCGTCCTTGAGCAGGAGGTTCAGCACGCCGGCGATGGCGTCCGAGCCGTACTGGGCGGCGGCGCCGTCACGCAGCACCTCGATGCCCCGCAGAGCAATCGCGGGAATGGTCGAGATGTCCGATCCCTGCGCGCCGTCGGCGACGCCGCTGCCCTGCCAGGCGATGACCGCCCCGCGGTGACGGCGCTTCCCGTTGACGAGCACCAGCGTGTGGTCGGGCGCGAGGCCCCGCAGGCTCGCCGGCCGGACGACCGCTGCCATGTCTCCGTCCTCCTGCGGATTGACATGGAACGACGGAACGAGCACGCGCAACTGGTTGGCCAGGTTGGGGTCGCCCTGCTGGAGGTCGGCGGCCGGGATGGCGTCGATCGGCACTGTCGACTCGGTGACCGACCGCGGCTGCGCCCGGCTTCCGACCACGACGACCTCCTCGTCGAATTGCGGTGTCGGGGGCGGCGCCGGATCGTCCTGCTCGGGGTGGCCGCCCCCTGCTTCCGCCTCGGTTTCCCGTTCCGCGCCGTGCCGCCCGGCCTGCCCCGCCGCCGGTCGCGCCTCGGCCCGCCCGTCCTGCGCCAGTGCGGAAGCCTGGCCGCACAGAACCACCCCCAGCAGGAGCAGCGCCCCGAGCGGCGAACGAAGCGGCTTCGGCTGATGCACGATGCCGTTCAGCCGCCCCAGCCGTAACCGATGCGCACGTAGTAGTACGCGCCGCTGAAGCCCCACGGCGTGTACTCGCTGTACTGCTCGCCGAACCTGTTCGCGAGCGCGGACACCTGCGAATACGTATCGAAGACGTTGTGGCCGCCGACGGCCAGCGTCGTTCGCCGCCCGAGATCGAGGCTCACCTCCAGGTCGAGGATCGGCCGGCCGTCGAAGAAGCCCTGCGTCAGCCCGGCCGACGGCGTGAAGATCTCCCCGTGCCCGCTGTCCCAGTCGTACCAGCCGCCGTAGTAGCTGAAGCGGCCGAACAGGCGGGCCCGGCCCATCCGCTGCGTTACCGCGACGTTCCCGCGCGTGCGCGGCAGGGAGTAGGCGTACTCGGCGAGCCGCCGGCCGTTGAGCAGACCCTTGCGGTTGTCGGTTACCCGCGTGTCGGTGTGATTCAAGACGGCACTGATGACGGTGTTCCCCCGCAGCGCAAGCGGCGTGAGGGTGGAGACGATGTCGATACCCTGCGACGACGTCGCAAAGGCATTGGTGAAGTAGCCGAAGGCCCGCACGCTCTCCGCCGCCTCGAACCCGCCCGCCACGAGGTCGGCGATCTCGGCGCCGGTCAGCACGAAGTCGCTCGTGATCCCGATCCGATCCGACACATCGATGCGAAAGTAGTCGGTGGTGAGCGTGAAGGGACCGGTGTCGAACACCACGCCTGCGGTGTAGGCGACCGACCGCTCCGGCGCGAGCGGCAGCCCGCCCCGCAACCGGGCCGCCGGAGAGATCGACGGGAAGACCGCGTTGTTGACGATGTCGTTGATGGTCGGATCGATGCGGCTCGAGATGTTGAAGCCGTGCTGCTGTCCCGGGGTAGGGGCCCGGAACCCGCTGCTCACGCTGCCTCGGATGAAGCGGAACCGGCCGGACACCTTGGCGTTCGTCGTCGTCCCGAAGTCCTCGAAGTTCTCGATGCGAACCGCCGTTCCCAGCGTCCATGCTCCGTCCGCGCCGCTCACCTCGAGGTCGCCGTAGGCCGCGGCGTTGTAGCGGCTCCAGGTGCCTGCGTGCTGCGGTCCGTAGCCGAAGAACCCGTTGGCCCCGGACAGGAAACGCTGCCGCGCGTAGGGGCCGACCTGCCACCCCTCGCGGTCGCCCGGCACGACGCCGAACCGCTCGTCCCGCCACTCCGCGCCGGCGGCGAGGTTGATGCGGTCGCTCACGGCGTACGAAGCGTCGAAGTGGAGGGTTACCTCCTGCTGCCGGTTCGCGCCGATGTCGAACATGGTGGGCGAGGCGGGGCCGAGCGACGCGTTGACGGTGTCATGGATGAACAGGTCCGTGCGGTGCGTGCCGACCGAACCGCTCAGGTCCCAGTGGAAGCCGGCCGTAGAGCCCCGCACGCCGGCGACGAGCGACGTGTCGGTCGCCGTGCCGCCCATCTGGGGGGTGAAGCCGCCCGGGAACAGCTCCTGGAACGAGAAGCAGTTCGGGTCGTCGAAGACCTGCTGCAGGGCGATGGGGTCCGGCACGTCGTCCGTGACGGCTACCGTCGGGCAGTTCGCCGAGCCGCGGCCCTCGGCCGCGAGGACGTCGCCAATCAGCAGCGTCCGACCCCCGTCGATGCTGAACACGCCGAGCCGCGAGTTCGGGTTGCGGAAGAAGAAGCTCTGGGTGACCTTCCTGCTCGCGTAGTTCGTGTGGGCGTAGAGCGCGACGCCCGCGGGGAGAGCGTAGCCGAAGTTGCCGAACACCTTCAGATCGTCGTCGACGTCGGGATCGCCCCAGCGTTGCGGACGCTCGGAACGGACGTGCGTGTTGCCGGCCGCGACGAGCGCGACGGCGTCGCGCCGCGGTGCGGTCCGGTCGGTCGGGTTGGCGTTGCCGTACTCCAGGCTCAGGTTGGCGAATCCCCCGGCGCCCAGCGGCAGGCCGACATTGCCGGCGAACTGCGCCGATTCCCCGTCCCCGGCGCCGTACATCCCCGTGTTGACCTCGACGGATCCGCCGGAGGCGGCGTCCTTGAGCTGGAAGTTCATCACCCCGGCGATCGCGTCCGAGCCGTACTGCGCCGCCGCGCCGTCCCGCAGCACCTCGACCTGCCGCAGCGCGATGGCGGGGATGACGGAGATGTCCGGGCCTTGCGAGCCGAGGGCCACGCCATTGCCGCCGTGCCAGTCGACGACGGAAGAGCGGTGGCGGCGCTTGCCGTTGACGAGGACCAGCGTGTGGTCCGGCGCCAGGTTGCGGAGCATGGCGGGACGGACCACCGTCGATACGGCGCTGACCGGCTGGGTGTTGGTGTTGAACGACGGGATGATCGTGCGGAGCTGGTCACTCAGGTCGCCGGTCCCCTGACTGCCCAGATCCGCCACTGACAGCACATCCACCGGCACCGCTGACTCGGTCGCGCTGCGCGGCTGCGCGCGCGAGCCCACGACGACCGTCTCCTCCGAGAATCCCGCCAACAGGCTCCGCATCTCGTCCGGCGATAGCCCCAGGGCCTCGATCTCGGCAGGCGTCATCCCAAGCGCGCGGCTCAACTCCTCCACCAGCGCGTCCGTCCCGTCCTCCACCGACTCCGGCGCGTCGCCGACCCGAGGCTCGGCACCGGCCACGGACGCGAGCGCGGTCCATGAAGGCGGCAGCACGGCCAGCACGACGGCGAGGCACCAGGGCGCGCCCCTGCGGGGTGACCGCCGCGTCTCAGCCATCAAGCCCCGTCCCGTCGCCAACGCGATGTCGCACTGGCTCGTGTGGCGCCCGACGATGCGCCCGAACGCATTTTCTGCACGCTCACCCCGGCGGCCGCCTCCCAAACCCATGCGTGCGCATCACCATACAATCGAGGTGTCGCTCCCTGCGCCCCCCAGGTTGGGGGGTCGGCTCGCAACGGTCGCACCGGACGACCAGGCCGGCGTCGGCCATGGCCGACCTCGTACCCTCGCACCTGTCCCTGAACGTGACCCCATTTTGGCCGTTCAAGCCTCCTCGTACGCCGACAGATCGGTCGGATCGAATCCGCGGAACAGCCGTCCTCCCGGGAGGCTGAGCGACCTCCAGAGGTAGAACAGGACCGGGAAAACGACCAGGACGGCGAACCCGGAGATGAGGATCCGGCGAAGAGCGGCGTAGCGAGCCGCTTCGTCACGTCCGCGCCGGCTCCGGTGCTCCACATGGCCGGCGGCGCCCGGAACAACGGGACGTTGACGCCCAGCGTGACGCTGTAGACATCCTTGCCGTTTGCCCGTCGGGGGCAGGGAGCGGCCGGCCGGATCGCGGCGCTCGAGGACGCTGTTCCAGGCAACGCCCACCAGGAATCCGGCCCGTGACCCCGTTGCGCCGGTTCGAGGTCCGTAACTACCCCCGGCGGGTAAGTGTTCCAGATAGTCGGATCACCCCACAGCGGTCGGTCTCCATCGTCTCCTGTATCTGCATGGATCTTCCGGAGAAGCTGATGGCGGCGCTGGCAAGCATCCACGTTCCACAGGAGGGTCCACTCCCAAGAGTAGCTCCCGCCCCGGCGGTCGGGGTGAAGACTCCGGTCTCGTTGATGGTGCCCGTGATGGAGGGAGTTTCGATGCCCTCGCCGATGGCGGCGAAAACGCCTCCGATGGTGACTTGGTTTCCGGACTGCGTGGCCTCCATCCGATTGATGCCGGAGACGGATACAACCCCAAGGGACCGGGCGGAGATGGTGACGTCTCCAATGTAGCTACCCGCCACCCGGGGGTAGCGGGAAGGCGATGTTGGGGAGTCGCCGCAAGCAGCGGTGACCACGACGAGAAGAACGATGCGCGCACGAGACGCCAGAGATGCGAAGTGCATATGCTGCACGGCGGAACCCTCCTGGTGGGCTGTCGTTGAAGTCGAATCCCGTGTGTGAGGCGCCGCGCAGGATTGACGTGCTTCGGCTGGCCGCACCTCCCACGCGTCGGGTAGCCTTGCCGGCAACCCACCAAGCACCCGGTGGAGGACCTGGCGGGATCGGCAGGGGCGTGCGACGTGCACGCCCGAGCGCTTGTCTCGGCTGGTGTACAGACGTCCGGACAGACCGAAACCGGACACCCAGTTCCTCCAGGGGTTCCGTGTCGCTCAGGCTGGGGCGCGGTTGACCGCTGGCGGGGCGGCGGATTTGGTGAACGACTCCTGCGGAGGAATCACCACAACGAGTGCCAGCATTACGTTCTCCTGGCACACGCTGCGTTGGGAGGAAGCCGCCTCCGCGGAATTCTGCAGTAACTTCGAGGTGTCCGCGACGCTGAGCCGGTGATGCCAGACCGCTCCGGAGCCGCGACTCGCCCCAAGGGCTTTCCCGGTGACAGGGTCTCGGTGCATGATCCTGGGCCGCGATGCTCCCAAAGCGTGTTGCTCCCCCGTCGGATCCGTCGCCGGCGACGACCACCGGTGGTTCGACGGAAGGACGTCTCCTGGAGCAGGCGCGGCGGGGCAACCGGCCCGCCCTGGACCGGCTGTTCGAGCGCTACCGGTCCTGGCTCCGACGGTGGGCCCGGGGGCGGCTGCCGGCGTGGGTGCGCGACGGCATCGACACCAGCGACATCGTCCATGACGCGCTCCACCGTACGTTCGTGCGCCTGGCATCGTTCCGGTCGAGTCGGGCCGGCGCGTTGCGCGCGTACCTCCAGCGAGCGGTCGAGAGCCGGATCCACGATCAGCTGCGTCGGAACCGACGCTCGTCCAGGAGCCTTCCCGAGGCCGACTGGGTCACCGGCAATGGCCCGTCGGTGCCCTACCGGTTCCTCGACGACGAGGGCTGGAGGGAGTACCGGGACGGGCTGGCGCGGCTGACGACCCGCGAGCGCCGGCTGATCGTGGGCCGCGTGGAGATGGGCTACGGCTACCGCCAGCTCGCGCTCGTCGAGGGCCTGCCCACCGCGGACGCCGCCCGCAAGGCGACGGGGCGGGCGTTGAGGAAGCTGATCGACGGCGCCGATTCGTAGACGGCGGCGGCGAGTTGCACGCGCGGGGCCTCGCGTGGCCGTCGTCGATCCGGCCGGGCATGCCTCGGTCCGCTCTTGGCGGGCTCAAGCGTCATTACAGGTAGCGTTGTAGCGTTGCTCGGCGCGTGGCCGCGCGGTTCCGCCGACGGCGGGCCCGTCGCGTCCTGCGTACGCGTGCCACCGGCCGCATCGGCCGGCGGCGGATGTTGCGTCCTTCCCGGTGCCACCGCGCAATGCGCGGACGCCGGGGCCGGGTTGTCGTCATGTCCGAGAGCGGTTCGCGGGACCTGGTCGGCGAGGCGGTCGACGCCGTCACGCTGGGCCAGGACGTGCAGTGGGAGCGGTGTGCGCGCCTCGCCACGCCCGCCGAACGGCGCGCGCTCGACAAGCTGCGCAGGTTCACTCGACTCTTCCCGGCCATCGACGCCGCCGAGCGCGGGTCGGTGGCTGCGCCGGCACCGTTCGCTCTCGCGAGCGGCTTCACGCGCCGCGCCGTGCTGTTCCTCATGGCCCTCGCCGCGATCGAGGTGGGCTTGACGCTGGCGCTGCTGCCCTGGCACTGGCCCGCCTACCGGCAGTCGCACGGCGACGTGGCCGCCTTCCTGACGCTCCTGCTCGCCGGACACGGGGCCAGTGCCGTCCTCCTGCTGTGGGCGGGCCGTCACGACCGGCGGACGTGGCTGCTCGGCGGCTACTTCCTCTTCAAGGCCACGGTGGCGCCGCTGCACATGCTCCCCGCCTTCTGGGGGCACATGCCGCCAGCCGACGCGTTGCAGGCGTCCGTCTGGGAGATGCCCGCGCCGACCCGGGTCTTCCTGCTGCTGTACGCATATCCCCTGGCGTTCGCCGTCGCGCCGTCGTTCCTCTGGGCGTTCGCCCGGGAGTGTCCGCGCATCCACCGCCGAACGCGGCTCGACGACCTCGCCCGCCGCATGGTCCCGGTCAGCGCGGCGCTCGGAGGCGCCCTGTGCGCCGCCGTGGCGGTCCTGTACTGGGCCGGGACGGTCAGCGGCGCCGTCGACGCCGGGCTCTACGTGGCGGTCCTGGACGTCACGATCGCCGCCCCGAACGTGCTGGCGCTGGCCGCGGTGGTGGTCCTGGCGCTGCGGGCACGCGCGGCGCCGGCCGACGAGGTCCGCCGCGTCGTGCTGTTCAGCGCCGGCTTCCTCCTGTGGACGGGACTGGCGACGGCGTACGACGTCGTCGAGGCGTTCGCGGCGGGGTTCTGGGTGTCGAACTACCAGGCGGGTTCCCTCCCCGCGCTCCTGCAACCGCTGCGCTTCCCCGGGATGGTCCTGCTCTGGTACTCGGTGCTCGCGGCGCGGGTGCCGCACCCTCGCGAGCTGGTCCGTGCGGGCTACCGAAGGGTGCTCGCTCGCCCCGGCCTGCTCGGTGCGGCGGTTGCGGCGCCGCTGCTGGTGCTGGGTGGGCTGCTGGCGAGCAGCCCCGAGCGGGAGGTCGGCTCGTTCGTCGCGGACCCGTTCGCGCGGTCGCTGCTCGCGGTGTCCGGCGTCATGCTGTTGACGCTCGCCGGACGCGAACGGCTGCTGCGCCGCCTCGATGCGTGGATCGATCCCGAGACGGTGGACCAGCGGTCGGTGCTGGCCGTCGCCGCCGTCGCCCTGGCGGAGGCATCGCAAACGTCGGACATCCGCCGGACGGTCGCGAGGACGATCAAGCGCGGCTGCGGCTCCCCGTCCACCCTGCTCGTCGCCGGCGCCGAGAGCGCGGACGCGCGCGACTTCCGAGGGGCGGATGCGACCCCTGCACCGCTGCCGCGAACCTCGGCGATCGTCCATCTGCTGGAGACGGACCAGGAGGTGTTGCGCGTCCATCCGATCGACGCGGCGTCGCTCTTCGAGCTGCTGCCGCCCGAGGAGGCGGCGTGGGTACGGGCGACCGGCGCCGACGTGATCGTGCCGGTCCCCGGCCCGGGCGCGAACCTGCTGGGAATGGTCGTCGTGGGACGGCGCTTCGACGATCGGATCGTGCGCGCTTCCGACGTGCCGTTCCTCGAAACGGTGGCGGCAGCGGCCGGACAGGCCATCGCCCGCCTGCAACTGCTGCACGGAACGGAGACCGCCCCGGAAGCGCCGGCCGCGCTGGCCTGCCCGGTCTGCGGCTACCTGATCGGGGCCGACGAGCCACCCGGTTGCGACTGCGGGAAGACGTACGTCGAGACGGAGGCCCCGCGGTTGCTCGCGGGCAAGTACCGCCTGCTGCGGCGGCTGAGCGGAGGCGGAGAGGCAGCGGTCTACCTGGCGTGGGACCTCGGCCTGCAGCGCGACGTGGCGGTGAAGACCCTGACCGAGGCACCGGAGCGGCGTCGCCCCGCGCTGCACGGGGAGGCACGGGTCATGGCGCGGGTGGCGCATCCGGCGTTGGCCGAGGTCCACGGCGTCGAGTCGTGGCGGCACCGCCCGTTCCTGGTCCTCGAGTACCTGCGCGCCGGCACGCTCGCCGAGCGACTGCGCAACGGACCGCTGCCGGAGCCGGAGGCCGCGGCCGTCGCGGTCCGTCTCGCCGAGGCGCTCGAGGCGTTGCACGGGGCCGGCTATCTCCACGGCGACGTCAAGCCGAGCAACATCGGCTTCACGGCCAGCGGCTTGCCGAAGCTGCTCGACTTCGGCCTGTCCCGGGGGGCCCACGACACCGAGCTTGCGGGCGGCACGCTGCGCTACCTGTCCCCCGAGATGCTGGACGGCCGGGCGGCCGGCGAGGCGGACGACGTCTGGTCGCTGTCCGTGGTGCTGTTCGAGATGGTGACCGGCGAGCCGCCGTTCACGGGCGACGGCATCGAGGGCGTGGTGAACAGCGTTCGGAACCAGCGGCTGAGCCGGGACCCACGGCTGGCCGTCGGCTCGCAGGCCGCGCTCGCTCGGCGACGC
The DNA here is from genome assembly GCA_026708265.1 of Acidobacteriota bacterium. GTDB lineage: Bacteria > Acidobacteriota > Vicinamibacteria > Vicinamibacterales > UBA8438 > JAGWAJ01. Next base: position 13,125 of record JAPOVI010000068.1, read on the forward strand.
CCTGGATCTGCCTCGTCGGAGCCGGTGGCCGCCTTCGCGGCGTCGGTGCTGACGGCGCCACGGTCGGCGCGGCCGGCCACGGCACGAGCTTTCGCCACCGGGCTGGGCGGCGTGCTCGACACGGCGCGGTTCGACCGCGCGGGCGATGCATGACATCGATCGGGGCGATGGGATCACGCGCATCTCCATGAACGTGGATCGTACGAAGCTGTTCCGGGAAGCGTCGCTCGATCGCCTGTCGACGTCCGAGCGGCTCGACCGAACGCTGGCCGTGTCGTCGCCGAAGGGATGGCTGGCCCTGGTCATGCTGGGAGGGATGACGGCGTCGGTCTTCGGGTGGTCCGTCCTGGGCGAGGTCTCGGTCTTCGTCCGGGCGCCGGGAATCCTCCTCGGGCGCGGAGGCGTGATCGTGGACGCGGTCTCCACCGGCAACGGCGCGCTCGCGGGCGCCCTCCCGGCTGTCGGCGACCCGGTGGAGGCGGGATCGGTCATCGCGTCCATCGTCGACCCCGAGGCGGAGGAGCTCCATCGCACGGCGGTCGCCCTGGTCGACGAGAACGCCCGGGCGCTCGAGGCCCTCCGGGCAGCGACGGAGGCCGAGAACGCCGTGCGGGCCGACAACGTCGCCCGGCAGCGCCGCCGCTACGAGACGATGGAGCGGAGCGCTCGCGACTCGGTCGAGGTGGCCCGCGAGTTCGTGGAGGCCAACCGCCTGTACCTCGCCGAGGGTCTCATCGCCCGAGTCGATCTGGAACAGAGCCAACGCGCTTTCGACGGGGCCCAACGGGAGCTGTTCTCGATCCTGCGCGAGCGCGACGACCTCGAGTACGCCGAGGTGCAGCGCCGGAACGAGCAGGCGGCCGAGATCGCCGGGCAGGAGGCGAGCCTGCTGGCCGCGCAGCGCGGGGTGAGCGAGCTGGAAGCCCGGCTCGCGACCCAGGAGATTCTGGCGCCGATCGCCGGCCGCGTGGCCGAGGTCAAGGCGGCGGTCGGCGCCGTGCTCGGCGCGGGCGCCCCCGTGCTGAGCATCCGGCCCGCCACGGAGACGCTCGAGGCGCTGATCTACGTCCCCCCCGCCGACGGCAAGCGCATTGTGGCGGGCATGGAGGTCCTGGTGTCTCCGTCGAGCACGAGGAAGGAGGAGTACGGATCGATCCGGGGGCGGATCGCCGAGATCGCCGCCTTCCCCGCGAGCCTGCAGGGCATGGTCACGGTGCTGCAGAGTCCGGACCTCGCCGAGGTTTTCTCGGTCGACGGGCCGCCCTACGCCGGCCGAGTCTCCCTCGACGCGGACGCGCTGACGGCGAGCGGCCTGGCCTGGACCTCGTCCCGGGGCGCGGGCCGCACGGTCTCGTCGGGCACCCTGGTGGACGTCGAGATCAAGGTCGAGAGCCGGCCGCCCATCACGCTGGTCGCGCCGGCGCTCCGACAGATGCTGGACCGTTGAGCACAGACCTCCGCTCGAAGGCCAATCTTCGGCGCAGGCACGGCGGCCGCCGCAAGACGCCGGTCATCCTGCAGATGGAATCGACCGAGTGCGGCGCGGCCTGTCTCGGGATGATCCTGGCCTACCACGGGCGCCGGATGTCGCTCGAGAAGCTGCGCGTTCTCTGCGGGGTGTCCCGCGACGGCAGCAAGGCGGCCCGGATGCTGCGGGCGGCGCGCGAGTGCGGGCTGCTCGCCGGAGGCTTCCACAGCGAGCCGCACCAGCTCTTCGACCTGCCGTTCCCGCTCATCGTCTACTGGAACTTCGACCACTTCCTGGTGGTCGAGGGCATCCGGAAGGACCGGGTGTGGGTCGTGGACCCGGCGAGCGGCCCGCGGCGGATGTCCCTCGAGGAATTCGACCGGGGGTTCACCGGGGTCTGCCTGGCCTTCGCGCCCGGGCCGGAGTGGCGGGCCGGCGGGCGGGCGCCGGGCGCCGGGCGCCGCCTGGCCTCGCACCTGGGGAGGACCAGCTCGGCGCTCGGGTTCGCGTTGCTGGCGACGGCCGCCCTGGCCGTTCCGGGCCTCGCCGTCGCCGCGCTCATCCGGGTCTTCATAGACGGCGTGCTGATACCGGGGGACGGCACGTGGGTGGTCCCGGTGCTGCTCGGCCTCGCGCTGGCCGCGGTGGTGCAGGCGGGGCTCACGTGGCTGCAGCAGACTTGCCTGGCCCGCATCGAGATCCGGGTCTCGGTGGTGATGACCACCCGCTTCCTCGAGCACGTCGTGAGCCTGCCGCTGGCGTTCTTCGGCCAGCGCTTCATCGGCGACATCACGGCGCGCATCGGCTCGAACGACCGGGTGGCGCGCCTGCTGTCGGGCGAGCTGGTGGGCAGCGCCCTGGGACTGCTCACGATGGTCCTCTACGCCGGGGCGATGCTCACCTACGACGCGGGTCTGACCCTGATCGCGGTCGGGCTCGCGCTCGCGAACCTCGCCGCCCTCCGCGGCGTCTCGCGCACGCGGGAGAACGCGGCCCGGCTCCTGCTGAAGGAGCGCGGCAAGGGGGACGGGGTCGCGCTGAACGGGCTCGGCATGATCGAGACCCTCAAGGCCGGCGGCGAGGAAGGACAGTTCTTCTCCCGCTGGTCGGGGCTGTACGCCAACGCGCTGGCGGCCCAGCAGGACCTGACGCGCGTGACCGGCCTGCTCAACGTGGTGCCGCCGTTCCTCCTGTCGCTCGGCACGGTCGCGATCCTCGGCGTGGGGGGCCTCCGGGTGCTCGACGGCGGCCTCAGCCTGGGCGGGCTGGTGGCGTTCCTCACCCTGACGACCAGCTTCCTGGCCCCGGTGAACCGGCTCGTGGGGCTGGGCGCGAGCCTGCAGACGGTGCGCGGCGACCTCGCGCGGCTCGACGACGTGTTGCGCTACGAACCGGACGCCCGGGCGGCCCTCGCCCTCCTCGGCCCCCCGTCGGACCCGCCGCCGGCGGCGCGGGGCGTGGTCGTCTTCGACAACGTGACCTTCGGCTACAACCCGCACGAGCCGCCGCTGATCGAGAACCTCAGCTTCTCGATCGCCTCCGGCCAGCGCGTCGCCCTCGTCGGCGGGTCGGGGAGCGGCAAGTCCACCGTGGCACGGCTGGTGGCCGGCCTGCTCCGCCCCTGGTCCGGGGTGGTCTCCATCGACGGGCGGCCCGTGGCGGACATTCCGCCCAGTCACTTCGCGGCGCTGGTCTCCCACGTCGACCAGGAGGTCGTGCTCTTCCAGGGGACCGTGCGGGACAACGTCACGCTGTGGAACCCGATGATCGACGAGCGCCAAGTCACCCGCGCCCTCCGCGACACCGGCGTATACGACGAAGTCATGAGCCGACCCGGCAAGTACGACGCGCCCGTCGAGGAGAACGGGCGCAACTTCAGCGGCGGACAGCGCCAGCGCCTGGCCCTCGCCCGCGCCCTTGCCCCCGACCCGGCCGTGCTCGTTCTCGACGAGGCGACGGCGGCCCTCGACACCGTGACCGAGGCCGTCATCGACGACCACCTCCGACGCCGGGGCTCCACCTGCCTCCTGGTCGCCCACCGGCTGAGCACGGTCCGCGACGCGGACGAGATCCTCGTTCTCCAGGACGGGCGCGTGGCCCAGCGCGGGACGCACGAGCGGCTGATGGCCGGGGACGAGGGACGGTACCGGTCGCTCGTTGCGTCCAACTGAGCCATGCCCGCCCCGCCGGACCTCGTCGAGCGCATCGGGGGCGCGTCGTTCGCGGCCGGCGCCCACCGCGCGCTGGTGCTGGACGATCCCGGGCGGATCTACGTGGTCGAGCAGGGTCACCTGGACATCTTCGCGGCCGAGTTCCGGGGCGCCGAGGTCGTGAACCGGCGGCCCTTCGCCACCCGCGTCCCCGCCGGCTCGGTCGCGTTGGCGGCGCCGCGAGCGGTGCAGGACGACCGGGTCTTCGGATTGCTCGGGGTGCCGTCCCGAAGCGCGGTCCTCGTCGAGGGGACGCGCTCCGGCCTGGCCGAGGGCCCGCTCGACGTGGGACTGGTGTCCTGGATCGACGACTGGGTGGGTCGGCTCTCCGAGCTCCTGTCCCGAGAGGCGGGCCCGGTTCCGCGCGGGACCCGGTTGCTGGAGGCCGACCCGGACGTGCCGTACCCGGCCGGCGGCACGCTGAGCGCCCATCACCGGGACGTCGTCTGGATGTCGGCGGACCGGCCGGTCCGGCTCATGGGGAGCCCGGACCTGGCCGTCGCGGCCGGCGACGTCGTGCCGATCTCGGAACGCACGTGGGTCGAGACCGGCCGCGAGGAGGCCCGGGTGTCCGCCGTCCACACCCCCCGGGCGCTCCTCTCCGGGAGCCTCTGGCCGGCCCTCGACCGCTTCGCGACCCTGGTTCTCCTCTACTCGGTGACCGTGCGGCGCGAGGAGTCGGAAGCCATCCGGGAGCGCCACCGAGGCATCCGGGAGGCCCACCGGTCGGCGAACCGGAGCGTCCGGCACGACCTGGCGGCCGTACTGGGAACGGCGACGGAAGGAGGCCCCGCCGACCCGGGCGGTCGCGCCCCGGCCGAGGCGGTGCTGCGGCTCGTCGCCGACTCGGTCGGCGTTGCGACTCCTCTGCGCCGGGCGGCGGAGAAGACCGCCGACCCGCTCGAGGCATACCTGGCCCTTGCCCGCGGCTCGGCGGCGCGCGCCCGCCGGATCACCCTCGCGCCCGGGTGGTGGAGACGGGACGGGCCCTCCTTCGCCGGGGTGACGGACGGGGATGAACGGCCGATCGCCGTGCTCTCGGACGGACGGGGCCGCTATCGCGCGGTGGACCCGGCGGCGGAGCGGTCCTTCCGCGTCGGGCGCCGCGAAGCCGCGGGCATCGCGGCCGAAGGGGTGATGCTCTACCCGCCCTTTCCGGCGCGCGTCCGCGGCGTCGCGGCGGCTCTCGGCCATGCCGTGGGCGCCGTGACCGCGGATCTCCGCAGCGTGCTGTTCATGAGCGTGCTCAGCAGCATCGTCGCGCTCGCCACGCCGGTTCTGACCGGGCACCTGCTCGCCACGGCCATCCCGCGGTCGGACACGCCGATGTGGATCGCAGGCCTGGCCGCCCTGTTCCTGTGCGCCCTCGGGGGCGCCGTCTTCCAGGTCGTGCAGACCTTCGCCCTGCTGCGGACCGAGGGCCGGCTGGACGAGCGCCTGCAGTGCGCCCTGTGGAGCCGCGTGCTCTCCCTGCCGGCAGGCTTCTTCCGGCAGTACGCGGCCGGCGACCTCGCCGACCGGCTGGGGGGCTGCCGGCCATCCGCTCGATGCTGTCCGGGGCCGCCGTCCGGTCCATCGTGGGCGGGTTGTTCTCGCTGTCGAGCTTCGGGCTGCTGGCGTACTACAGCCTGCACCTCGCCGTCGTCGCCGGCGGGCTGGTGCTGGCGCTCGTCGTGGTGAGCGTGCCGCTGGGCCGCCTGCAGATGCGGCAGCACCGGGAAGCGCTGAAGACGCAGGGGGTCATCGACGGGATGATGTTCCAGGTGATCACGGGACTAGCCAGGCTCCGCGTCGCCAACGCCGAGCCCTACGTCCTCGCGCGATGGGCCGGGCTCTTCGCGAGGCAGCGGGGCACGACGCTGCGGGCCCGCCGCTGGGCGGCCGCCCAGCTCGCCTTCAACGGCCTGTTCACGCCCCTCGCCTCGGCGGTGCTGCTCGGGGTGATGTGGACGTCTCTCATCGCGGGCGACGAGTCCTCTTCGTTCGGCCTCGCGGCGTTCCTGGTCGCCTTCGCCACCTTCGGCCAGCTCGCGGCGGGGGTGACGGGGCTGAGCGCTGCCGCGACCGCGGTCGTCGCCCTGGTTCCGCTCTTCGAGCGTGTGAAGCCGCTGCTCGAGGCCGAGCCCGAGACGGCCGGGGACCGCACCGACCCCGGAGACCTGACCGGCGACATCGAGCTGAGGGACGTCCACTTCCGGTACCTGGCCGACGGCGGCGACGTGCTCGACGGCGTGTCGTTGCGGATCCGGCCGGGCGACTACGTCGCCATCGTCGGCCCCTCCGGCTCCGGGAAGTCGACGATCTTCCGGCTGCTGTTCGGTTTCGAGCACCCCGATTCAGGCGCGGTGCTGTTCGACGGCCACGACCTCCTGAACCTCGATCCGGAGGCGGTTCGCCGTCATCTGGGCGTGGTCCTGCAGGACGGCCAGGTCGCGGCGGACACGATTCGGAACAACGTCGCCGGCTCTTCCCGGCTGACCCCCGACGAGGTCTGGGACGCGGTCCGCGCCGCCGGTCTCGAGGACGACGTCCGGGCGATGCCGATGGGGCTGCACACGATGCTGCACGAGGGCGGGGGCGGGCTCTCCGGGGGGCAGCGGCAGCGGTTGCTCATCGCCCGCGCGCTGGCCCGCAAGCCCCGCGTCCTGCTGCTCGACGAGGCGACCAGCGCCCTCGACAACCACACCCAGTCCAACGTGCAGGACGCGCTCGGCAAGCTCAGCATCACCCGCATCGTGATCGCCCACCGCCTCAGCACGGTCCGCGACGTGGACCGGATCCACGTGCTCGACCGGGGGCGGATTGCCGAGAGCGGCCGCTACGACGACCTCCTCGCGCGCGACGGGGTCTTCGCGGAGCTCGCGAAGCGCCAGCTGATCTGACCCCAGGGCGCCGGCGCGACTGCCGGGGCCCCGCTCCGCAAATGCGCCACCGCGGGTCGGCAGCCGCCGCCGGTCGATTCTTCTCTGCAACAGAACTCGCCGCCGACTGAACCGTCCGCTTTTGGGGCACCCGAGCGTCTTGTGGGCAGGCGGCTACTTCAATCCGCCGAGGCCCGCCAGGGTTCGGGCCGGTGCGACCGGCGCGCCAGTTCGGTCAGGCGCTTCAGGGAGGCAGTCATGGGAACCAAACCAGAACGCAGCGACGTTCGCATCGTGAAGGTCACTGACAGTGGCCCGCAGCCGATCGACGATCAGAGCCTCGATCGAGTCGCTGGGGGTGAGACAACGTACACGGTGACATTCCCGGGGGGCTGCACCCACACCATCAACCATCCCAGCGACACGATAACCGAAGGTGAGCTCTTCGACATGGCGCTCGCAGACCACAACGCCCTGTGCACGTGAGCGCGGCAGGAGCCGCGCCCGAACCGTCGTCCCGGGCAATCCTGACCTGGATGGCCCAGGCGACCCAGTCTCTCCGCGGCCCGGCTCAGGGCCGCGCGTCGTCCGCGTCCGCGAGGTCCTCCGGAAGCTGCGCGGCGCCGGCCTGGTCCGCCGCCTGGGACAATCCGAGGAGGATTTGCTCGCTATGCGTCGATTCGCCGTTGTGCTTGCTGTCGGTGTACTCGCCGGTTGCGGGGATGGCCCCACCGCACCCACGTCGCGGATTCCAGAGGTCGCCGGCACCTACACCGGGCCGCTCATCGTGCAAGTGCCAACCGACAGATTCCAGGGTACCGCAAGGTTCCATGTCGCTCAGGCCGGGGCGCAGTTGACCGTCACCGGCTCCATCACCCTGCTGGGCAAGGCGGCTCAAGTAGCCGCCGTTCGGGGGACCATCAACGAGATGGGGTTCTTCATACCAACTGCCGGCGGCGCGGCCACGGGGGTGGTGCACGAAGCCTGCGGGAGGATCAGCACAACGAGGACCAACATAACGTTCACGGGGCGCAGGGTGCGCTGGGAGGAAGACGTCTCCACGGAACGCTGCGCCACCTTCGAGCTGTCCGGGACGCTGAGCCGGTGACGGCCACAGGCGCAAGAACCTCGATGACTCTGGAGATCAACACGCGCCTCGGGCATTACCGCATCATCGGCCGCCTGGGCCGCGGCGGCATGGCCGACGTGTACCACGCCGAGGACGAGCGCCTCGGTCGCGAGGTCGCCCTCAAGGCGGTGCCCCCCGAGTTCGCCGGCGACCCCGAGCGGGTCGAGCGCTTCAAGCAAGAGGTGCGGGCGGCAGCAGGGCTCACCCACACCAACATCATCACCGTGTACGAGTTCGGCCAGGGCGCGAGCCAGCACTTCTACACCATGGCGTTGATGCCGGGCGGGGACCTGAAGACGCGCATCCGGGCACACCCAACGGGGATGCCGCCGGAGGAAGCCCAGGCGGTGGCGGCGGCCATCGCCCGGGCGCTGGACTACGCCCACCGTAGCGGCTTCGTCCACCGGGACGTGAAGCCGGAGAACATCCTGTTCGACGAGGCAGGCACCCCGCACCTCACCGACTTCGGGATCGCGCGCGCGCTGTCGTCGGGGACACGGATGACGGCGACGGGGACGAGTCTCGGCTCGCCACACTACATGAGCCCGGAGCAGGTGCGAGGTCAGACGGTGGATGGCCGGAGCGATTTGTACTCGCTGGGCGTCGTGCTCCACGAGATGCTGACGGGGCGTCTTCCGTTCGATGCGGTTGACCTGCTGGCAGTGGCGTACGCACACGTCAACGATCCGGTGCCCAAACTGCCGGCGGCGTTGGCGGAATGGCAGGAGGTTCTGGGCCGGTTGCTGGCCAAGTCACCGAGCGATCGGTTCGGCACCGCAGGCGAGCTGGCTGTCATCCTGGGGTCTGGTACGCCGTCGCGTCCGTCGGCTGCCCGGCCGCCACGGAGTTCGCGCGGCGTCAGTTCCACGTCACCGTCGAAGGACTTGCCCAAGAAGCTGGAGGAGGCATCGACCACGCGGGCGGCGGTGGCCACGAACTCAACTTCGGCGGGGCTGATGGGTGGGGCGCTGGTGCTGGCCATGTTCCTGATCGGCGCCGTCTGGCTGCAAGACGGGGGAACGCCGGAGCGCTTCCCTGCCAGTGCGGGCGGGGCCGCGGCAAGACCTGCGCCGGCGCGGCCCGCACCGCCGTCGAATCCCGAGAATCCGTTCGGCGGCGGTCTTCTGGAGCCCGCGGTACCCGAGACGGAGCCTGCGCACGTCTCCGCGAGTGGCACGGAGGACCTTGTCGATGAGGAAGGAGTCGCCGCGGCAAGGCTGGAGGAGGCGCTGGGACTGGGCCGGGACGCACGCCGCCTGATTCAGGAAGGCCTGCTGGCGGCCGGATTCGACACGGGCCGAGCGGACGGCGTGTTCGGGCCGCGCACGCGGGCGGCGCTCAGGGCGTGGCAGGCGGTGTCGGATGCGAAGGCGACGGGCTATCTGGACGAGTCCGCGGCGACCACGCTCCTGGCGGCGGGCGAAGAGGCCCTGCTACTCGCTGTTCAGCGGCAGGCGGAATCGGAGCGCGAGGCGGCCGCCCGCCGGCGGGATGAGGGGGCACCAGGACCGGTGGAACTCCAGGAAACCGTGGAGGTGGCGCAACGGGCGTTGCGCGCCAATCCTGACGAAGCTGCGGCACACCTACTGCTCGGACAGGCACTCTACCGGCAGGGAAAGTACATCGAGAGTATCGCTCCGTTGGAACGGGCGATCGCCCTGGGCGAGCGCGTCCTTCTGGAGGTCAAGCACCGCCATGGGGGCTGGGGTTTGCGACCCGGTTTCTGTGTCGGTGAGGTCTCCTTGAGCAGAAACCGGATCACGTTCCGCTCGCGCGACACCGACCACGGATTCTCCCGCCCCCCGGACGCGATACGCGACGCGAGAATAGTCGAACGGGTTCTTGGACACCCCGTCCAACTGAACACCGAGATCGAGGGTCGCGGGAGTTTCGACTTCCTGCATCCGGCCGTAGCGCGTACTCCGAAGCCCGATGGACTCTTGTTCACGACCGGCCTCTACTGCAATTCCTGCGACGGATCTCTGCGCGTTCTCGAGAGTCTCATGACGACGCTCACGCAGCCGCCGAATCTGGTTCGGCAGTGACCGCGACGAAACCGGGGCAACTTCAGTCCACGAAACCGGGGCAACTTCACCCGCCACTGAGCTATGGCGTTCGGCGCCCCGGATAACGGACAAGGGCCGCCGGCAAGACCCGATAGGCGGTGGCTGTCGACCCGGCAAGCCGGGCGATGATCTGCCACGAGGGTCCTGGGCGAGCGTCATGAAGCAGCCGGGCCCTGAAGGAGTGAACCTGGTGGACTTCACCGTCGTGGTCGAGAAAGGCGCCAGGGAACTACACTGCCTACGTTCCGGATCTGCCCGGCTGCGTGGCGACCGGGGCGTCCCGGGAAGAGGCGGTACGCGAGATTCGGCAAGCAATCCGGCTGCACGTCGAGAGCCTGCGCGAACACGGCGAGCCCGTGCCGGAGCCGCGCTGCACGGCGACCGTCGTCCACGCGACCGCGGTCGCCGGGTGAAGCCGCGGACGGAGGGCCGTGGGTCGCGCGCGAATCAGGCCGAGGCGCCGGCTTGCGGCGGCGCCTCCCCGCCCCGGCCCGGGCGGACGTGCTCGCTGATGTAGTCGACGATGGTCTGCATCGGCGTGCCGGGCTGGAAGACGCCCTCGATGCCGATCTCGCGGAGGCGCGGGATGTCCGCGTCGGGGATGATGCCGCCCACGACGACGAGGACGTCGTCGAGGCCGCGCTCGGAGAGCAGCTCCATGATGCGGGGGCAGATGTGGTTGTGGGCGCCGGAGAGGATCGACACGCCGATCGCGTCGGCGTCCTCCTGCAGCGCGGCGCCGACGATCTGCTCGGGGGTCTGGCGCAGGCCGGTGTAGATCACCTCCATGCCGGCGTCGCGCAGGGAACGCGCGATCACCTTGGCCCCCCGGTCGTGGCCGTCGAGGCCCGGCTTGGCTATCACTACCCGGATCTTCCGCATCGTGCGTCCCCTCCGACCGGCCAAGACCGGCTACGCCTCGCCCCACCACTCGCCGCCCGCGGCTACGCCTGGTGCCCAGGCGACCCTTCAGGGAGTCTGCGCCTCCCGCGGGAGGCGGCACCGTTCTGCGGCACAGACGCCTACAGAGCGGCGGTCTCCTCGTACTCGCCCCAGACGTCGCGCAGCGCGTCGCACATCTCGCCGAGGGTGGCGCCGGCGCGCGCGGCGTCGAGAAGCAGCGGCATCAAGTTGTCGGTGCCCTCGGCCGCGCGGCGCAAGCCGTCGAGCGCCGCGGTCACGGGCGCCGCGTCGCGCTCCTGCCGCAGGGCGCGGACGCCGCTCACCTGCCGCTCGGCCGCCGCCTCGTCGATGTAGAGGGTCTCGATCGGGGCCTCGGCGTCGGTCACGTAGCGGTTGACGCCGACGCACGTCTTCGTGCCCCGGTCCAGCGCCTGCTGGAAGCGATACGCGCTGTTCGCGATCTCGCGCTGCGGGTAGCCCTGCTCGATGGCCGGCACCATGCCGCCCAGCGCGTCGACCTTCTCGAAGATCTCCTGCGACCCCACCTCGAGGTCGCGCGTGAGCCGCTCCAGGAAGTACGAGCCGCCGAACGGGTCCGTCACCTTCGGGACGCCGCTCTCGTGGGCGATGACCTGCTGCGTCCGCAGCGCCAGGAGCGCCGCCTCGCGGGCGGGCAGCGCAAGCGCCTCGTCGAGCGAGTTGGTGTGGAGCGAGTTCGTTCCCCCGAGGACCGCGGCCAGGGCCTGGACGGCGGTCCGGACGACGTTGTTGTAGGGCTGCTGGGCGGTCAGGGAGACGCCGGCGGTCTGGGAGTGGAAGCGCAGCTTCCACGAGCGCTCGTCCTCGGCCCCGAAGCGCTCGCGCATGACCGTCGCCCAGAGCTTGCGCGCGGCGCGGTACTTGGCGATCTCCTCGAAGAAGTCGTTGTGCGCATTGAAGAAGAACGAGATGCGCGGGGCGAAGCGATCGACGGGCAGCCCCGCGTCTACGCCGTACTGCACGTACTCGATGCCGTCGCGCAGCGTGAACGCCAGCTCCTGGAGCGCCGTCGCACCCGCCTCGCGGATGTGGTAGCCGCTGACCGAGATGGTGTTCCAGCGCGGCACATGCTCGGCGCAGAAGGCGAAGACGTCGGTCACGAGGCGCATCGACGGCCGCGGCGGGTAGATGTACTCCTTCTGCGCGATGTACTCCTTGAGGATGTCGTTCTGGATCGTGCCCGACAGCACGGACCAGTCGACGCCCTGCCGCTCGGCCGCGACGAGGTACATCGCGAAGATCATCGCGGCCGGCGAGTTGATCGTCATCGACGTCGTCACCCGGTCGAGGGCGATGCCGTCGAAGAGCCGCTCCATGTCGGCCACCGAGGCGACGTTGACGCCGCACTTGCCGACCTCGCCGAGCGACAGCTCGTGGTCGGGGTCGCGGCCCATCAGCGTCGGCAGGTCGAAGGCGACGCTCAGGCCCATGCCGCCCGCCGCCTGGAGCTCCCGGTAGCGCGCGTTGGTCTCCTCGGGCGTCCCGAAGCCGGCGAACTGCCGCATCGTCCACAGCTTGCCGCCGTAGCCGGCCGGGTGGATGCCGCGCGTGTAGGGGAAGCGTCCCGGGTCTCCCAAGTCGCGGTCGTAGTCGACCTCGGCTACGTCGGGTGCGGTGTAGAGCGCCTCCACGGGCCGGCCGGAAACCGTCGTGTGGTCACGGGCCTCGCCCCGGGGGCGGCCGGGCGCGGCGGGAGGTGCCTCCGCGGCGGTCGTCGTCTTCATGCCGTCGTCAGGAAACCAGACGGAAGGCCACGAGCCGGGTCGCCTCGTCGGTCGGGGTGGTGGCTCGCACCTCGATGAGGTACTCGGCCGGGGGCAGGCTGACCGGCGTTACGTACACCTGGTAGGGCCGGCCGTCGGCCGCCTGCTGCACGTCCAGGGGATAGATGGAGTCGCCGCGCCGGTTGAGCAGCCGTGCCTCGACGGTCGGCGCCACTCCCCCGGGCGCGTGCGCGTCGACGCGCACGAGCAGATGGTCGGTGCGCCGGAACTCCCGCACGGCGAGCGGCACCACGGCGAAGTCGTCGACGATCTGGCGCAGCTCGAGCGCGTTGCGCGCCCGCACGAAGGACGGCGTGCCCAGCACGAGGTCGGGTCCCGTGAAGTCGGGAATCTCGATCTCGTCGCGGTCGCGGTCGAGCACCTCGCCGGCCTCGCCCTCGATGGCGAGGCTGAGCTGCAGCGTCCCCGGATCGGCCTCGAACTCCACCCGCGTCACGGGCGGCGGCGCCGCCGCCTCCCGCCGGCCGCGCCGGGTGCCGCGGCCCGAGCGCGATGTCGGCTCCGGCACGCGGCCTCGGAAATAGGCCCCGCCCCGGTCCCCCATCGCCGTCACGAGCACGCTCGCCGCCGCGTCCCGCCGGCCGCGCCCGTCCACCGGTTCCCAGACGAACGTCACCCGCGTGCGGCCGTTGGTGGCCGGCGCGGTGCCGACCCAGGTCCGGACCAGCCGGCCGCGCCGGGGCTCGGCCAGCGCGGACAGGGCGACCTCGACCGCGCGCGGCGGCTCGTTGACCGGCGGCAGCAGGGCGCGCTCCGCGTCGCGCTCGGTGATCGCCCAGTACCCCGGACGGGCGCGCACGCGGACGCCATCCCGCCTGACGCGCACGTCGATCTCGTGGAACTCGCCGTCGGTCGCCTCCAGGCTGGAGTTGTAGCCCAGCAGGTAGTACGAGCTCGCGTCGTACAGCATCTGCCGCAGGCCGCGCGTGAAGTTGTTCTGGTTCACGATGGCCACGCCGTCGGTCTGCTCGGCGAGCAGGCGCAACGTGCTCTGCGTGCGGCGCAGGGCCCGCCCGTCGGTCCGGGCGCTGATCGCGGGCTGGTCCAGACCGAACTCGAAGACGGCCAGCCCGCGCGGGTCGAGCGTGTAGAGCGACGTGTTGAAGCGGTTGGCCGTCTCGTACACCCGCTGCAGGTCCAGCATGAGCATGCTGTCCTCGAAGGCGGCCATCGTCTCCTGGAACGGGTTGTCGCCGAAGAAGGGATTGCCCGCGGCGGGATTCATGCGGCGATCCACGCCCATCTCCGCGTTCCTCGCCTGGATCTGCGGGGGCACGTAGTTCGTATACCCCTCGCTGACGACGACCACGGTCTTGCGCCCCTCGCGCATCCCGCCGAGGCGGATCATCAGCCCGCGCAGCGCAGACAGGGAAACGTCGTTCCGCATGCGCTCGACCACCTGCGTCGGGTAGAAGTTGTAGCGCGCCTCGAAGTTGTTGCGAATCTCGTAGTCGTACTTGACGCCGTGGAACTGGTTCACGGCGTTGATGACCGACTCGTGGTCGCGGGTCAGCCGCAGCGCGTCGAGCGGCATGAGGGGGTACATCACGCCGACGAGGTCCGTCGGGATGAGCTCGTTCTGCAGGAACTCCCCCAGCACCTGCCGCATCCGGAGGCTGTTGTTCTCCCGGACGTGATAGTCGTCGAGGAAGAACACGAACACGCGGACGTCGGCCTGCGAGGCGGCCAGCTCCTGGTCCGAGCGCCGCACGCCCACCGGGACCAGCGGGGTGTCCCCCAGCGCCGGCAGCAGATCGACCTCGACCAGCTGGAACGAGTCGACCTCCTGGCGGATGTCGTCCTCGTACACCTCGAAGTCGTCGAGCGTGAGGTCGGTGACGTGGTTGCCGTCCTCGTCCGTCGCGATGACATCCACGCGGATGTAGTTGATGCCGCTCCGGAAGATCTGGGACGGGGCTGCGTCGGCAGACGCGTCCGGCGCAGTGTCCGGGGCCGCGTCCTGCGGCGCCCCCGCGGCGGGCTGCCCAGCCGCGCCGGCGCCCGTCGCGAGCAGCAGAACGATGAGCGAGCCGGCAAGCCGAACGAAGAGCCGTTCGTGCATGGAAGCCTCCCCCGCGGGTCGCGGCAGCCGTTTCAATGATAGCATCGGCCCCGGCCGGGCCCCGGCCCCGGCTCCGGCCCGCGCTCGCCCCCGGCAAGGAGCGGTCGGGTTCGCGGCCGCGGCCGATACGAGGTACGCGGGCCGCTCCGGCCGGCCGGCCGCCATCCCCGAGACCGTGGAGAACCGCCCCATGTCCGACGTCGCCGATCTCGCTCCCCCCCTGACTCGCCTCTCCGAGGAGGAGCGCCTGCTCCGGAGCAACGTCCGCGCGTTCGCGGAAGCCGAGGTGGCGCCGCTGGCCCGCGAGATGGACGAGCGGGCCGAGATGCCCCGCGCCCTGATCGATCAGCTCTTCGAGCTCGGCATCATGGGCATCGAGATACCGGAGTCGCTCGGCGGGGCCGGCGGGCACTTCTTCCTGTCGGTGGTCGCGGTCGAGGAGCTGTCGCGGGTCGACCCCGCGGTGGCGGTCGTCGTCGACGTCCAGAACACCCTGGTCATCAACGCGCTGAACCGCTGGGGCTCGGACGACCTCCAACAGCGGATCCTTCCGCGGCTGGCGTCGGCCGCGGTCGGTGCCTACGCGCTCTCGGAGGCCGGCTCCGGGAGCGACGCGTTCGGCATGGCGGCGCGCGCCACCCGCGACGGCAGCGACTACGTCCTCGACGGACGCAAGCTCTGGATCACGAACGGCAACGAGGCCGAGATCTTCATCGTCTTCGCCAACGCCGACCCCGATGCCGGCTATCGCGGCATCACCGCCTTCGTCGTCGAGCGGGGCACCCCCGGATTCCGGGTCGGCAAGAAGGAGGACAAGCTGGGCATCCGGGCCAGCAGCACGTGCGAGCTGCTCCTCGACGACTGCCGCGTCCCCACCGCCAACGTGCTGGGCGAGCCCGGCCGCGGGTACGCGGTGGCGATCGAGACGCTCAACGAGGGACGCATCGGCATCGGGGCCCAGATGGTCGGCCTCGCCCAGGGCGCGCTCGACCACGCCCTGGCCTACGTGCAGGAGCGCAAGCAGTTCGGCCGCGCCGTCGGCGAGTTCCAGGCCGTGCAGTTCCAGTTGGCGCAGGCGGCGACCGAGATCGAGGCGGCGCGGCTGATGACGTGGAACGCCGCCCGCCTGCGGGACGCCGGCCGGCCGTTCCTCACCGAGGGCGCGATGGCCAAGCTGTACTCCTCGCAGATGGCCGAGCGCGTCACCTCCCTCGCGGTGCAGCTCTTCGGGGGCGTCGGCTACACGAAGGACTACCCGGTCGAGAAGCTCTACCGCGACGCCAAGATCGGCCAGATCTACGAGGGGACGTCCAACCTGCAGCTCCAGACCATCGCCCGCCAGTTGCTCAAGGGCCGCGACGGTCGGACTACCTGACCCCCGACCCGCCGCGCCCGTGCCCTCGCCGTGGCCTGTGTTATGTTGAGCACAGACCCAGGGGATTCCAGGCGCATGTCGATGGTGGCTTTCGACACGCACGCGGCGGTCCGGGAACTCCGCGCGGGCGGCTTCAACGAAGATCAAGCCGAGAGGCTGGTCGACGTCTTCAACCGCGCCGTCGGTACTCCGGTGACCAAAGCCGACCTCGAGCCTCTCGCGACCAGAAGGGAGCTCGAGCTCCTCGCGACCAGGAAGGACCTTGAGCTTCTGGCGACGAAGCGGGAACTCGAACCTCTGGCGACGAGGCGGGAACTCGAACCCCTCGCGACCAGGAAGGACCTCGAGCCGCTGGCGACGAAGCGGGAACTCGAACCTCTGGCGCCGAAGCGGGAGCTTGAGCCCCTGGCGACGAAGACCGAGC
>JAPOVI010000081.1 GCA_026708265.1 Acidobacteriota bacterium
CCGGCGACCCGGTGCCGTTCCCCGACTTCGACGACAACCTGGTGGAGGCGTTCCGCGAGGAGACGACGCTCTTCCTCGCCAGCGCCCTCGCCGAGGACCGGAGCGTCGTCGATCTGCTCGACGCCGACTACACCTTCCTCAACGAGCGGCTCGCCCGCCACTACGGCATCCCGGGCATCTACGGCTCCCGGTTCCGGCGCGTCGCGCTCCCGGACCGGGAGCAGCGCGGCGGCCTCCTGGGACACGGCGGGTTGCTGGCCCTGACCTCCTATCCGACCCGGACCTCGCCGGTGCTGCGCGGCAAGTGGCTGCTCGACACGATTCTCGGCGCGCCACCGCCTTCGCCGCCGGCCGACGTGCCGGCGCTGCCGGAGCGGGGCGATGGGGGCCGGACCACCTCCGTGCGGGACCGACTGGAGCGCCACCGCCAGGCACCGGCCTGCGCCACTTGCCACGCGTCCATCGATCCGCCCGGGTTCGCCCTGGAGCAGTTCGACGGTCTCGGGGCGTGGCGCACGACGGACGAGTTCGGGAACCCGATCGACGCCACCGCCACCATGCCCAACGGCCGGACCGTGGCCGGGATGGCCGGCCTGCGCGCGCTGCTCCTGGAGCGGCCCGGGCAGTTCGCCGGCACCGTGACCGAGAAGCTCCTCTCCTACGCCCTCGGGCGCGGGCTGGAGCACACGGACAAGCCCATCGTGCGCGCCATCGTCCGCGACGCGGCGGCCGCCGACTACCGCTGGTCGGCGCTCATCGGCGGCATCGTGAAGAGCCCGGCCTTCCTGATGCGGAACGCGGCGGCAATCGCTCCGGCGCAGTAGGCTTGCCTCGCAGTTGGATCGAGACGGACACGCCACCGAGGAACGACATCATGACCATCAGCAAGAAGTCGCTGCCGCGCCGGACCGTGCTGCGGGGTCTCGGCGTGACCTTGAGCCTCCCGCTCCTCGACGCGATGTCCCCGGCGCTCACCGCGCTGGCGAAGACCGCGGCGAAGCCGGTCCATCGCTTCCAGGCGATCTACGTGCCGAACGGCATGGCGATGCAGTACTGGTCGCCGAAGAAGGTGGGCCGCGACTTCGAGCTGACGCCGATCCTGGCGCCGTTCGAGCCGTTCCGCGATCAGCTCTTGGTCATCTCCGGCCTGCGGGCGTCGTGGGCCTACGTCCACGCCGGGGCCTCGGCGTCGTTCCTGACGGGGACGCCGCGCGGCGGGCAGAACGAGACCGACGTGCTGGCCAGCACCTCGATGGACCAGATCCTCGCACGCGAGCTCGGCAAGACGACGCAGCTCGGCTCGCTCGAGGTGTCGATGGACAAGTTCGCGAACGCGGGGCAGTGCACGGCCGGGCTGAGCTGCGCCTACACGCAGACCATCTCGTGGCGCACGCCGACGCAGCCGTTGCCGATGGAGAACAACCCGCGAGCCGTCTTCGAGCGCCTGTTCGGCGACAGCGGCTCGGCCGACCCGGCGGTCCGGCGGGCGCGCCGGCACCAGAAGCAGAGCATCCTCGACTCGGTGACCGACAAGCTGACCGACCTGAAGGTGGCGGTCGGGCCGCGCGACCGGGCCAAGCTGGACGAGTACTCCGAGGCGGTCCGCGACGTCGAGCGGCGCATCGAGATCGCGGAACGGCAGCGCGACATCGAGCCGTCGTTCACCGAGCAGCCGTCGGCTCCGCCCCGCGTCTTCGAGGAGCACCTGGGCCTGATGCTCGACCTGCAGTTCCTGGCTCTCCAGGCCGACCTGACGCGGGTGGTCACGTTCATGATGGGCCGCGAGCAGAGCACCCGCTCCTACCCGCAAATCGGAGTTCCCGACGCGCACCATCCGCTCTCGCACCACGAGGACGATCCGGAACGGATCGCCGTCATGTCGAAGATCAACGCCTACCACGCCAAGCTGACGAGCGACTACCTGGCCCGGCTCGGCGCGGCGGAGGACGGTGACGGATCGCTCCTCGACAACATGACCATCCTCTACGGCGCCGGCATCTCGAACAGCACGCGGCACCTCGGAAGCGACCTGCCGCTGCTCGTCCTCGGGGGCGGGGCCGGCAAGCTCCGCGGCGGGCGGCACCTGCGGTATCCGAGCGACACGTCGAACGCCGACCTCCTGATGACGCTGATGGACAAGCTCGACATGCCGCTCGACCGCCTCGGCAACAGCACCACGAAGCTGCCCATCGACACGCTGTCGGATGTGTGAGCGGCCCGGGGCAGGGGAGGGGGCCAGGATGCGGGTTCGAGGGTGGGCGGTCGTGTCGGCGCTGGTCGCGGCGAGCGTGTCCGTCTCGTCCGCCGCGGATCGGCCCCTGGCGGACGCGGCGCGGCGCGCCGACTGGGGCGTCGTGCGGGCGCTGGTCGAGCGAGGCGCGGACGTCACGGAGCGGCAGGGCGACGGCGCGACGGCGCTGCACTGGGCCGCGTACTGGGACGAGGTCGAGCTGGCAGGGCTGCTGATCGAGGCGGGGGCGGACGTCGACGCGGCCAACGACCTCGGCGTGACGCCGCTCTGGGCCGCGGCCGAGAACGGCGGCGCGGCGATGGCGCAGCGGCTGCTCGACGCCGGGGCCGACCCCGACGTGCCCCTGCTCTCCGGCGAGACGCCGCTGATGACGGCGGCGCGGGTCGGCGCGGCCGACGTGGCCGGCCTGCTGCTCGGCGCCGGCGCCGACGCCGACGCGACCGCCGGGCGCAGCCAGACGGCGCTGATGTGGGCGGTGTCGCAGCGGCACCCGGGCGTAGTCGAGGTGCTGCTCGCGCACGGCGCGGCCGTCGATGCCCGGACGGACGTCTGGACGGAGATGGTGAAGACCACGCCCGAGCCCTGGAATCCCGAGTACGTCGCCGGGATCCCGCAAGGGGGCTACACCCCGCTCCTGTTCGCGGCGCGGGTGGGCGACCTCGCCTCGGCGAAGCTCCTGGTCGCGGCCGGCGCCGACGTGGACGACCAGCCGCCCTACGGCACGAGCGCGACGGTCGTCGCGGCGCACAGCGGGCACAGGGACGTAGCGGCCTTCCTGCTCGCCGAGGGCGCCGACCCCAACGCGGCCGACGCCGGCTACACCGCGCTTCACGCCGCCATCCTGCACAAGGACGCGGGGCTCGTCGGGGCGCTCCTGAAGCACGGGGCCGATCCCGACGCGACGGTGCGCAGCTCGACGCCGGTCCGCCGCGACGCGGTCGACTTCTACCTGCATCCGTCCTACGTCGGCGCGACGCCCTTCTGGCTCGCGGCGCGCTTCAACGCGCCCGACATCATGCGCCTGCTCCTCGCGCGCGGAGCCGACCCGCTCGTGGCGCACCATCCGACGTACTGGCCGGGGTCGCTCTCGATCCGGGACGAGCGCGTGCAGGTGCGCGAAGGCCGAACGACGGCGCTCATGGCCGCCGCCGGCCTCGGGGGGCGGGATCCGCTGATCTCGGTCGACCGCCTGGCCCGCATCGCGGAGAGCGCGCCCGTCCTGAGCACCCGGCGCGAGCCCGATCCGGCCGCGCGCGAGGCCGCGATGCTCGACGCGGTCCGGCTCGCGGCGGCGCAGGGGATCGACGTCAACGCCGCGAACGGCGAGGGCAACACCGCGCTCCACGGGGCGGCCCGCGCCGGGCACGACAGCGTCGTCCGGTTCCTGGTGGCGCAGGGCGCCCGCGTCGATGCCGCGAACCGGGTGGGGCAGACGCCGCTGGCGCTGGCCCGGCGCGGGCGAGGGCGGACTCCCAATCACAGCACGGTGGAACTGCTCCGGCACCTGGGCGCCGGAGAGTAGGCCGCGCCCCACGGTCCGCGTCCACGACGCCGGGTCGGTGCCGGCCGGCCGGCACCGACCCGCCTGCCTCCCGGCCAGACCGCGTCCGGGAGCCGCACCGTGGCCGCGAGCCCGCGCGGGGTGCGGAGTTCGCCTGCCTCCCGGCCGGACCGCGTGCCGGGCGCCGCACCGCGGCCGCGAGCCCGCGGGCGTGCAGAGTTCGTCTGCCTCCCGAACGTCGACCGGTCTACACTCCGTCGTGACCCGGCGGACGGTCACCGGCTTCCGGCGCAACCGAGGAGGAGAGCAATGAGTGCAGCCATAGAGCAGCTCGTCAAGCGGTTCGAGGGCGGCGGCATGACGCGCCGCGAGCTGGTGATCGCCCTCTCGGCGCTGGTCGTCGCCTCGCGCTCCACGTCCGGCGCCGCCGCCGGCGCCGCGGCCGCGCAGCCGTCCGCCGCCCCGATTCCGGTGACCACGATGAACCACGTCACGCTCACCGTCGCCGACGTGCAGCGCTCGGTCGAGTTCTACCAGCGCGTGCTCGGCCTGCCGCTCGTCACCACGCAGGGCACCGAGCGCGACTGGAACGCGGCGGCGGTCCCCGTGCTCGGCATCGGCGAGGGTCCGCAGTTCATCGCGTTCTCGCAGGGCGACCGGCCGCACATCAACCACTACTGCCTCGGCATGGAGAACTTCGACGCCGCCGACGTCGTGGCGCGCCTCGCCGAGCACGGCATCGAGGCCCGCGTCCGGATGCGCGCCGACTCCGACCCGCCGGCCGAGGAGCTGATGTTCAGCGACCCGGACGGCATTCCGGTGCAGCTCCAGGACGCAAGCTACTGCGGGGGCTCGGGCAAGCTCGGCGACCTCTGCGACCCGGACGATCGCCCGCGGACGCGCTGAGCCGACCGGCCCGCGGACAGGAGCCGCGCCCGGCCCCGGGCAGGCCGTGGCCCTGCGTGGCGATGACGATGGATGGCGGCGACCGGCGATGACGTTCGACGGCTACGACACCGAGGGCCTGTACGACGAGATGTTCCTGCCGGACGGGACGCCGCGGCCCGAGGCGCGCCTGCTGGTGGAGCGCATCGAGGCCCTGCCCGACGGCGAGCTCGTCCGGCGGCACCAGGCGGCGGAACGGGCCCTGCTGAATACCGGCATCACGTTCACCGTCTACGGGGACGATCAGGGCACGGAGCGGATCTTCCCGTTCGACATCGTGCCGCGGATCGTGCCGGGCGAGGCGTGGGACCCGATCGAGCGGGGCCTCAAGCAGCGCATCCAGGCGCTGAACCTCTTCCTCGACGACGTCTACCACGACCGGCGGATCGTGCGCGACGGCGTCGTGCCGACCGACGTCGTCGACTCGTCGCAGGGCTTCCGGCCGCAGTGCGTCGGGCTCGACCCGCCCGGAGGCGTCTGGTGCCACATCACGGGCACGGACCTGGTGCGGCACGGGGACGGGACGGTCTACGTGCTGGAGGACAACCTGCGGTGCCCGTCGGGCGTCTCCTACGTGCTCGAGAACCGCGCCGTCATGCAGGAGACCTTCCCCGCCGTCTTCGAGGGGCTGGGCGTCCGGCCCGTGAACGACTATCCGAGCCGCCTGCTGACGATGCTCGAGGAGGTGGCGCCGCAGGCGGCGGCCCGGCCCGCCGTCGCCGTGCTCACCCCGGGCGTCTTCAACTCCGCCTACTTCGAGCACTCCTTCCTGGCCCAGCAGATGGGCGTCGAGCTGGTCGAGGGGCGCGACCTCGTCGTGGCCGGCGACCGGCTGCAGATGCGCACGACGCGGGGCCTCCAGCCGATCGACGTGCTCTACCGCCGGATCGACGACGACTTCCTCGACCCGACCTGCTTCCGCGCGGACTCGCTGCTCGGCGTGCCGGGCGTCATGGAGCTGTACCAGCGCGGGCGCGTCGCGCTGGTCAACGCGCCCGGCACCGGCGTCGCCGACGACAAGGTCGTCTACGCGTACGTGCCCGACATGATCCGCTACTACCTGGATCAGGACGCGATACTCCCCAACGTCCCCACCTGGCTCTGCTGGCGGGACGCGGATCGCCGCTACGTCCTCGACCACCTGCCGGAGCTGGTGGTCAAGTCGGCCAACGAGGCGGGCGGGTACGGGATGCTGGTGGGGCCGGAGTCCACCGAGGCCCAGCGCCGCGAGTTCGCGGCCCGTATCGAGGCGGCGCCGCGCAACTACATCGCCCAGCCGACCCTCGCGCTCTCGCGCGTGCCCACCCGCGTGGACCGGCGCTTCGAAGGGCGGCACGTCGATCTGCGGCCCTACATCCTGTGCGGGCGGGAGGTCTACGTCCTGCCCGGCGGCCTGACCCGGGTGGCCCTGCGGCAGGGAACGCTGGTGGTCAACTCCTCCCAGGGCGGCGGGAGCAAGGACACCTGGGTGCTCGCGCCGCCGCCGGCGTGAGCACTCCATGCCGAGCCGCGCCCCATGCTGAGCCGCGTCGCCGACTCGATCTACTGGATGAGCCGCTACATCGAGCGCGCGGAGAACGTGGCGCGCGTCGTCGGCGTCAACAACCAGTTGCGCCTCGACCTGCCCGAGCAGGCGGCCGAGCAGTGGGACCCGATGGTGCAGGTGAGCGGCGACGACGCGGCGTTCCGGTCCCGCTACGACCGGTCCTCCCGCACGAACGTCATCCGGTTCCTGGCCTTCGACCACCTCAACCCCAACTCCATCGTCTCGTGCGTCGCGCGGGCCCGCGAGAACGCGCGATCCGTCCGCGAGGCCCTCTCGTCCGAGATGTGGGAGGAGGTCAACCGCTTCTACCTCTTCCTGAGCGCTCCGGGGGCGCGCGACCGCGCGCTGGCCAACGCGCACGCCTTCTTCCAGGAGATCCGCCGCTCGAGCCACCTCATCGAAGGCACGCGGAACGAGACCATGGAGCACGGCGAGGGATGGCACTTCAGCGAGATGGGCCGCCAGATCGAGCGGGCCGACCAGACCACGCGCATCCTCGACCTGAAGTACTACCTGCTGCTGCCGTCCGCGACCGACGTCGGCGCCCCGATCGACGACCTGCAGTGGGGGGCGCTGCTCCGCTCGGCCAGCGCCATGGAGGCGTACCGCCGCGCCCACGGGCGCATCCAGGCCGCCGCGGTCGCCGGCTTCCTGCTGCTCGACCGGGAGTTTCCGCGCTCCGTGCACCACTGCACGACCGCCGCCCAGAGCTCGCTGCACGCCGTCACCGGAACACCGGTGCGCCGCTTCGCCAACCCGGCGGAGCGCTCGCTGGGGCGGCTGGTGGCGGAGCTCGACTATACTGACGTTGCCGACGTGATCCGCGCCGGTCTGCACGGGTTCCTGGATTCCCTTCAGGACCGCCTCAACGACATCGGCGACGAGATCACGCGCACCTTCTTCGCGCCACCGGTGGCGCCCGGGGGGCGCGTATGACCTACTGCGTCGCGATGAACGTGGATGAGGGCCTCGTCGGCCTCGCCGACTCGCTCATCACGTCCGGGCGCGAGAAGACCGTCCAGCGCAAGGTCTCCGTCCATTCGCCGCCCGAGGGCGGCACCTTCTTCGTCATGACGTCCGGGCTGCGGTCGGTCCGGGACAAGGCGCTCACCTACCTGGAGGAAGCGCTCGCCGATCACGACCCGCCTCTCGAGCGGCTGTACCAGGCCGTCAACCTGCTCGCGGCGCAGGTGCGGCGCGTGGCGCGGGAGGACAAGGAGTCGCTCGCCGAGAGCGGCATGCCGTTCAGCATCCACGCGCTCGTGGGCGGGCAGATGACGCGCGACCCCGAGCAGAAGCTGTACCTGCTCTACCCGGAGGGGAACTGGGTGGACACCGGCAACCTGACGCCGTACCACGTCATCGGCTCGACGGGGTACGGCAAGCCGATCCTCGACCGGGCGCTCAAGTCCGAGGACTCCATGCGCCACGCATTCAAGGTGGCGTGCCTGTCGTTCGATTCCACGAGGATCAGCGCCGCGGACGTCGACTTCCCGATCGACGTCGTTCTCTACCGCCGCGGCTCTTTCCGCATCGTGCAGCGCCGCTTCGACAAGCAGGACCTCGAGCGGCTGTCCCAGTGGTGGGATGCGCGCGTCCGCCGCGCGATCGAGGAGACGCCCGGCGAGTGGTTCGACCGGGCGTTCGACGAGATCTACGAGGCGCCGCTCCCGAAGGCCACCGCTCCCGCGCCGTGACCATCACCATCCGGCACCGCACGACCTACACCTTCGACGCCCCGGTCTTCCTGGAACCGCACGTCATCCGCCTCCACCCGCGCGCGGGGGCGGCGGCGCGGCTCGTCGACTTCGGACTCGACCTCGAGCCCGCGCCGGCGGTGCGCGCCGAGAACCTCGACCTCGACGGCAACGTGGTGACCCACGCCTGGTTCGAGGGCCTCACGCCCACGCTGACCGTGCGGACGCACGCCACGGTCGAGACGTCGAACACCGACCCGTTCCGCTTCCTGGCCGTCGACGCCGGCCGGTCGTTGCCGTACGCGTACGCCCCCGACCTCGCGCACCGGCTGCGCCCGTGCCGATCGGCGCCCGACGCGGCGCACCCGGCGGTGCGGGAGCTGGCGCTGGACGTGGCCCGCGAGTCGTCGCGGAACCCCCTCGCCTTCCCGCTCGACCTGGCGCGGAGGTTGCACGAGCGGTTCGCGCTCGAGCGGCGCCAGCACGGGCCGCCCCTGGCCCCCCACGAGACGGTGGCGCGCCGGCGCGGCGCCTGCCGCGACCTCGCCGTGGTGTTCATCGAGTGCTGCCGCACGATGGGGCTCGCCGCACGCTTCGTCAGCGGATACGCGCACACGGACAGCGCGAGCCCGAACGACCTCCACGCCTGGGCGGAGGTCTACCTGGTCGGCGGCGGCTGGCGCGCGTACGATCCCAGCTACGGCGTGGCGGTGGCGGATCGGCACGTGACGGTGGCCGCGGGTCCCGAGCCGGGGGACGCCGCCCCCATCACCGGTACCTTCCGCGGCGATGCGACCTCGCGGCTCCACGTCGAGGTGCGCGTGCGGGCCGGATCCACCGCGGCACCGCCGGCGTAACCGGCTCCGGCAACTCCGCGGGCCCGCGACGCACCGCAGGGGTAGACTGCCCCATGACGAGAAGGGCACTCGCGCCGTCACTCGCCGGCGTCGGCGTCGCCGTGCTGGCCGGCGTGCTGGCCGCCGTTCCGGCCGGACCCGCGCTCGCCCAGCCGCCCGACCGGGGCGGGCATCCCGACATCCGCCGGTTTCTGGAGGCCGGCGCGGCCGACGACGCGCAGGCCGAGCTGGCGCTCGGGCAGATAGCCGCGCGCTGGCGGGACGGCTACGCCGGCATCCTCTGGGACGTCGCCTGGCTGGTCCGCCCGCCGAGCCAGCGCTTCCTGCGCTTCTTCCGGATGGTGAGCTTCCTCGGCGCGCAGACGGGCCAGCCCTTCGGCCCCGACCTGGCGCGCTGGCACGACTGGATCTGGGACCAGCCCTACGACCCGCACCCGGACTACGGCTACTTCAAGGGGCAGTGGTACGCGCAGATCGATCCGCGCTTCGCCGACTTCTTCCCCCGCGGGGTGCGGTCCGACATCCGGCTCGACGAGATCGAGTGGGGAGGCGTGGCCGTGAACGGGATCCCGCCGCTGGAGTATCCCGCCCACCTCGAGGCCGACGCCGCCGACTACCTGGCCGACGACCACGTCGTGTTCGGCATCGCCCTCGGCGGCGAGGCCCGCGCCTACCCCAAGCGCATCCTGGCGTGGCACGAAATGGCCCTCGACCGGGTGGGCGGCGTGGAGCTGACCGTCGTCTACTGCACGCTGTGCGGCACCGTGATCCCCTTCGAGAGCGTCGTGGACGGCCGGCACCTGACCTTCGGCACCAGCGGGCTGCTCTACCGCTCGAACAAGCTGATGTTCGATGCCGAGACGCGCAGCCTGTGGAACACGTTCGAGGGGGTGCCGGTGGTCGGCGCGCTCGCCGGCAGCGGTCTGCGGCTGACCCCGCGCGCGGTGGTCACGACCACGTGGGGCGAGTGGCGGCGGCGCCACCCGGAGACGACCGTCCTGTCGCTCGACACCGGCCATCGCCGCGACTACTCGGAGGGCGCCGCCTACCGCACCTACTTCGGGACGGACGAGCTGATGTTCCGCGTCTCCAACGTCGACCGCCGCCTGGCCAACAAGGAAGAGGTGCTGGCCCTGCGCCTGACCGACCCCGGCGCGGACGGCCGGCTGCGTCCGCTGGCCGTCACCGCGCGGCGCCTCGCTCGCGAGCGCGTGCTGCACCACGCGTTCGCCGGCCGCAACCTGGTGATCGTCACGAGCCCGGGGGGCGCCAACCGCGTCTACGACGCCGGGGACGTGCGCTTCGTGCGGCACCTCGACGACGAACGGGTGACCGACGAGGCGGGGCGCGCCTGGCGGATCACGGAAGCCGCCCTCGTGCTCGACGGCGACGCGGAGGTGCGGCGGGCGCGCATCGCCGCCCAGCGCGCCTTCTGGTTCGGCTGGTACGCGCAGTTCCCCGACACCGAGCTCGTCGACGACCGGTAACCGGCAGGACCAGGGATTCCGCGTCAGCGGCGCGCGCCGGGGGGAGCCGTGGTGAACTGGATGATCGTCGCGAAGGCGGGCGGATCGCCACCGGGCAGGGGGTTCGGGTAGCCGGGGGACCCGTTCCAGGTGTAGTCCTTGATGGTCACGCTCGGCCGGAAGTCCATCTCCCGCTCGCGGAACCTCCCGGTGTCGAACTGGTGCGTCGCCGGCGCCTCGAACACGGCGTCGCCGCGGTCCCGGGTAATGACCCGGTAGTAACGCACCATGTTGGCGAAGGTGGCGTTGGTCCCGAAGAGGTGGAACTGCTGGCCGCGGCCGGCGTCGAACGTCGCCAGGTAGGTCGAGTTCGGATAGAGCGTGACCCCGAGCTCGTCCTCCGTGGGCGCGGCGCGGCCGGCCCCCGGCGGGGGCGGCAGCAGATCGCGGGGCGGCAGCTCCGGCGGGGAGACCGGACCCGGACCGCGCGCCGGCTCCGATTCCACGGGGTCGGCCGGCTCCGGGGGCGGGAACGACCGCGGGGCGAGGCGCCGCTGCGCCAGGGCCGGGGACGCCGCGGCGAGGAGCGCCGCCGCCAGCAGAATCGCCGTCCAGCCCTTCAGGCTCACCCAAGTATTATGCCGCATGCGGACCCTCCTGGACTTCTGTGAACGCGAGCGGGACTGGTTGATCGACACGACGACGGCTCTCGTGCGGCACGAGTCCCCGACCCCCGACAAGGCGGCGGTCGACCGCTGCGGCCGGGTGCTCGGGCGGCGGCTCGAGGCGATCGGCGCCACCGTGGACATGGTGGCGAGCGCCGACAGCGGAGACCACCTGCGGGCGACCATCGGCGACGGCCCGACCCGCGTCATGCTGCTCGGCCACTTCGACACCGTCTGGCCGCTCGGGCAACTCGACCGGATGCCGCTCCGCGAGGAGGACGGCCGCCTGTACGGACCCGGCATCTTCGACATGAAGGCGGGCATCGCCATCGGGATGCTGGCGGCGCGCGCCCTGCTGGACACCGGCCGTCTCGGCGACCGGACCCTGGCGATGCTCTTCACGGGGGACGAGGAGCGGGGCAGCGGATCCTCGCGGGAGCTGATCGAGCAGGAGGGGCGCCGCGCCGACGCCGTGTTCGTGCTCGAGCCGTCGCTGCCGGGCGGCGCGGTGAAGACCGCCCGCAAGGGCTGCGGCGAGTTCGAGATGCGCATCCGCGGGGTACCCGCCCACGCGGGGGTCGAGCCCGGCCGGGGAGCCAGCGCGATCGACGAGCTGGCGGCGCAGGTCACGGCCCTGGGCGCCATTCGCGGCATCCGCGACGGGGTCTCGCTGAACGTCGGCATCATCGAGGGAGGCGGGCGCCCGAACGTGGTCGCCGAGCACGCGCGGGCCGTCATCGACACGCGCGTGGCGCGCCAGGAGGACGTTCAGGCAGTGGAGGACGCTATCCGGGGGCTGCGCCCGACGCTGGATCGCACCACCATCGAGGTGGTCGGGGGGTTCTCGCGCCCGCCCCTGGTGCGCACGCCGGCCGTCGTCCGGCTCTACGAGCGCGCTCGCGAGCTGGCGGCCGAGCTGGGGCGCCCCCTCGAGGAAGGAGGCACGGGAGGAGGCTCCGACGGGAACTTCACGGCGGCGCTCGGCGTCCCCACTCTCGACGGGCTGGGAGCGGTCGGCGACGGAGCCCACGCCCTCAACGAGCACGTGGAGACCGGGGAGCTGCCGTGGCGGGCCGCGCTGCTGGCCGGTTTGATAGAGCGTTTCGACGCCCGCTAAGATTGAGAAGAGACGGGCCGCGGCACGGCCCGCGCGGGAAGGACGCCATGGCGAACACGGTCAAGACTGCGTTGCTGCTCGGACTGCTGAGCGCGTTGCTGCTGGTGATCGGCGAACTGCTGGGGGGCCAGGGCGGCCTGGTGCTCGCGTTCGGGCTGGCGGTCGTCATGAACTTCGGCTCCTACTGGTTCTCCGACAAGGTCGTGCTGGCGATGTACCGCGCACGCCCCGTCGGCCCCGAGCACCCCCTCCACCAGATGACGGAACGCCTGGCGCGGCAGGCTTCGCTTCCGACCCCGCGCGTCTACGTGATCCCTGACGACTCCCCCAACGCCTTCGCGACCGGCCGGAATCCGCGGCACGCCGCGGTGGCCGCCACCGAGGGCATCCTGCGGATGCTGGCGCCGCACGAGCTGGAGGGGGTCATCGCGCACGAGCTGGCGCACGTCAAGCACCGCGACATCCTCATCAGCTCAGTCGCCGCCACGGTCGCCGCGACGATCATGATGGTGGCCCGCATGGCCCAGTTCGCGGCCATCTTCGGCGGCTTCGGCGGGCGCGACGATCGCGACGGCGGTCCGCTCGCGCTGCTGGCGACGATCATCGTCGGCCCGCTGGCCGCGATGCTGATCCAGGCCGCCATCTCCCGCTCCCGCGAGTTCGCGGCCGACCGCGGGGCCGCGAAGATCGTGGGGAGCCCCT
Source organism: Acidobacteriota bacterium (assembly GCA_026708265.1). Taxonomy (GTDB): domain Bacteria; phylum Acidobacteriota; class Vicinamibacteria; order Vicinamibacterales; family UBA8438; genus JAGWAJ01. The sequence continues at coordinate 12,748 of JAPOVI010000081.1, forward strand.
ACGGGCTCGCCGACGCGCTGCGCAAGATCGACGCGGGGTCGAGGCGCCGGCCCCTGGACGCCAACCCGGCCACCGCCCACATGTTCATCATGAAGCCCTTCTCGGGCCGCGGCGTGCTCTCCCTCTTCAGCACGCACCCGCCGACGGAGCAGCGGATTCGCGCCCTGCTCGGCACCCACTAGGAGCTTGCGCCGCAGAAAGCAACGCAAGTGGAGTTCCGCGGCGCAAGCTCCTGGGCCGGTGGGGGCTGGGGCCGAACACGGAGCCTGCGACGGGTTTGGCGGCGCTAGCGCGGCAGTCAGAGGCGGAAGCGCCCCTGCGCCGGCGCGGCCTCCGGGTCCGGGGCGTCGCGCCGCGGAGGTGCGGCTCGCCGCCTGCCGGCGCGGCCCCCGAAGCGCGCGGTCAGGCCCGACATGACGGTGCGGAAGCGCCGGGAATAGCCGGTCTCCGCGTGCTTTCCCGCGTAGAGCCGACCGTAACCCTCGACGAGGTGCGGGTACTCGCGGCTCAGGAAGCGGAGGAAGTGCTCGCGGGTGCCTCCCTCGAGGTGCATCAGCATCGTGCCCACGCAGGTGGCGCCGTGCGCGGCAATCTCGCGCACGGTCCGCTCGAGCTTGGCGGGGTGCGAGGTGATCCCGGGCACGATGGGCGCCATCAGCACGCCGGCGTCGACCCCGGCGTCGCGGAGCGCCCGGACCGCGCGCAGGCGCTGCCGCGGGGGTGCGGTGCCGGGCTCGAGCCGCTCCCAGGCTTCTTCGTCGACGGTCGGAATGCTGAAGGTGACGGTCGAGCGGCTGCGCCGCGACAGGTCCGCGAGCACGTCGGCGTCGCGGACCGCGAGGGGCCCCCGGGTGAGCAGCCCGACCGGCGTGGCGCGAGCCGCGAGCGCCTCGAGCGAGCGCCGCGTCAGCCGGTAGCGCCCCTCGATGGGCTGGTAGGGATCGGTGGCGGTGCCGACCGCGACGAGCTCGTTGTCCCAGCTCCTTCGCGCGAGCTCGGCGCGGAGCACCTCCGGGAGGTTGACCTTCACGAGCACGACCGACGAGAACTCATCGCCCGGGTCCATCTCGAGGTGCGGCTGGTAGCGCCGCGCGAAGCAGTAGTGGCAACCGTGGGTGCAGCCCCGATAGGGGTTCAGCGTCCAGCGGAAGGGCATCCCCTCCACGCGGTTGAGCGCGGTGCGGCAGATGACGTCCTGGTAGCGGGCGCCGTCCCCCCGCCGCACGGCCTCGGACAGGCCGTCGACTCCCGCCGCCCGTACCCGCTCGGCCACCCCGCGCGTCGTCGGCCGCGCACCGAGATCGAAGAGCGCCGGCTGCGCGGTACTGATATTCGCCATTTGTTCGCCATTCTGGTGAACGCGGGCCGGCGTGTCAACCGGAATGCATGAAGCGGGCTGTCGCTCCAGGAGATTGCGCCGCGGAACGCGGACGGAGTGAGTGCCGCGGAGCAGGGAGTCCGCGCCGCAAGAGGGGTCGGGCGGCGCGAGCGTGGACCGGTCACCCGGCGGGGCGAGCGTCGCCGGCGGCCCCGGCTGCGACGGCGCCGCGCCAGTGGTCCAGCAGGTCGCGGAGCGTCTCGTCGAGCCCGATGCGGGGTGCCCAGCCGGTCGCGGCACGGATCCGCCCCGGGTCGCCGAGCAGGACGGAGTGGTCGCTGGGGCGAAGGCGGGCGGGTTCGACGGTGACCGAGATCGGCTTCCGCGCCAACCGCAGCAGGCGGTCGACGACGTCCTGCATCCGGTGCGCCCGACCCGTGCAGACGTTGTACGGCGCGCCGGGCGCGCCGGTCGCCATGAGGGCGCGGTAGGCGCACACGGTGTCGCGTACGTCGGTGAGGTCGCGCTGCGCATCGAGGGCGCCGACCCGCAGCACGGGCTCCGACTCCCCGGCCTCGATGCGGGCAACCTGGTGCGCGAAGCTCGACGCGGCGTACGCCCGGTCCTGGCCGGGCCCGAGGTGCGTGAACGAGCGGGTGAGGAGAACGGGAAGGCCCTCGGCGGCGAACTGCCCGGCCAGCATCTCCTGGGCCAGCTTGCTGAGGCCGTAGGGCGTGACCGGTCCGACGGGATGGTGCTCCGCGAGCGCCGCGTCGGAGGGCCGGTAGACGAGGGCCGAGCCGGGGACGAGGACGCGGGCGCCCGGATGCGTCCGCTGCACCGCCTGCAGCAGGTTCTGGGTGCCGATGACGTTGGTCTCCAGCGTCTCGGCGACGCGCCCCCACGAGCCGGCGACCGCCGCCGCCCCGCCGCAGTGGTAGACCGCGGTGGGGGCGGCCGCGACCACCGCCCGCTCGACGGCGGCCCGGTCGAGGAGGTCGACCTCGCTCCAGGTAGCGCCTCGCGTCTCCGCCCCCCCCCCGGTGCCGTGCGGTCGACGCCAGGCGAAGAGGCGCGGCGCGGGAGCCGCCGCCGCGAGCGCCGCCAGCAGATGGCGACCGACGAACCCGGCGGCGCCGGTGACCAGCACTCGCTCCCGCATCGACGGCGCCGGACCCCTAGCGGACGCCCCCGGCGCCCCCGCCGAACGCCCCGAGGACGTTGGCGAAGGTCCCCAGCCCGGCCAGCGTGAAGCTGAGGTTGAAGCGCCGATCCTGCGGGATCACGGCCCGGTGGCCGAGCCCCGCGAAGTTGAAGAACTGGTACTCGCCGCGGACGCCGCAGCATTGGGCGTGGTACTCGACCATGATCCGCTGCTGCAGGTAGCGCCCGGTCTTGACGTCGTAGTTGAACTCGTAGCTCCCTCGCACCGTGCCGCCCCTCGTGCGGGCCGCGACGAACCCGTTGACGTAGTGGTCCAGGTAGCGGGGATCGTTGAAGCCGGAGAGCTCCTCGATGAAGTAGCGCTGGCTCCACCCGCCGCGCGCCTCGAGCCAGTCGCCCCGCTGGTAGGTGCCCTCGGCGCCGATGGTGCGCAACTCCTTGTAGCGCGAGTCGATCTCCGCCCGCAGCGTGGCGCCCAGCGTCTGCGACGGCGACGCGCGCACGAGGATGGAGACCGGCGAGTAGTTGTTGGGGGAGGTGTTGTTGAAGCTCGTCCGGAAGCTGGGGTCGTACAGCGACGCCTGGTCGTCGGTGTAGTAGGTCTGCATGATCGAGGCGCTCAGGATCTCGCGGGGCACCGATTCCGGCCCCCCCTCGTAGACCCTCGCGTAGAGGCGGGTGTCGATGCCGTAGCCGAACTGCGTGACGCTGCCGCGGATGGCGTCGATGCCCTCGAGCTGCACGATCTGGTCGAAGTTGTCGACGGCGCTGACCCGGCCGACCGACGTCCACGGCTCGATGACGTGCTTCATGCGCTCGGAGTAGCCGCTGTTCGGGGTGTCCCAGATCTTCACGAACGACGGTCTGGTGGCCCGCGACTGGAACTCCACGAACGATCGGCCGATGCTCTCCTCGATCTGTCTGAGGGCCGGGTCCATGTTCCGCGTCCAGTGCGGGTTGACGCTCTCCGTCCAGTAGGTCCCGCGCCACTGGGCGGTAGAGTCGACGATCAGGAAGGGCCAGCGCGTGAACGGGATCTGCAGCGTCGGGTTGAGGTCGAACCGGCGCAGTCCCGAGTCGAGGCTGACACGCTGTAGGGCTTCCCCCCTCCCCTGGGTGGAGCGGTCGATGCGCATCAGCTCCGCGAACTCCCCGGTGAACGAGTAGTACATCGGCAGCCCGGGCACCTCGGACTTCCCCTGGGTCAGCGAGATGCGGGGCCCGGCGCCCCAGAGACTGGAGGTCCGCTCGCCGAAGAACGTCTCGTTCAGATCGAACGTCCCGCTGAGCTGATAGTTGCCGAGCTGGCCGGAGACGTTGCCGGAGATGGCACGCTGGGTGTTGGCGGCCTGGTAGATGTTGGCGTGATACGTCTGCTGGACGGTAACGTCGGAAAAGTAGTCGACCTGCCCGCGCGCGTTCCAGCCCTCCGAGATCTCCTGCGTCGCCTGGCCCCGCATCTGGTAGCTCCGGCGCTGGGGCAGCTCCTGCGCCACGCCGCGGTAGCTTGTCTCGCCGCCGGGCTCGTTGAGGAAGTAGTAGCGGCCGTACCCGCTCGAGAGGCCGCCGCGCGCGTAGCGGTACTCGCCGCCGAGCCCGTGGCCCCCGGACGACATGAAGTAGTCGTGGAACGCCGTCGCGTCCTGGCTGCGGCCGATGGCCCAGAAGAAGGCGTTGGCGAGGCTCGATCCGTGATAGGTCGACGTGCCGTACGTCGGCATGAGGATTCCCGTCGCGCGGCCCTCTTCCTGGATGGGGTAGAACATCCACGGCAGGTAGAAGACCGGCACGCCCTTGACCTCGATGACCGCGTTGCGCAGCAGGAGGTGCTCGTCGAGGTTGATGTCGATCGTCGACGAGACCACCTCCCAGCGCGGGGTCGGCTGCACGCAGCTCGTGAACGCGCCGCGCGTGAGGCGGTAGCTGCGCGGCCCGGTCCGCTCCATCTGCTCGCCGAAGAAGAACATCTCGGGCTCCTGCGCCCCGAACATGCTCTGGTCGACCTCGCCCCGCATGTTCACCGAGCCGTAGGCGTCGTGGAAGACGGCGGAGCCGTCGGTCATGTCGAACTCGACCCGCTCGGCCGCGATGCGCACCTCGGCCGTCTCGAAGACGACGTTGCCGCTGGCCGTGATCCGCGAGTCCGCCGGCTGGAGGTAGGCCTCCTCCGCGAAGAGCTGCCAGCCTTCCCGCTCGCTGCCGAGCTGGACGTCGCGTTCGAGGCGCAACGACCCGTCGGCCTGATACTGGACCTGCGACTGCCAGTCGACGTTGGCAAACACCTCGGCGATGGACCTCACCGCCTCCACGACACCCGTGGTGGACGCGGCGTCGTCCGACTGGGCCTGGGCGAGGACGACGGCGGGGAGCAGGGCGAGCGTGGCCGCGAGCGGGAAGGAGCGGGCCATCCGACATCCCATGGTAGCAGCCCTGCACCCGGAGCTGGGAACGGCCGCTGAGGCCCCGCCGCACGGCGGCGACTAGTCGCTGACCGCTACCTCGCCGGGGACGATGGGGCGGGTGCGGGGTAGCCGGCCGCGGTACGCCAGCCAGCCGACGAGGGCGAGCATGCCGACGAAGACGGCCAGCTTCAGCACGTCGCCGGCCCGCCCTTCCGGGACTACCCCCCAGAGCAGCCAGAGCACGGGGTGCGCGAGACAGACCGCCCACACCGCGCCGTAGAAGTAGCGGCGCTCGTGCCCCTCGCCCCGCGTCGAGGGCTTCACGCGCGGCAGTCGCCCCGCCGCGCCGAGCGCCCAGATGACCACCGCCATCGGCAGGTAGGCCGTCTCGTAGAGCTGGCGGAGCATCCAGCCGCCGGTGAGCACCGCGACCACGAGGCCGGCGAGATTGAGCAGCGCGAACGTCAGGACGGCGCTCCAGGCGAACGTGTAGCAGACGCGGCGGTAGAGCGGGTTGGGCCTGTCCTCGGTGAAGCGCAGGATGTACGGGCGCGGCTCGACGCCGGGCAACCGCCCGCGCAGGCCGGCCACGCCGGTGCCGGCGAGGACGACGCCGAGCCACAGGGCCATCCGGGTGTCGAACCCGCTCTCGAACAGGTCGAACGTCAGCGGCGCCGGGACCAGGAAGAACACCCAGATCCAGATCGGCCAGTGCGCCAGGCGGTAGTAGACGGTGTTGCGGGATCGAATGGGACGCTCGCCCGCACGCTCCACGGGAATGCCAGTCACGCTCGAACGCTCCGCGTTGGGTGCCGGGTGGGTTCCAGCCTCCGCGCGGCGCCGGGTTCCGGACGGCGACGGCGGCGCGTCGATCCTACCGGAAGCCGCCGTCGCGCCGTCGCGTGAAGCCCCGGCCCGCCGGCGGCCCGCCGTCCCGCGGGCGCCCCGCGGCGGGCCGGCGACGAAACGACGCGGCGGCGGTAGAATGGCGGCATGTCACCAGTTGCGCGCTGGTCAGCCGTCCTGATCGCAGCCGTCCTCGTCTCCGGGGCCTCGCACCAGGGCCGGGTCCCGCCCGCGAGCGCGGCCGCCCAGGAGGACGGCGCCGGCCTCTTCGACCGCCACTTCGTCGATCGAACGATGCGCGTCGACTACTTCCACAGCGGCGGGCGAGGAACGGAGATCGTCGCGCTCGACCAGGTGGTGTCCGACGGGCCGTGGGCCGGCAGCCGAACCCGCCTCGTCGACGACCTCAACCTGGGCAAGTACCTCTTCGAGGTCATCGACCGCCGCACGAACCGGGTGCTCTACTCGCGCGGCTTCGCCTCGATCTACGGCGAGTGGGAGACGACGGCCGAGTCGCGCGAGCGGCACCGCACGTTCCACGAGTCGCTCCGCTTCCCCTGGCCGCGGCGCCCGGTGCAGGTCGTGCTCAAGGTGCGCGACGCGGAGCAGAGCTTCCACGAGATCTGGTCGACGGTCGTCGACCCCGATTCCCGTTTCGTCAACCCCGCGGATCGGGCGCCGCTGGGCGAGGTCTGGCCGCTGTTCGAGAACGGGCCGCCGTCGGAGAAGGTCGACCTCCTCATTCTCGGCGAGGGCTACACGGCGGACGAGCTCGACAAGTTCCGGAGCGATGCCCGGCGGCTGACCGAGGCGCTCTTTCAGGAGGAGCCGTTCCGCAGCCGGCGGGGCGACTTCAACGTCTGGGGGATCGACCTCCCGTCGGCGGAGTCCGGCGTCTCGCGGCCGCGCGCAGGCCAGTTTCGGCGCACGCCGCTCTCGGCGGAGTACAACATCTTCGACTCCGAGCGCTACCTCCTGACCTACGACAACCGCACCCTGCGCGACGCCGCGTCGGCGGCTCCCTACGAGTTCATCGAGATCCTCGTCAACGAGGCGCAGTACGGCGGCGGCGGGATCTTCAACTTCCAGGCGACGGCGGCGGCCGACACCGGCTTCGCCGAGTACGTGTTCATCCACGAGTTCGGGCACCACTTCGCGGGGCTGGCCGACGAGTACTACACGTCCGACGTGGCGTACGAGACGGGCGCCGCGTACCATCCGGAGCCATGGGAGCCCAACGTCACCGCCCTGCACGACCCGGCGCGGCTCAAGTGGGGCGACCTGGTCGAGGCGGGCACTCCGCTGCCGACGCCCTGGGACAAGGCGGCGTTCGAGGCGGGGAGCACCGCGGCACAGCGGCAGCGGGGCGAGCTGCGGGCGGCGGGGGCGCCGGAGACCCGTATGGACGAGCTCTTCACGGCGCAGATGGAGCTCGAGACGGCGCTGCTCGGCGGTATGGCCCACGCCGGCAAGGTGGGCGCGTTCGAGGGGGCGTCGTACGAGCCGACCGGCCTCTATCGCTCGGAGGTCGACTGCATCATGTTCACGCGCAACCCGGTCGGGTTCTGCCGTGTCTGCCGGCGGGCCATCTCGCACGTGATCGATCAGTACTCCCGGCCGTGAAGCGCCGCCCCGCCGGGGCGCCGGAGGAAGCAGGACCGCCGTGGACGCACAGATACTCCTTGCGCTCGAGCGCATCGTCGGCCCCGACGGCGTCGTGCGCGACGAAGGCGAGCTGCTGACCTACGAGACCGACGGGCTCGTGAAGCTGCGCTCGAAGCCGGGGGTCGCCGTGCTGCCGACCTCGGCCGACCAGGTGCAGCGGGTGGTGCGCCTCTGTCACGAGCACGCCGTGCCGTTCGTGGCGCGGGGCCAGGGCACGGGGCTCTCCGGTGGCGCGATGCCGCATCCGGACGGCGTCCTGATCGTGATGACGCGGATGAACCGCATCCTCGACGTCGACATCCCCAACCGGCGCATCACGGTCGAGCCGGGCGTCATGAACCTCGACGTCAGCAAGGCGGTGGCGGCGGCCGGCTACTACTACGCCCCCGACCCCTCGAGCCAGGTCATCTGCTCCATCGGGGGGAACCTCGCGGAGAACTCCGGCGGCGCGCACTGCCTGAAATACGGCTTCACGGTGCACCACGTGCTCGGGGCGGACGTGGTGCTGCCCGACGGCGAGCTGGTCCACCTCGGGGGTCCGGCCCTCGACGCGCCGGGCCTCGACCTGCTCGGCGTCCTCGTCGGATCGGAAGGGACGCTGGCCGTGGTCACCCGCGTGACGCTGAACCTGTTGCGCAAGCCGGCCGCGGTCAAGACCCTGCTCGCCGCGTTCGACTCGACGGAGGCAGCCGGGAACGCCGTGTCGGGGATCATCGGCGCCGGCATCATCCCGGCCGCGGTCGAGATGATGGACCGGGTGACCATCGAGGCGGCGGAGGCGGCCGTCCATCCCGACTTCCCGAAGACCGAGGCGATCCTGATCGTGGAGTTGGACGGCGCCGAGGCCGACGTGGCGGCGCTCTTCAGCCGGGTCGAGGAGGTCTGCACCGAGGCCGGAGCCGTGGAGATCCAGGTCGCGCGCACCGACGAGCAGCGGGCGCGGTTCTGGCAGGGGCGCAAGGCGGCGTTCGCCGCCATGGGCCGCGTCTCGCCGAGCTACTACGTCCAGGACGGCGTGATCCCGCGCACCCGCCTGCCCGAGGTGCTCGGCCGCATCCGGGGCCTGTCGGAGCGTTCCGGCCTCAAGATCGGGAACGTCTTTCACGCGGGCGACGGCAACCTCCATCCGCTGGTCTGCTACGACGAGCGGATTGAAGGGCAGGCCGATCTCGCGCAGGAGGTCGCGTCGGAGATCCTGACCTACTGCCTCGACGCCGGCGGCTCCATCACGGGAGAGCACGGCGTCGGCGCCGACAAGGCCGAGCACCTGCCGAAGATGTTCAGCGAGAGCGACCTCGACACGATGCAGCTCGTCCGGTGCGCGTTCGATCCAGGCTACATCTGCAACCCCGGCAAGGTCTTCCCGACGCCGCGCCTCTGCGGCGAGGTGCCCGGCCCCTACCGCCGGCATCCCGCCGAGGCCGCGGGCCTGGCGGAGCGGCTCTGAGCCGGCCGGAGCGGCTCCCGCGAATGGCGGCCACACCCACTACCGTTCCCGCGGGCTCCACGCCGACCCTCGTCAGGGCGCTCCTGGCGCGTGTGCCCAGCGGCACGGCTCGCGCCGGCGGCGCCCGGGACGCGACCGACGGCGTGCAGCCGCGGCTCATGGCGGAGCCGGCCACCCCGGAGGAGTTCGCCGCGGCCCTGGCGTGGGCCTCGTCGGAGGGCCTCCGGGTGCTGGTGGCGGGCGGGCGGACCAAGCTCGATTGGGGCGCCGGCAGCGGGCCGATCGATCTCCTGCTCTCCACCGCGCGGCTCCACCGGGTCGTCGAGCACCGCCACGGCGACCTGACCGCCACGGTGGAGGCCGGCGCGACGCTGGCTGCGGTGAACGCGGCGCTGGCCGCACGCGGGCAGCGGCTGCCGTGGGATCCGCCCTGGCCGGAGCGCGCCACCATCGGCGGCATCGTGGCCACGAACGACAGCGGCCCGCGCCGCCACGGCCACGGCGCCCCGCGCGACTCGATCATCGGCGTCACCATGGCCCGCGCCGACGGCCGGGCGGCCCGGGCGGGCGGCATCGTCGTCAAGAACGTCGCCGGCTACGACCTCTCGCGGCTGCTGACGGGGTCGTTCGGCTGCCTCGGGGTCGTTCTGACCGCGACCTTCAAGCTGGCCCCCGCGCCTCCCGCCTCCCGCACCCTGGAGGTGACGGTCGACTCGCTGGAGGCGGCGGCGCCGATCGCCGCGGACCTCGCGACCGCACCGCTCACGCCGACCGCCATCGAGGTCGCCTCGCCGCCGGTGCGGCTGCTGGTGCGCTTCGAGTCGGTCGCCGCCTCGGTCTCCGAGCAGGCCGAGGCGGCGCGCGCCGTCGTCGGAGCGCGCGGCGTCGCCGCGATCCACGCCGACGCCGACGAGCAGGCGGTCTGGGCCCGGCACGCCGCACACTGGTCCGCGCCCGGCACCCTCCTGAAGCTGGCGACCGTCCCCGCGGAGCTCTTCCCGACCCTGGTCTGGCTGCGCGGCCGGGCCGCCGGCGCGGGGAGCGAGCTGGCGGCGGCGGGACGGGCCGGCCTCGGGGTCGTCGACCTGCGCCTCGACGGTCCGCTCGAAGCGCAGGCGGAGGTCGTCACGGAGCTGCGGGCGCGCCTCCCCGTCGGGCGCGGGTCGGCCGTGATACGGCGCGGCGCACCGGAGCTGCGGAGCGAGGTGGGCGCGTGGGGGCCGATCGGCGATGCCCTGCCGGTGATGCAGGCGATCAAGCGCCGGTTCGATCCCGCGGGACTTCTCAACCCCGGCCGCGGGCCGGGCGGCCTGTAGCGCACCACTCGTCGCTTGGCGGCCCTGCGTGGTGCTCCAGCCAACCATCGAGTAGTTCGCGCGATTTTGCGGGCAGACTCCTGGCCGGCGCCAGTTGTCCGTCCGCCCCGCGGGCCTCGACGGGAGCCGCCGGCCGCATCGGCTCTCGCCGGACCGGGAACGGGCGCTACACGGGAAGCCGGCCGCGGATCGACGCGTCGACGAGCTCGACGAGGTGCATCGCGGGCAGGGGGCGGCCCTCGCCCTCCAGGGTGCTCGCGATCTGCAGCAGGCAGCCCGGATTGGAGGAGACGACGGCGCCGGCGCCGGTGCCGAGCACGTTGCGCGCCTTGCGGCGCCCGAGCTCGCCCGCCGCCTCGGGCTCGACCAGGTTGTAGATGCCGGCCGACCCGCAGCAGAGACCGCCCTCCGGGACTTCCTGCACGTCGAGCTCCGGTATCGCCGCCAGGACCTGGCGTGGCTCCGCGCGGACCCCCTGCGCGTGCTGCAGGTGGCAGGCGTCGTGGTAGGCCACGCGGAGCGGCACCGGATGCCGCGGGGCGCGCGGCGCGAGATCCGCCAGCACCTCCGAGATGTCGCGGCACTTCGCGGCAAGCGCCGCCGCGCGCTCCGCGTAGGCGGCGTCGTCCCGCAGCAGGTGCCCGTACTCCTTGAGGGTCGAGCCGCAGCCGGCGGCGTTGATGACGATCGCGTCGACGCCAGCGAGCACCGGCTCGAACGCATCGACGAAGCGCCGCGCCATCGCCGCCGCGTCGTCCTCGAGACCCGAGTGCAGCATCAGGGCGCCGCAGCATCCCTGGGCCGGGGGAATCACGACCTCGCAGCCCTCTGCCGCGAGCACCCGCGCCGTAGCCCGGTTGACCTCGGCGAAGAAGACCCGCTGGACGCAGCCGAGCAGCAGCGCGACCCGGCGGCGGCGCTCCCCCTCCGCGGGGACGACGGCCGGCATCGACGACCAGGCGCCGCCGGGCGAGATGCGCGGCGCCACCGCCTCCATGGCCCGCAGGCGCGCGGGGAGCAGCCCGAGCAGCCCGCTGGCCCGCACCAGCCGCTGGATGCCGAGCCGCTGGTAGGCCCACAGCTTCAGCGCGATCCAGCGCAGGCGCCCCGGATACGGGAACAGGCTGAAGATGAGCCGCCGGAACAGGCGGTCGCCGAGCGGGCGCTCGACATGGCGCTCGATCTGCGGGCGCGCCGCCTCGATCAGCTTGTCGTACTGCACGCCCGAGGGGCAGGCGGTGACACAGGCCATGCATCCCAGGCAGGTGTCGAAGTGCCGGGCGTACTCGGGCGTGATCGCGGCCTTCCCCTCCATCGCCACCTTCATCAGGTGGATCCGCCCGCGCGGGGAGTCGGTCTCGCGGCTCCAGAGCGCGTACGTCGGGCACGGCGGCAGGCAGAAGCCGCAGTGCACGCAGTCGGCGAGCAGGTCGGAGGACGGAGGGTGGTGCGCGTCGAACGCGCCCGTTGGGACGTTCATCGGTGGCCTATCGTAGCGCAACGCCCGGCCCGGCGAGGGCGCGCACGCGTCGGGAGCGCGGTAAGATCGCCGCACGCGGCGCCGCTCCTACCGTGCGGCGCAGATCGGAGCCAGCGACGATGACACACGCGGTGCGCATCCACGAGACCGGCGGCCCGGAGGTCCTGCGCTGGGACGAGATCGACGTGCCCGGCCCCGGACCGGGCGAGGCCGTCATCCGCCAGACCGCGGCCGGGCTCAACTTCATCGACGTCTACTTCCGGACCGGGCTCTATCCCGCACCGTCGTTCCCGGCCACCATCGGCAACGAGGGCGCGGGCGTGGTCGAGGCGGTCGGCGATGGCGTCACCGAGGTGGCGGTGGGCGACCGGGTCGCCTACTGCATGAACCTGGGGAGCTACGCCCAGCGGCGCGTCATCGCCGCCAACCAGCTCGTGCGCATCCCGGACGGCATCAGCGACCAGCAGGCAGCGGCGGTGCTGCTCAAGGGCAGCACCGTGCAGTACCTCGTCCGCCGCACCTACGCCGTGCAGCGCGGCGACACGGTCCTCTACCACGCGGCGGCGGGGGGCTGCGGCCTCATCGCCTGCCAGTGGCTGAAGCACCTCGGCGCCACGGTGATCGGCACGGTCGGCACGCGGGAGAAGGCGGAGCTGGCTCGGGCCCACGGCTGCGACCACCCGATCGTCTACACGGAAGAGAGCTTCGTCGACCGCGTGCGCGAGTTGACCGGCGGCGCGGGCGTGCCGGTGGTCTACGACTCGGTCGGCAAGGACACGTTCGAGGATTCGCTCCGCTGCCTGCGGCCGCGGGGCCTGATGGTGAGCTTCGGCAACGCCTCGGGCGCCGTCGAGCCGTTCCGGCCCGCCGTGCTGGCCGCGAAGGGGTCGCTCTACCTCACGCGGCCGACGCTCGCGACCTACACGGCGACCCGGGAGGACCTCGTGGCCACCACGTCGGAGGTGTTCGACGTGGTCGGGCAGGGCATCGTGAAGATCGAAATCAACCAGACCTATCCGCTGCGCGACGCCGCGCAGGCGCACCGCGACCTCGAGGCACGCCGGACGACCGGCTCGACGGTCCTGCTGCCGGAGGCCTGAACGGACGCGGTGCGCGGTCGCGGAAGGCGGCGAGCGACGAGCGCTGCACGGTGAATGCTGAGCAACGCCCCAACGCCCGGTGCCCGGTGAGCAGGAACCCTGAAGCAAGGAACACTGAATGATGAAGATGACGAGACTCGGAAGCGGATTCCTCGCAGGCCTCCTGGTCGGCGCGGCGGGCGGCGTGCTGCTGTCCGGCGGGATTCCGGCCGCTGGCGCCGCGCAGGAGGAATCGTCGGCGCCGCGCACCATCAACCTGCCGGGCCGCACGACGACCGCGCCGTTCAGCGATGCCGTGCTGGTCGGGAACACCCTGTACGTGGCGGGCCGCCTCGGCATGGACCCGGAGACCGGCCGCCCGCCGGCGACGGCCGAGCAGGAGGCCCGCAACGTCCTCGACGGCATCCAGGCGGTGCTGGCCGAGGCCGACATGACGATGGACGACCTGGTCAGCGTCCAGGTCTTCTGCTCGGACGTCGGGCTCTACGGTGCCTTCAACAACGTGTACCGCGAGTACTTCAACGACGACCCGCCGGCGCGCGCGTTCCTCGGCTCCGGCACGCTGCTGTTCGGCGCGCGCTTCGAGGTGACCGGTATCGCGGTGAAGGGGTGAACTCCACGATGCTGTCAAGCACCCTCGTGCAGCCGGCGCGCTCGATCGGCGCAGCCGGCGCCGCGAGGGCGCGCCGGCCCCGATGCCGGCTCCTGCCGGCGGCGGCAGGCGTGCTCCTCGGGTGCGGGGCTCGATCCCGCGTCCCCCGGAGTGGAAGGAAGCGCGGCCGGGTGTCGACGGCGGGGGCGGCGGCCGTCGTCTGGCTTGCGCTGACTCCCGCGACCGCCCTTGCACAGGCTATCGAGCTGCCTTGGGTGACGATTCCGTCCGGGTCGTTCCAGATGGGCTGCGTGCCCGGCGACGAGACCTGCCTGGGCAGCGAGCGGCCCCGCCACGAGGTGACGCTCTCGGCGTTCGAGCTGATGGCGACGGAGGTGACCGTCGCCCAGCTCGCCGAGTTCGCGGCCGCGGTCGGCGCCGGCCCGCCCCCCCAGCCCGACTTCGCGCAGGCCCCCGACCACCCGGCGGTCCACCTGACCTGGCACGCCGCGGCGGCGTTCTGCGACTGGGCCGGCGGCCGCCTGCCGACCGAGGCGGAGTGGGAGTACGCAGCGCGGGCCGGCCACGACGGGCGCCTCTACTGGTGGGGCGACGAGCTGACCCGCGACTACGCCAACTTCGGCGACGTCGAGTGCTGCCGCGGCGCCGCCGGCGGCGCCGACACCTGGGTCAACACCGCCCCGGTGGGCTCCTTCCCGGCGAACGATTTCGGCCTCCACGACATGACCGGCAACGTCTGGGAGTGGGTCGACGGGTGGATCACCCCCACCTACCCCGCCGGCCCGCGCACCGACCCGCGGCCGGCCGAGTCCGGCTACCTCCGCGTGATGCGCGGCGGTTCGTGGCTCAACTTCCCCGGCGTGCTGCGGCTCTCCGTGCGCCTTCCGTTCTCCGCCGACGGCCACACGAGCAACGTCGGCGCCCGCTGCGCCCGCGACGTGAGCGGCCTGCTTGTCATCGAGTAGCGGCGACGCGGCGCTCCGTCAGCGAGCTCGGCCGGGGAAGTCCCGACCGTCAGCGGTAGCGGTCGCTTCCCCTGACAGCGCCGCCGCGGGGACGCGCGGGCGGGTGGGACGGCGGTGCTGCCGGCCCACGGTCGCGCTCGATCGGAGTACGACCGCGCTCGACCGGCACGCGCTCGCCGGCGAAGCGGTTTTGACACATCCCGGACGGGGCGACTAGCATGCGGGCGGCGCTCCCGGGGCGACCGGCCGCCGCCGAACCGCGGACATCGCCGGCGCACGGCAACGCCTGGAGGCCTTGATGAAGAAGACGAAGAAGACGCGCCCGGCGGAGTCGGAACGTGCAGCGACCAAGTCGCGCCGCGCCTTCATGCGGCAGGCGGCCCTCGGCGGCGCCGGCGTCACGGCGGCCTTCGGCACGGGCCGCGTGGCCGCCGCGGCCGAGGAGGACGTGAAGCCGATCACGGTCCCGGTCGAGTTCGAGAAGGCCGAGGCGGCATCCCTCCCCGAGGTGGACTTCCCGATGACGGGCGCGCAGGTGTTCGCGCGGGCGTGCAAGGAGGAGGGCGTCAAGGCGCTCTTCTGCTGCCCGGGGAACTACGGCGTCATCCACGCCATCGGCGACACCGGCATCCCGACCTACTCGGGGCGCCACGAGGGGTCGATGTGTCACGCGGCGGACGCCTTCTGCCGCGCGACGGGCGAGGTGGCGGCGACGTCCGGCACCGAGGGGCCCGGCTTCACCGACATGATCGGCGCCATCTCGGCCGCCAACTCGGCCCGCTCGCCGGTGCTCGTCCTGGCGAGCAACAAGACGATCTTCGCCGAGGACACCGAGCAGGGCATCCAGGACCAGTACCAGCAGCCGCTGACCGAGGGCATCAAGAAGTACGGCAAGCGGCTCATCAACCCGTCGCGCACCTGGGAGTACGCCGGCTACGCCTTCCGGCAGCTCAAGAGCGGCGTCCCCAAGCCGGTGCACCTCGACTTCCCGGCCGAGATCGCCCGCGCCCGCTTCGCCGACGCCACCGACGTCGAGTTCTTCTACGACAAGACGCGCTACCGCACGGATGCACGGCCGCACCCGGACCCCGCGGCGATCGATCGCGCGGTCGAGTTGCTGCGGAACGCGGAGCGCCCGATCATCGTGTCGAGCAACGGCGTGTTCTACAGCCGCGCGTGGGCTGCGTTGCGCCAGCTCGCCGAGCGCGCCCACATCCCCGTGGTCGAGTCCGGGGCGATGAAGGGCCAGTTCCCGGCCGACCACGAGCTGTCGGCCGACGCGGCGCCGCAGGCGATGATGAGCGCCGACGTCGTGCTGCTCGTGGGCCAGTACTGCATGCCGACGCTCGGGGAGTTCGCCTTCGGGCCGGACGCCCGCTACATCCGGATCGATCCGGCGGCGGAGGACATCGGCCGCAACCTGCCCATCGACATCGGCATCGTGAGCGACGAGCGCGCCGGCCTCGAGGCGCTGGCCGCCGCCATGCCGCGCCAGCGTCACGAGGCGTGGGTGGCCGAGGTGGCGGCGGCGCGGGCGGCGTTCGAGGCCGAGAACGAGGAGTACTACCGGATCGGCAGCGGCTACACGGACGCGGTCCACCCTGCGGTCATCGGCAAGGCGCTGGCCGACTTCCTGCACCACGGGGACCTGCCGGCGGACCGGACCACGATCCTCCAGGGCGGCTACGGCATCGCCCGCTACACGCGGCGCTACCTGCGCGCGCACCGACCGGGGCAGATCATCAACGGCGCCTACCAGTACGGCGCCATCGGACCGGACGTCGGCTACACGGTCGGCGTGGCGGCGGCGGTCCGGGACGGCGCCGGCGCGCAGGCCGGCTTCGAGGGTCACCCCGTCATCGGGATCACCGGCGACGGCGGCTTCGGGTACTCGGGGATGGAGCTCGAGACGCTCTCCAAGTACCGCCTGCCGGCCGTGATTATCGTCTACAACAACAACGCGTGGGGCACGTGGACGGGCCAGCGCAACAACCCGCTCGCCGTCCCCGTGCACCTGTTCCAGGAGAACCTGCGCTACGACAAGCTGGGCGAGGCGCTCGGGGCCCACGGGGAGTACGTCACGCGCCCCGACGAGATGCGCCCGGCCCTCGAGCGCGCCTACCAGGCGGCGCTCGAGGGCAGCCGCCCCGCCGTCGTCAACGTGCAGGCGAAGAAGGAGTTCTGGCTGCGCGACCAGTACGCCCCCGGCTTCCTCGGCAAGATCGAGCCGGGTCTCATGTCGTACTACCACTAGGAGTTTGCGCCGTAGAACGGCGCAGACTCCTGAAGGATTGGGTTGGGCGCCGAGCGGAGCCGCAGGCGACGAACGGCGG